>NZ_JASGDQ010000146.1:0-45251 GCF_047607185.1 Nocardioides sp. | reverse complement strand
GACCGGCTGCCGCGCCGGCGGCGCGACCGTGGGCCGGGCAGCGACCGGGCGGCGCCGGGCGGCGCGCTCGCGCTTGACCATGAGCCGGCAAGCCACCAGCCAGGCGATCAGGACGGCTACCGGAGCGGCGACCCACCACCAGCCGATGCGGTGGGTGGCGGCGACGGCGACGACGGCCAGACCCGCGACCAGGATGGCGAGCAGCACGATCCGGCGACGCCGGGCGGCAACGGCGGCGGCCGAGCGTCGTACCGGCCGAGGCTGCTGCGGGCGCGGAGCCTGCTCCGCCGAGACCGGCTCCGGCGTGGGCTTCACGACCGTCTTCTTGGCCGCCTGCCTCGTCTCACCGGGCTTGACCAGCCGGGTCTTGCGACCGCTGACGGGCTCGCGGCGCGCGAGGACGCGCAGGGTGTGGGAGAACCGGTCGACGGTACGGCTGACCGAGCCCGCCTCGTGGTGCTCGAGCGCCTTCTGGATGCCGTAGATCGCCCACGCAAGGAAGACGGCGACGAAGATCAGCGAGCTCGGGTCCACGCCTCAGAACCTTAGGAGGGCTAGGAGCCCCTCCGGCGAATGTCAATAGGTGTGTCGCGATTTACTCATGTGACTGGCGTGATTGCGACCTAGGTGACCTGGCCGATCAGGCCGCCGGCCGGCTGCTCCTCGGCCGTGACGGCGTAGAGCCGGTGGTCGCGCCAGGCGCCGTCGATGTGGAGGTAGTAGGGGGCGTAGCCGACCTCACGGAGACCCAGCTTCTCGACCACCCGCAGCGAGTTGGAGTTCTCCGGACGGATGGCGACCTCGATGCGGTGCAGCCCGACCGCGAAGCAGTAGTCGATGACCAGCGCGACCGCGCGGGGCATGATGTTCCGGCCGGCGTAGGCGACGTCGATCCAGTAGCCGACCGAGGCGAACAGCGCCGAGCCACGCACCACATTGGAGACCGTCACCTGGCCGACGAAGTGGCCGTCGACCTCGATGGCGAAGGGGTACGACGTCCCCTGCCGGGCGGCCCGGCGCAGCTTGCGGACCAGCGCGGCGAAGGTGGTCGGCCGGGCGTCGCCGCCCGGCGGCACCGTAGCGTCCCAGGGCCGCAGCCAGGCGGCGCTGCGACGGCGTGCCTCGCGCCACTCGCCGGCGTCACGACGAGACAGCGGCCGGACGATGATCTCGTCCGAGATGAGCGTCACCGGCCAGATGGGGCTAATGGTCGCCTCCCGGAGTCGGCCACCGGCGCATCAGTGGTCACTCCCCAGGGCCTGCTCCACGGCGTGCTCGAGCACCGGCCGGAGCACCTCGACCGCGTCCCTGACGCCACCGCTGGATCCGGGCAGGTTGATCACCAGGCAGCTGCCGGCCAGGCCGGCCAGGCCGCGGGAGAGCATCGCGGTCGCCACGCCCTTGGCGAGGCCGGCGGCCCGGATCGCCTCGGCGATGCCCGGCACCTCGCGGTCGAGCAGCGGCCGGGTGACCTCGGGGGTCCGGTCGGTCGGGGTGAGGCCGGTGCCCCCAGTGGTGAGCACCACGCGGGCGCCGGCGGCGACCAGGGAGCCGATCGCGGCACCGACCGGCTCGCCGTCGGGAACCACCACCGGCTCGTCGGTCTCGAAGCCGAGCTCGCGCAGGAAGTCGACCAGGATCGGCCCGGTCCGGTCCTCGTAGACGCCCGCCGCGGCCCGGTTGGAGGCCACCACGACACCGGCTCTCATGGCGGTGCTCACCTCTGCCAGTCGCCGGACTTGCCGCCGGACTTGGCCTCGACGCGGACATCGGTGATGACGGCGCCCTTGTCGACGGCCTTGACCATGTCGACCACCGTCAGCGCGGCGACCGAGACCGCGGTGAGCGCCTCCATCTCGACGCCGGTCCGGTCGGTGGTCCGGACGGTGGCGGAGATCAGTACGGCGTCGTCGGCCACGCTCAGCTCGACGGTGACGCCGGAGATGGCCAGCGGGTGGCACAGCGGGATCAGGTCGGGGGTCCGCTTGGCTCCCATGATCCCGGCGATCCGGGCCACGGCCAGGGCGTCTCCCTTGGGCACGCCCTCGCCGCGCAGCAGCGCGACCACCTCGGCGGAGACCAGCACCCGACCGGACGCGGTGGCCGTCCGCGCGGTCACGTCCTTGGCGGTCACGTCGACCATCCGGGCGGCGCCGGACTCGTCGAGGTGGGTGAGGTCCATCAATCCCCCAGCAGGAGCACGTCGACGCTCGACCCGGCCGCGACGGCGTCGGCCTCGGCCGGGATGTCGACCAGGCAGTTGGCGCCGGCCAGGTCGCCGATCAGGTGAGAGGCGGCGCCGCCGACGGGAGAGACCGAGCCGTCGTCGTACCACCCTCGCAGGAACTGCCGCCGGCCCGGGAACGAGCGCACGTCGTGGGTGAGACGCGCGGTGAGGCTCGGGCGCACCTCCGGACGGATCCCCATCATCCGGCGCAGCGCGGGCAGCACGAAGACGTGGAAGGAGACATAGCAGGAGACCGGGTTGCCGGGCAGGGTGAAGATCGGGATCCGGTCCTCGCCGACCCGGCCGAACCCCTGTGGCCTGCCGGGCTGCATGGCGACCGGCCCGAACCACACCCCGGCCGGCCGCAGCGCCTCCTTCACCACGTCGTAGTCGCCCTGCGAGACGCCGCCGGAGGTGATCACGAGATCGGCGCGGACGAGCTGGTCGTGGAGGGCCTCGAGGAACTTGGGCGGCTCGTCGGGCACGATGCCGACGCGGTAGGCGATCGCGCCGGCGGCCCGCGCGGCGGCGGCGAGCAGATAGGAGTTGCCGTCGTAGATCGAGTCGTGGCCGAGCTGCTGGCCGGGGTCGCGCAGCTCCGACCCCGTGGAGAGTACGACGACCCGCGGCCGTGGCCGCGCCGCGACCGTGGCCCGGCCGATCGCCGCCAGCAGCCCCAGCTGCCGCGCCCCGAGCACGGTGCCCTCGGCCACCACCAGGTCGCCCTCGCGGACGTCGTCGCCGCGTGGCCTGACGTGCTCGCCCACCTCGCTGGGGGCCTGGGTGATGACCACCTGGGCGATGCCCCGGTCGGTCCACTCGTAGGGCACCACGGTGTCGGCGCCGGCGGGCATCGGCGCGCCGGTCATGATCTTGGCGCTGGTGCCGGGGGCGAGCGCCAGCAGGTTGGCCTGGCCGGCGCCGATCTCGCCCACCACCGGCAGGTGCACGGGGGCGTCGGCCGAGGCGGTGGCAACCTCGGCGAAGCGCACGGCGTAGCCGTCGTGGGAGGAGTTGTCGAAGCCGGGCAGCGACACCGCCGCGTGGACGTCCTCCGCGGCGGCGAGGCCGAGGGTGTCCATCAGCGGCTGCTGATAGGCGACCAGCGGCTCGATGTCCGCGAGGATCCGCTCGCGGTAGTCGTCAACGCTCAGCGATGAGTCAGGCACCGGACGACAGTACCGACCCGGGGGCGACCCGGTCCGCACCCTGAGTGCTCAACTCGACGTCGCCGATGATCTGGACGCTGTTGCCGAAGGTCCAGTCCCCGTCCACCTTGAGCGCGGCGGCCTTCTTCAGCGACGGGGAGCCGTCGGGAAAGCGCTTCTCGAACTCGCCGACGACGCGGTAGTAGCCGGCGTCGAGGTCGACGAACGGGACCTCCTCGACGGTCTGGTCGAGCACGAAGCCCGCCGACATGTCGTAGACGTCGGAGCGCAGCACCAGCAGGTCGTTGGTGGTCTTCACCGGGATGAACCGGTCGCGGCCGACCTCGACCAGCGTGGAGTCGGGGAAGACCTCGATCGCCGCCCCCATCGCGGTCTCGATCTGGACGACCTCCGGCGAGCTCGGGTCGGCCGGGTCGACGGTCTTGACATTGCGGATCAGCGGCAGGCCGAGGATGCCGCCGCGGGCGTCGAGCGCGTCGCGCATGGCACGCAGGTCGAACCAGAGGTTGTTGGTCGACATATAGCGGTGCCGGTCGAGGTCCTGCAGCGCGTCCTGGTCCTCGGGCAGGGTCTGCGCGGTCTCGCGCAGGATCAGCCGGCCGTCGCTCTTGCGGCGGGCGAAGTGGCCGCCCTTGCGGTCGGAGGGGGTACGGCGGACCGCCTCGATCGCGAACGGCGCGCCACCGGCGGCGAACCAGCCCGCCACGGTCGGGGTCGGCACCGCGCCGAGGTTGTCGGAGTTGGAGACGAAGGCGCGGTCGTAGCCCTGCTCGATCAGCTGGTCGAGCAGCCCCGAGCCGCGCAGCGCGGTGTAGATGTCGCCGTGGCCGGGCGGACACCACTCCTGATCGGGGTCCCTCTCCCAGCTCACCGGGGTGAGGCCGGCCAGCAACAGCTTCGGCTCACGGTTCTGGAGGAACTCCAGCGGCAGACCGGCGACCGGCAGCTCCTGGTAGCGGGCCAGCGCGGCGAGGCTGTCGCCGGAGGTGCGGAAAGAGTTCATGAGCAGCAGCGGCAGCGGGGCGTCGTACTCCTTGCGGAGGTGGATGATCTGCCGCGCGATGATGTCGAGGAAGGACAGCCCCTTGCGCACGCACAGCAGCGACTTGGCGCGGTCCATGCCCATCGAGGTGCCCAGGCCGCCGTTGAGCTTGATGACGACGGTCTTGCGCAGCGCCTCGACGGCGGCGTCGGGATCGACCTCGACGTCGGCGAGCCGCGGCATGTCGACCGGGTCGATGACGCTCTCGGGGATCATCCCCGTCTCGCCGTGTTCGATGAGTCGGTAGTAGTGGGCGAAGGTCTCGATCGCCACCTCGTCCACGTCCGCCGCTCGCATCTTCGCGACGGCGGCTTGCAGCCCTGCGCTAGCCATAGGGTCGATCGTAGGCTGACCGGATGGCCGACCCGCAATCCTCCCTCGCGAAGCTCGCGGCCCGCGACCAGTTGCTGGCCGCTCGGCGGCGGCGAGGCCTGGCGGAGGTGGGCGAGGCGGCCACCGCCATCGCCACCCAGCTGCTGGCCACACCGGAGGTACGCCGGGCCGCGACCGTGGCGGCGTACGTCTCCGTCGGCAACGAGCCGGGGACCTCCGCGCTGCTCGACGGGCTCCGGGCCCAGGGCAAGCGGGTCATCCTGCCGGTGCTGCTGCCGTCGAACGACCTGGACTGGGCGGTCTACGACGGCTCGCTGGTCGGCGCGCGGCGGGGGCTGCTGGAGCCGGCGGGCCCGACCCTGGGAGTCGACGCGATCGCCACCGCCGACCTGGTGCTGGTGCCCGGGCTCGCGGTCTCGGCGGCCGGGGCGCGGCTGGGGCGCGGCGGCGGCTCCTACGACCGGGCGCTGGCCCGGGTGCCACCGGGCACACCAGTATGGGTGCTGCTCTACACCGCCGAGGTGGGGGTCGAGGTGCCGGTCGAGCCGCACGACCGACCGGTCACCGGGGCGGTCAGCCCGGGGGGAATCGCGCGATTCGCGTAGGCGTTGGCTAGGATTAGCAGTCGCAAACGTCGAGTGCTAAAAGGTTGCGCGAGACCTACTGGCGCAACCGCTAACGCCAGAGGAGTGATCGTGCCGACCTACCAGTACGCCTGCACCGAGTGCGGCCACGCCTTCGAGCAGTTCCAGAGCTTCTCCGAGGACGCTCTGACCGTCTGTCCCGAGTGCCAGGGCAAGCTGCGCAAGGTCTACAACGCCGTCGGCGTCGTCTTCAAGGGCTCGGGCTTCTACCGCACCGACAGCCGTGGCTCCACGGACACCGCGTCCACGACCTCCGCCGGATCCACCACGTCGTCCTCCTCGTCCTCGGAGTCCTCCGGCTCGTCCGGCTCGTCCGGCTCCTCCTCCTCGTCCTCGGAGTCCTCCGGCTCCTCGGCCACCTCCACGGCCGCCGCCTCCTCCGCCGACTGACCCGGGAGCGGCCTGTGGATGAGCAGGTGCGGCGACCCGGGATCCGTCCTACCGTCGTGGGGTGCTCTCTCGGGTCCTCCTTCGCATCCGCCGGCGGCTGCTCTCGCATCGGCGGGTGTTGGCCGCGCTGCTGACCGGTCTCGCCGTGCTCGCCGCGCTGCGAGCGCTCTCGCCGGGCGCGCCGGCGAGCGTCGAGCTGACCGTGGCGGCGCGGGATCTGCCGGCCGGGGTCACGCTCGGCGCCGGCGACCTGACCACCGTTTCGGTGCCGGCGTCGCTGGTGCCCGACGGCGCCACCGCCGAGCCTGCCGGTGAGACGCTGGCGGCCCCGCTACGGCGCGGCGAGCCGGTGACCGACGCCCGGCTGGTCGGCGCCGCGCTGGCGGCTGAGCCCGGGCAGGTCGCGGTGCCGGTCAGGCTGCCCGACGCCGAGATGGCGGCGCTGCTCGACCCCGGCGACCGGATCGACCTGCTGGCCGTCGACCCGTCCGCAAACGGCCCCGCCGGGGCAGCACAGGTCGCCACCGGCGTGCTCGTGCTCGCCGTGCCCGACTCAGCTCACAGCGAAACTGCCGTCACGTCCGGGCTCCAGGGCCGTTTAGTGATCATCGGAGTCGCCGAGGAATTGGTCGACGACGTGACGAACGCGGCGGTGCGGTCCTTCCTCACCTTCGCCTTCGCTCGATAGTGTCAGAACGTCTCGGTGGGACCCTCCGGCGGATTCCACAACGGAAAACAGGAGTGAGTAATGGACGGATTCAAGAAGTTTCTGCTCCGCGGCAACCTGGTCGACATCGCCGTCGGTCTGATCATGGCCACGGCGTTCGCCAAGGTCGTCGACACCTTCGTCAACTGGCTGACCGCGCAGCTGCCCGACTCGGCCCAAGAAGTCTTCGGCAACGTTCAGAACAGTTTCGGCGCGTTCCTCAACGCGATCGTCTCGTTCGTGATCATCGCGGCGGTCGTCTACTTCCTGATCGTGACGCCCTACACCAAGGCGAAGGAGCGGTACTTCCCCGACCCCGAGCCCGGCGCCACCGAGCTCGACGTGCTCAAGGAGATCCGCGACTCGCTGGCCACCAAGGCCTGACCGACTCGACCCAATAGCGCCGGCTCACCCCAAGGTGGGTCGGCGCTGTTGCCTTCGCGGGTTGTGACGGATGCGTGGTGCCAGAGGTCACTCTCTGGTCACGAGGCCGGCCTCAGGAGCCGTGGTGTGGCGGCACCTGAGCCCTGAGCCAGGCATCACCGCCCCGATCCTCCGATCGCGTCTCGTCGCGGTCGTCGCCGGTCGACTCGGGCAGTACGTCGCCGAAGATCCGTGCCAGCCGGCGCTTGCGCTGCCAGTCGGGCTCGGCTCCCGGCGAGGTCATGCGCACAGCCCGGCGTACTCCAAGGCGGCCTGCTCCTCCTCGGAGTAGCCGCTGGCCCCCTCCGACGGGGTCGCGGCCGCGGTGCCCGACTCGCTCTCCGACGGGGTGGCGCTCTCCGACGGGGTCGCGGTGGCGGAACTGCTCACACCCGGCACATTGCCGGCGTTGATGGCGTTCTCGGTGAGCTCCTCGGAGAGCGGCTGGTCGTTGAGGATCTTCTTCCACACGACCGCCGCGTCGGAGGTCCACTCGACGCGGCCAGGCTGACTCGTGGAGCCCACGGACGGGATGGTGAAGAACTGGATGTTGTCCAGGCCGATGTTCTTCAGCTGCAGCGCGATGCCGGCCATGGCATCGGCGTCGAACCCCTCGTTGGTGGTCAGCGACTTGGTGGCGGCGTTGAGGAACTTCCAGACCTTCACCGGGTTGGTGAGCGTGCTCGCGGACATGACCTGGCTGATCATCGCGCTGACGAACGCCTGCTGCCGCTTGATCCGCTGGGTGTCGGAGTTGTCGCTGACGCCGTGGCGGACGCGGACGTAGGCGAGCGCCTGCTTGCCGCTGAGCTTGCGGGTGCCGGCCTTGAGGTAGATGCCGTACTCGGTGGAGTCGATGTCCTCGGGGATGCAGACCTCGACGCCGCCGATCGCGTCGACCATGCTCTTGAAGCTGGCGAAGTTGACCACGACGAAGTCGTCGACCGGGATGTCGGTGTTCTGCTCGAACTGGGCGATGGTGCAGGCCGCACCGCCCACGGAGTACGCCGCGTTCCACATCGCCAGCGAGCTGCCGGCGTGGGTCTCGCCGTCGTCGTCGATGCACTCGGGCCGCGAGACCAGCGAGTCGCGCGGGATGGAGATGCCGTAGGCCCGGGTCCGGTCGGCCGAGATGTGGATCAGGATCGTGGTGTCGGAGCCGCCCGCGCCGCTGATGCCGTCGATATTGCAGCCGTCGCAGTCGCGGCCGTCGTAGCCCATGACGAGGATGTTGAGGGCGCCGTCGGGCCCGGCCGGCACGACGTGCTTGGGTCGGGTGATGGTGATCTGCTCGGTGACGTCGATCTGGGTGATGTTGTTGTTGAGGTGGCGGTAGCCGTAGACCACCGACAGCCCCGAGAGGATCGCCAGCACGCCCAGAGTGGAGAGCAGCACCTTCGCGACGGTGTGCCGCTTGCGCGTCTTGGCGCGGCGACGACCGCCCCGCGGAGGCCGGGGCTCGGCACGCCGTACGACGCCGGACTCCGCTGCCGACGGCGCGCCGACGCGGGCAGGGGTCTGCTCGACGTCTGTCATGGGGTGCCTCGTGTGCTCGGGTGTCGGATCTGCCGGGGAAATGTAGCCGGACACGACAAGTGTCGACGCCGTTGCTGTGAACCCCAAAATGACCGCACCCGCGTCGCGGTGCCAAGATGGGCCGTCCGCCCCGGTAGCTCAGTGGATAGAGCAGCCGCCTCCTAAGCGAAAGGTCGCGAGTTCGACTCTCGCCCGGGGCACCACACCAGCAGAGCAGCCGACTCCCCCCACGGCGAAAGGTCGCGAGTTCGACTCTCGCCCGGGGCACCACACTCCCCCGGCGGGCGGGATAGCCTCAGCGCACCTCGAACCGCAGCCCCGCCTCCTGCAGCCGGGCCAGCAGGCTCTCGCCCATCGCCGTCGCGGTGGTGACCTGACCGCTGGTCGGCGGGTTGTCGTCGAAGGCCAGGCACATCGCCGACTCGCCGAGCATCCTCGCGGTCTCGGTGTAGCCCGGGTCGCCGCCGGAGACCCGGGTACGCACCGTCCGCGAGCCGGTGGTGGCAAGGAAGTCGACGGTGAACCACGACCTGGCGCGGCGCTCCTCCGAGGGCCCCTCACCCGGTGTCAGCCGTCGGCCGATCCGCTCCCGCAGCGGACCCACCTGGGCGGCGACCGCCACCGCGCCGACCAGACCAGCCCCGCCCACGGCGTACCTCAGCGTCTTGGTGCCGGCGAAGTGGGAGTAGCTGAACGAGGGCCCGTACGACGCCAGCGCGGCCCCGCTGCGCGCCACCACCGCCGGGTCGATGGTGGGCAGCGGCAGCAGCCAGTAGCCGAGCTCGGCGTCACGACCGGGCCGGCCGGCCACCGCCCGCGACCGACGCCCGGCAGGCGTGGGCTCCAGCCGGCGGCGGGCGCGGGCGGCCTCGGCGAGCTGACGCCCCCGGGAGAGCTGACCGAGCGCGGAGTGGAGGGTGCCGCCGGAGAAGCTGCCGCCGACCCGGACCACGCCGCGGATGGCGAGCGGCTCGGTGACCGGCTCGAGCTGCTTGACGGTGAAGTAGGCGCCGAGATCGTGCGGGACCGAGTCGAAGCCGCAGGCGTGGACCAGCCGGGCGCCGCTGCGCACCGCTGTCGCGTGGTGGGCGACGTACATCCGGTCGACGAACTCCGGCTCGCCGGTCAGGTCGAGGTAGTCGGTGCCGGCGTCGGCACAGGCGCGCACCACCGGCTCGCCGTAGGCCAGGTAGGGCCCGACGGTGGAGACCAGCACTCGGGTGCGGGCGGCGAGGTCGGCCAGCGAGCCGGCGTCGGTGATGTCGGCGGCCAGCACCGGGGCGTCGAGGCCCAGTGCCGCCAACCGCTCCGGGGAGCGGCCCGCCACGGCCCACCGGGCGCCGGCAGGAAGGTGAGTCGCGAGGTAGTCGGCGGTGAGCGAGCCGGTGAACCCGGTGGCGCCGAGCAGCACGATGTCGAAGTCGCGGTCGTTCGTCATGGGGCAAATCTGCCATTCCGCTGCGCGCCGACACTCGATGCCACCAGAATCCTCGCTCGTGGGAGAGGGAGCCTCTATCCGGGTGTTCCTGGTCGACGACCACGAGATCGTCCGTACCGGTGTGAAGGCGTTGCTGGAGGCCGAGGACGACATCGAGGTCGTCGGCGAGGCCGGCACCGCCAGCGACGCCGTGGCGCGGATCCTCGAGGTCCGGCCGGATGTCTGCGTGCTCGACGTCAGCCTGCCCGACGGCTCCGGCATCGACGTGTGCCGCGAGGTGCGGGCGGCCGACCCGGGCATCAAGGCGCTGATCCTGACGACGTACGACGACGACAGCGCCATCTCGCAGGCGATCCTGGCCGGCGCCTCCGGCTACGTCCTCAAGCAGATCGAGTCCGGCTCGCTGGTCAGCGGGGTGCGGCTGATCGCCAGCGGCCACAGCCTCATCGACCCCACCGTGACCGCCCGTGTCGTGGAGCAGGTGCAGTTCCACCGCCGGGCGGCCGACCTGATCAGCGACCTCACGCCACGACAGTCCCGGATCCTCTACCTGATCGCCGAGGGGATGACCAACCGGGAGATCGCCGAGGAGCTCGTCGTGGCGGAGAAGACGGTGAAGAACCACATCACCGGCCTGCTCGCACGGCTCGGCGTGCAGCACCGGACGCAGGCCGCCGTACTCGCTCTCAAGCTGCGCGGGGACGTCGACGACATGGCCGTGCCGACACCCCGCACCAGCACCTCGACGGGTCCCGCGAGCCGCTGACCGGGCCCGGTCCGGATCACCGGGAGACGCCGCCGCAACCGACGGCGCCGTACCATGCCCCACGTGTCGAGCATTCCGGCCGATGAGGTCCTTCCGGAGAAGCTGCCGGATGGGACCCCCGACGGGCCTGTGGAGCGCGCCCGGGCACGATACGGCTTCGTCGCCGGCATCTGGCTGCTGGTGCTGGCCTTCGCGGCGGTGGCGGTCGTGTGGTCCCAGCACGTCGACGTCGGCTTCAAGGACCCCGGCGGCCGGATGCTGCGCGGCAAGCTCGCCACCGCGGCGGTCGGGCTGGTCATCGCGTTGGCGATCGACGTGGCCTGGCGGAGCTGGCGGACCGGCAGCCTGCGGGCGACGCTGCGGCAACGGCTCTGCGTCGAGCGGCTCACGCTGCTGGTGACCGGGCTGCTGGCCTACCACCTGGTCTACTTCTGCTACCGCAACCTCAAGAGCTGGGACGCCTTCAACACCCCCCGCGACGACTGGCTGCTGCGGCTGGACCGCGACCTGTTCGGGCAGAGCCCGGCGGTGCTGCTGCACGACCTACTCGGACGGGACGAGGCGGCCTACGTCCTGATGGTCGTCTACAAGTCCTTCACCTACCTGGTGCCGATCTCGCTGATCGGCGCGCTGGTCCTCTCCGACACCATCAAGCGCGGCTATGTCTTCCTGGCGGCGGCGATGTGGACCTGGGTGCTCGGCACCGCCAGCTACTACCTGATCCCCAGCCTGGGGCCGTTCGCGAGCGCACCGGAGGAGTTCGCCGGGCTGCCGCACACCCCGATCACCGACACCTGGGCGGAGTACCTCCAGCAGCGCCAGGACTTCCTCGCCGACCCGCAGGCGCCCGACTCCTTCGTCAGCATCTCGGCCTTCGCCAGCCTGCACACCGGCTTCACCTGCCTGGTGGTGCTGATGGCGTTCTACTACGGCCACCGGCGGCTCGGCACGGTGCTGGCGCTCTACCTGGTCGCCATCATGGTCTCCACCGTCTACTGGGGCTGGCACTTCACCCTCGACGACGTCGGCGGCATCGTCCTCGCGGCCGCCGCGGTCGGCCTCGGCCACCTCACCGTCCGCCGGCTGCGATGACGGCGGTGCTGCAGGAGGCCCGGCCCACGACCGAGTCGCGGGTCCGGCTGCTGCGGCCGGTCCTCACCACCCTGCTGGTGGCCGGCGCGCTCCACGTCGGCTGGGTGCTGCTGCTCGCCAACAGCGGCGGGGATATCGCGGCGCAGGACGCCTGGGCGGAGTTCGCCCGGACGCATCCGGGCAGCGCCTACAACTTCTCCTGGTACGGCGGAATGCACACCGCCTCCTACAGCCTGGTCAGCCCCTTCGTGATGGCCGCCATCGGGGTGCGCACCACGATGGTGCTGGCCGGCACGCTCTCGGCGGGGCTGCTGTCGCTGCTGCTGGTGCGCACCGGCGCGGTCTCGCGGCCGATGGTGGCGAGCCTGGTCGGCGCGGTCTCGCTGCTGGGCAACGCCGTCTCGGGGCGGGTCACCTTCGGGCTCGGGCTGGCCTTCGGCCTCGGCGCCCTCGCCGTCGTCTTCGCCTGGCCCGACCGCCTCCGCGCCGCCGAGCCGCGCTACCGGCTGCCACGTGGGGCGCTGGCAGCGCTGCTGGCGGCACTGGCGACCGCCAGCTCGCCGGTGGCGGGCCTCTTCCTCGGCATCGCGGCGGCCGGGCTGTGGCTGGGGCACCGGCACTCGGCGGCGTACGCTCTCGGGCTGCCGCCGGTCGCCGTGGTCGGGCTCAGCACGCTGGCCTTCCCGTTCTCCGGCCACCAGCCGATCCACTGGAACTCGGTGGTGCTGCCGGTGCTGCTCGGCGTCGTCGTGGCGCTGACCGCGCCCCGGGCCTGGCGGACGGTGCGGCTCGGCGCGGTGGTGTACGCCGCCGGCGTGGTGCTCACCTGGCTGGTGCCGTCCCCGATCGGCACCAATGTCGGCCGGCTGGCACTGATCTTCGGCGGCGTGCTGCTGGTCGCCATCCTCACCTCCGGCGGCCGGCGCCGCACCCGGGCGGTCACGCTCGTGCTGGCGCTGCTGACCTCCGGCAGCTGGCAGGTCGCCACCGCCGCCCGCGACGTGGTCACCACGGCGCCGGACGCCGCCTGGTCGGCCGACCTGGGCGCGCTGGTGCGACAGCTGCGACAGCGCGACGCCGGCCAGGGCCGGGTCGAGGTGGTGCCGCCCAAGAGCCACCGCGACGCGGCCGCGCTGGCGCCGTACTTCAACCTGGCCCGAGGCTGGAACCGGCAGACCGACGCCGAGCGCAACCCGCTCTTCTACGACAGCGACGTGCCGCTCACCGCCGACTCCTACCGGACCTGGCTGGACCGCTGGGCGGTCCACTATGTGGTGCTCTCCCCCGGCAGGCCGGACGACGCCGCGGTCGAGGAGGCCGCCCTGGTCTCCGGCGGCCTGCCCTACCTGACACCGGTCTGGTCGAACGCGAGCTGGCAGCTCTACGAGGTCACCGACCCCACCCCGATCGTCGCGCCACCGGCCCGGGTGCTCACCCTCGGCGACGACGAGGTCACCCTCGAGATCCCGAGCGCCGGCTCGGTGCTGGTCCGGATCCCCGCCTCGCCGTGGCTGACCCTCGTCGACGCCGCCGGCGACCCGCTCCCCATCGAGCGCGGCTGTCTCTCGGTCCGGGCCGATCCCGGCCCGCCCGAGGACGACTGGGTGGTGGTCGTCGCCCCCAGCGCCGGCGTCTACCGGATCACCGCCCCCTACTCGCTGCGTCGGGGCACGCCCTGCCCCGACGACGGCTGACCACGATAGGGTCTGCCGCGAGCCGTTGGGACTGGTTGGATTCTGGGTCGCCGCAGGTCAGCCCGCTGGTGCTCCGAGGGCCGGGAACGCGATCTGGCCGAATCGGGAACGTGGTCGTGTTCTTCGTGATCGCGTCCTTCGTGCGGAGACCGCGAACACCGGGAGACGGCGCTCGCACCGAGCCTCGCCAGCCAGAACGCATCCACGAAAGCGTGTGCCCGTACGGGAACACACCGCGATACACTGGGGTCATGCTCAACAAATTCCTCGCCACCACCGAGGCCGTAGCCGAGACGGTGCAGACACAGCGTCTGGCCAACGGCTGGTCCCAGGCTGAACTGGCAGCGAAGGCCGGAGTTGGGCGCCGGTTCGTGGTCGACCTGGAGGCAGGTCACCCGCGAGCCGAGTTGGCCAAGGTGCTCTCCGTTCTCGACGCACTCGGCGTCCACGCCCTCGCGCTTCCCTCCGAGCCGGTCCCGCATGACCTCGACGCCGTAGACCTCGACGCCGTGGTGGAGCGCTTTGCGTGACCTGTACGCGTTCGTCGGCCGCGACCTGCTCGGCGTCTTCCACGAGACCGCCGACGGTGCGGTGTTCGAGTACACCGACTCGTCCCGGACGACCCCGCTCTCGCTGTCGCTCCCGCGTGGCCGCGCTTCGAGCCCTCAGGCGGGCATCAACTACCTCGACAACCTGCTGCCCGACCGGGCCGACGTCCGCGCACGGTGGGCACGCGACCGAAGCCTGACCTCCTCCGACACGTTCACACTGGCTTCCGCCTACGGCGAGGACGTCGCCGGCGCGGTGACCCTCACACCCGACCCGGACCGCCCTCGAACGACCACCGGGCCGCTCATCGAGGCGACCGAGGACGACATCGCCTCACGGATCGCTTCGATCCGCCAAGACGACACCAGTTGGATCGACCCCCGGGTCAAGCCGCGTATGTCCCTGGCAGGCGCGCAAGGGAAGTTCTCCCTCTCCCGGATCGGCGACCGCTGGTACTGGCCCAGCTACGACCGGCCCTCCACCCACATTCTCAAACCGCCCTCACCCAAGCACCGCAACATCGAGACCTTCGAGGTCCTCGGCCTCGAACTCGCCCGCCGCGTCGGAGTCGAAGCCGCCACCTCGCACCGCATGACCTGGCTCGGGCAATCCTGCTTCGTGGTCGAGCGATTCGACCGCGACGCGAACGGGCAGCGCATCCCCGCCGAGGACATCAACCAGGCGCTCGGCCGACCGGTCGCTGCGAAGTATGCAGCCACAGCACCCGAGGTCGGTCGGCTCATGGCCGCCCACGGCAGCGAGCGGCGGTTCGTGCGCCAACTGGCGTTCAACGTCGCGTTGGGCAACGGCGACGCCCACGCGAAGAACTACTCGTTCCTCCTCGCAGGAGACCGTGCGGTCCTCGCGCCCATCTACGACACCGTGCCGACGATCCTGTACCCGACATACAACAGCGACTTCTCGATGCCGATCGGCAACGCCTGCCGCCCCGGCGACCTGAACGAGAGGAACTGGCGCCGGTTCGCCGACGACGCCGGACTCGACCCCGACATGGTGTGCGAGGAAGCGTTCGCGATCACGACCAAGGTCGCCGAACGCTACGAGAACCTGTTCAGCAAGGCCGGGCTCGACCCGTCCCGGATGAAGACCATCCAGACGCACGTGCGGGTGCTGCGCCGCAGCCTCCCCTCGCCAACGGCCACGGGCCCGTCGTCGACCAGTCTCGTCGCTCCAAGCGGGAACCCGTACAACTCGGTCCGATCCACTACCCGCAGACGCACTGCAAGCGGAGATGAGTGCGGCCGCCCGACCGCCAGTGGCGGCGCATGCCGACGACGCGGACACTGCCCCTACCACCGGTAGGAGCGTCAGGTTGACGGGCTCAATGCCGGTG
The DNA here is from genome assembly GCF_047607185.1 of Nocardioides sp. GTDB lineage: Bacteria > Actinomycetota > Actinomycetes > Propionibacteriales > Nocardioidaceae > Nocardioides. Next base: position 29,888 of record NZ_JASGDQ010000146.1, on the reverse strand, counting down.
GCCGCGCAGGGCTCTCCGGTGAGCCGAACATGAAGCCATCCTCGGTCACCTACTACGCAGCGGCACGCGTCTTCGCGGCCACCGGCCGCATCGAAGCCGCCGCACGAGCCATCGGCTTCACCTCACTCGAGTCCGCCGACGCGGCTACAGGCGCGCTCCGATAATCTGCACGCTACCGGGCACTGACCAGCCCGGTGGGTCTGAACGAGCAGTCACGGCGTCATCTCAGAGCGGTCATCGGCATCGCTCCGGGTTTCATCCAACTTCTCCACCAGTCCCCGGGCCGTTAGCTCAGTTGGCAGAGCACCGGACTTTTAATCCGAGGGTCGTCGGTTCGAGCCCGACACGGCCTACCACGAGCGGTGGCTTCGCGACTGAGAACGCGGCTGTCGGCAAAGGGCCAGCCTGTGGGAGGAGGTCTCGCTGGCGGACACCGGGGCGGGCCGGTCCGGATAGTCCCGGGGTCCTATCCCGGCTCACCCGATCGGATGATCGACAGGTGGGTCCTGGGTCCCTACCGTTCTGGCTATGACCGGAGCTCCGGGGTCCGGCGCGGATGGCCCCGCTCCGGATCTCTTCGACGACTGGCTCGCGCACCGCGACGGCCCCGAGCCGGCCGAGGTGTCCAGCGTGGTCCCTCCCCGCTGGGCGCCGAAGGTGAGCGCGCCCAGTCACGTCGAGGCGCCCCTCGAGGAGGTCTCCGCCACCGAGGAGGTCCCGCCGGCCGAGGAGCCCTCCCCGGCGCCGACAGCTCTGGCGCCGACTGCCGAAGCCCCGACTGCCGAAGCCCCGGCCGCCGAGGCACCGGCCACAGTGGGACCGGTGAGCCATGGCGAGCCGCCGTACCCCCTCAAGGTGGTCTTCAAGCCGCGCACCCGGATGCGCGCCGCGATCGGCGTCGTCGCCGCCCTGGCAGTCGTCTGCGCGGCCGGCGCGAGCCTGCTCGCCTGGCACGACCGCAGCGAGACCACCCTCGGCATCGCGCTGACGATGTGGCTGCTGGCCGGCATCATCTGGGCGGTCCACTCCGGCACCAGCGTCACCCGGATGACGGTACGCGGCGGCCAGCTCGACGTGCTGTGGCATGGCACCAAGCTGACCTTCGACCTGACCAGCAGCTACACGCCGGTCGAGGTGCACGGCAGGCCCGGCCGCTCCAGCTGGAAGGTGGTCTTCCGGCGTGGCGGGATGAGCCCGTTCGTGATCGACGGCACCATGGTCGACCCGCACGAGTTCATGGAGGTGCTCCGCTACTACCGGCCCTCGATCGACGCCGCCTGATCCTCAGAACGTGTTCTCAGGCCGGGGTGTGGGCTCCGCGCTCGCCGGCGTCGGTGAGCCGAGCCTCCTCGGCGGCGGTCTCCTCCAGTTCTTTGCGGCGCGCCTCCTCGTCAGCGGCGTCGTAGGCCCCCGGCGACGAGACCAGGTTGTTGGCGCCACCCTGACGCTCCAGGGCCAGCCGGGCGAAGATCTGCTGGGTGGTCGTCGTACGCTCCGACCGGCCCCGGCCCAGGAACGAGACGAACCAGTGGAGCACCGCGGTGAGGCGGTTCTTGAAGCCGGTGATGTAGAAGAGGTGGACGGCGAGCCACATCAGCCAGGCCAGGAAACCGGACAGCTTGATGTTGCCAACGGCGGCTACGGCCTTGAAGCGGGTGATGGTCGCCATCGAGCCCTTGTCGAAGTACTTGAACGGACCCTGGGAGGGCTTGCCCTTGAGCCGGCGGTCGATCTCCTTCGCGGCGTACTTCGCGCCCTGGATGGCGACCTGCGCGACACCGGGGAGGTGGTCGAGGTTGATCATGTCGCCGACGACGAACACCTCGGGGTGTCCCGGCAGGGTGAGGTCGGGGTTGACGGCGATCCGGCCGGCCCGGTCGAGCGGGGCGCCGGTCTGCTCCGAGAGGGTCTTGGTGAGCTCGGAGGCCTGTACGCCGGCCGCCCAGATCTTGGTGACAGTCTCGACCCGCTCGACGCGGCCGTCCTTGAACTTCCACTCCAGGCCACGCTCGTCGACGTCGGTGACCAGCGCGCCGAGCACGACCTCGACGCCGAGCTTCTCCAGCGCGATCTTGGCCTTCTCCCCCAGCTTGGTGCCGAAGGGCGGCAGCACCTGCGGGGCGCCGTCGACCAGGATGATCCGGGCGTGCTCGGTCTTGATGTTCTTGAAGTCACGCTTGAGGGTGCGCTTGGCCAGCTCGGCGATCTGGCCGGCCAGCTCCACGCCGGTCGGGCCGGCGCCGACCACGACGAAGGTGAGCAGGTGGTCGACCGGGTCGCCGCGCTCGGCCGCGAGCTCGGCGAGCTCGAAGGAGCCGAAGATGCGACCGCGCAGCTCGAGGGCGTCGTCGATGCTCTTCATGCCGGGCGCGAACTCGGCGAACTGGTCGTTGCCGAAGTAGGACTGGCCGGCGCCGGCGGCGACGATGAGCGAGTCGTAGCCGAGCGTCGTGGGCCGGCCGAGGAGCTGGGAGGTGACCAGTCGCCTCTCCAGGTCGATCTCGGTGACCTCGCCCATCAGCACGGTGGCGTTCTCCTGCTTGTGCAGGATCTCGCGGGTCGGCGGCGCGATCTCGCCCTGGGACAGGATGCCGGTGGCGACCTGGTAGAGCAGCGGCTGGAACAGGTGGTGTGTCGTCTTGGCCACCATGGTGACGTCGACGTCCGCGTGGCGGAGCGCCTTGGTCCCGAACAGTCCTCCGAAGCCTGAGCCGATCACCACGACCCGATGCCGCTGCGTCATTACGCCGCACCTCTCCCTGTTGCCCAAGAACCCACTCTTGGAACGTTCAACCTATTGTCGCCCCCGGCTGCCGCTCGCCTCAACGTGGGTCATCGTCGCTCTCCTCACATCACCCGGGCCTCACCACCACCAGGCTTGGTTTAGGGGTCGGTACCCTGGGGTATAACCCGTCGGAACGCCCCGTCACCAATGCCCATCCGGAGTTCGACAGTGCCGCTCAGCAGGCCGGCCCTCACCCTCGGTCTCGGTCCGAGGGGGGTGCAGGACGCCCGACGCTGGGTCGTCCGCATCTGCCGCGAGATCGGCCGCGAGGATCTGAGCGAGTGCGCCGAGCTGGGCGTCTCGGAGCTGGTCTCCAATGCGCTGCTGCACGGTGCCGACCCGATCCAGGTGCGGGTGCGGGGCACCCGCGAGCACCCGCGTGTCGAGGTGCGCGACGCCTCGGTGGAGCAGCCACTGCTGCCGGCGCCGCTGGCGATGGACCACGACGACGAGCTGCTGCTGACCTTCGGGCGGGGCCTGTCGATCGTCTCGCGGGCGGCCGCGGCCTGGGGCGCCGAGATCGAGGCCGACGGCAAGGTGGTGTGGTTCGAGCCTGCGCTCGACATCACCGACGACGGCGTGCCCGGCATCCTCACCGTGCTCGCTCCCGTCGAGGAGCACGAGATCGACGACCCCGTCGACGTGGTGATCCTCGGGGTGCCCTTGCAGCTCTACGTCGGCTTCCAGTCGCACTTCCGCGAGCTGCGTCGCGAGGTGCGGCTGCTCGCCCTGGCGCACGCCGCCGACTACCCCCTGGCCGACGACCTCTCCGATCTGTTCACCGCCCTGGAGCTGGAGCTGCGCGACGGCATCGGCCTGACCGAGTTCGTCGAGGCGCCGCTGGAGGGGTCGACCACCGCCGACTTCACGGTGCGGATGCCGCGCCACGCCGCCGCCACGCTGCAGCACTTCCTGGAGCTGCTCGACCTCGCCGACGAGTTCTGCCGCGACGAGCGGCTGCTCTCACTGGCGCGCACCCCGGAGCAGCGCGACTTCCAGCGGTGGTTCCTCGGGGAGTACATCCGCCAGGCCGCCGGCCAGGAGCCGATGCGCTGGACCGGCCGCGGGTCGGTCCGCGACAAGCTCGCCTGACCTCACCCCCAGCCGAGCTGATGCAGCTTGGCCTCGTCGATGCCGAAGTGGTGGGCCAGCTCGTGGACCACGGTGATCCGGACCTCGTCGACGAGTTGCTCCTCGGTCTCGCAGAAGTCGAGCAGCGGGCCGCGGAAGACGAGAATCCGGGCTGGCAGGTCGCCGCCGTACATGTCGTGGACCAGTCCCCGGCCGTCGTACAGGCCGAGCAGGTCGTCGGGCTCCCCCGCCGGCGGCTCCTCCTCGACCAGTACGACGAGGTTGCTGACCAGTCGCGCGAGCTCGTCGGGGATCGCGTCGAGGGCGTCGTCGACGAGCTCGTCGAACCGCTCGGGCGAGACGTCGATCGGCACGGGCCCAGCCTACGGACCTACGGCAGCCGGTTGCCCTCCGCGATGCCCGCTCCGATGCCGAAAGTCGTCATGCCGCAACCACCCATCGCGCCGGCCGGTCGATTCCCACAGCGCGCCCGCCGCTCCCCGCAGAACAAGGAAGGCGAGGTGGCTCACCTTGGTGAACCGCCTCGTCTCTCGCCTCCGGCGACCCCGACGGGACTCGAACCCGCGGCCTCCGCCGTGACAGGGCGGCGCGCTAACCAACTGCGCTACGGGGCCATCTCGCTCCAGTTGCCCGGAGCGAGGGAACTCTAGCCCAACCGCTCACCGGAATCCCAATCCGCGCCGCCGCCGGTGCGCTCGACTCATGACTCGGGTGGATGACGCAAGCACGGATCAATCACCTGTCACGCTCCGAAGAGTGACTCCGTGCCGACCAGCAGGACATCTACCCCGTACCCCCAACGCGACAGTTCTCAAACCCTCCGCAGGTACTCCATGCGGTGCATTCACGCAGGTCATGGGCCTATTCGCGTGCGACGCGGCTGCCCTCCGAGGGGCCAGGAAACCCTCCTCCCGGCAGGCTCGTGCGCGAAATCGGGACAATTCAAACCCGGCTGACACTTGCCCAAGTCGACGACCTGCTCGCTCGCCACTCAGCGGGAGAGAGCAAGGACGAGTTGGCCGACCGCTTCGGCATCCACCCCGCGACAGTCAACAAGCACCTGCGCCGCAGGTTGGGCCCACGGAGAACCGTGCTGACACCAACTCAAGTAGCTCAGGCCCAGCGCCTCGACTCGGGCGGCTTGGCGAAAACCGAGATCGCCCGGCGGCTGGGTGTCAGTCCTCGAACGATCGGTAGGGCCCTCGCGTCCTAGGCTGGCCGCCCGGAGAGGGCGCCGACGACGCCTCGCCTTCACCCCCGAATCCCCTTCGACAACAACGCCGCCGAGCGCGAGATCCGGATGAGAATGCTCCGCCAGAAAATATCGGGGACCATGCGGACCGTGACCGGGCCGAACACGGACTCACCCACTTCGACGCCCCTCACCAAACTCGCCGCCGGCAGCCCTTGGCTGCCCGAACACATCATCGCGTTCTGCCGAGCCTGCTGACCAGTTACGTGCGGGCTAGATCCGTCTCGGTCGCAGACTCCTCGACCTTGATTCCGCTCGGCAACAGATCCCCGTACTGCTCGCGGATGTGGCTTAGTCCTTCTTCGAGGCTCGGGTCGTGTTCCAGGTTGCTGGTCATGAAGCGCAGCCGTCCGCGGTTCTCGTCGATGATGTCACGCCACTTCCGAACGTAGACCCGGACGCGAGGCCGTCCGTTCTTGGCTTCGGGTGACAGCACGAGTCCTTCGGCTCGGGTGCCCTCGCTGAAGCGATTCTCGACCACTTGATCGTAGCCCGTGCCGACGAGGATGAAGTCCCAGGTCGCCTTCTCCGAGGCGAAGGCGGCGTTCTGTAGCACCGTGTTGGCGTAGTCCTCAACCTGATCCAGTTCCTTTCGCCCGAGCGTGATCTCGGGCGCTTTGAGTTCGACCACCAGGTGTCTCGTGATGTCGAACTCCTGCATCTTCACTGCGAGGTGCAGGTCGAGTCGGCCACCCTTGCCGTCCCATCGGGTGACGGGCTCAACGCCTTTGGTCGGGAGTCCTTCGAGCTTGAGGTGGGTGCGCAGCATCTCGGTCAGGCCACGCTCGCTGCTCATGAGGTGGTACGCCTCGCCGAACACCCACAGTTCGCGTTCGAGCATCGGGTGAAGGTGGTCGCGCTCTTTGATGGTGTCCGCGCCCTCGGGCGGGAAGATGAGGCGCTCCAACCCTGCCAGGAACTTGTTGCGGCTGGTCACCACATTTGCCGCCTTGATAATCGCGGGCAGCGTCGTCTCGCCGAGCAGCTTGGTCAGGGTGTCGCGGTCGGTCTGGTTGAGTGCTGCTACCTCGTGGAAGATCGTGGCGAGGTTCTCCGGGTCTTGCCGGACGGCAGTCTGCAACAGGTTCAGCACAACCTTGGTGGAGTCCTTACTCCGGCCGGTGAGCTGACCAGCCAGCGCGCCAGAGACAATGTCGAAGACGGCGCGTTCCGCCTTTTCCGTCTCGGTGGCGGCTTCTCCCTCGTAGGGATAGACCTTGTCCTTCTTCCACTTGTCGAGTTGCTCCTTGCGGCGCTCACGGCGGCGGTTCGTGAAGTGCTGGTGGATGCCCTCGCGGGCCGCAGTCCACAGGGCGCCGACAGCGCCGCCTGCCATGTCGCCCAGACCTATGACGGACAGCGCATCGTGGTCCAGGCCGTCCCATGTCACATAGGCGGAGTACTGGAACTGCGGCTCAACGTCCTTGGCTGACTCCTCATGAACGAAGTGCTCGGCGTCCTGGCCGTAGTAGATGGCGCGGTGCTTGCCACCCTTCCACTCGATGATCTGGAGGCTCGCCTGGTGCGTGCCTCCGTCCTCGTCGGTGAACGGCAGGTCGACCGTGTCACTGCGCACGATTTGGTCGTCTGGATCGAGCGTGCTGCCGTTGTACGAGATCGACAGGCCTGACTCGTTGAGGAGTGCGGGTGCGAAGTGCGACAGCAGGACGGCCAGCGAGCCCTCGGCCTCAAGGGCACCGAGCGACTTCTGGCTCTCGTTGAGGGCGTTGACGACTGTGCCGGTAGCATGATCCGACGTTGGCTGAGCGTCCCATTGGAAGACATGCCGGTGGTCGGTGCTGCCTTTGACCTCGATGCGCTGCAGGACACCGGCTGTGTCCACGCTGTGGCTGACCCAGGAGACGCGGTTACCGAGCGCGAAGGCACGGAGACGTCCCTCGCCACGCTCACCGTGGAGCCCGCGCTTGCCGTTCTTGGTCTTAGATGCCAGGCGCTTCCAGGAACCGCCGATGCGTCCGAAGGTGGACTCCAACTCATCGCGGTCGATGCCGTGGCCATCGTCGGTGACGACGGTCTTCGTGATCGCGTCGAACTCGTCGTGTTCCAGTTCGACGGTCACTGTCGTTGCCTCAGCGTCGATAGCGTTCCAGATGAGTTCGACCACGGCCCGCACCGGGTCGTTCTCATGGGCGAGCCGTTCAACGTGATCGTCGTCAGCGGTCAGGTGCAACTCGGCCATAGAGCGACTCTAGGGGGAGGGTCCGACGAAGCTGTTCAGGCCCGGCTTAGAACGGCGGTTCCTCTGTCGTGCCCCACGAACTGGCAAGCGGAGCCGGCAGGGCCGCGTCGGGCAGCGGCAGGCTGGCGACCACATAGAGGTTCAGGATGTCGTCGCGATCCATGAACATGATCTGGCTGCGCTTGGTGGCGTCGAGGGCGTTGCCGAGCCAGTTCCGCGCTGCCTTCGTTATCTCCCCGCCGGCCACGATGAAGGCGTGATCGACGAGGACACGGCGGTTCGTCTCGGGATCGAAGATCTCGTGCGCCAACATCATGAGCGCCTGGTTGTGAATCTCGGCCATATTGGCATTGCCCGCCTTGGTGACGCCCGAGGCGTCGAGCTTGCCCTTCTTCGCCTGGATGCCGAAGTAGAGAATGTGCTGGGTCGGCAAGGTGTAGCGCATCCAGATGTCCTTGCCATACTCCAACGCCTTGTCCTTGTGCCCGGCTGCCGTGATGCGGTGGTACCCGAGTTGCCGGAAGAGCGGCAGCAGCACTTCCTCGATGAGTTCGTCCTCGCTGCACCGGTCGAGGTAGGCAGCCAGGAGATGTCGTCGCTCGAGTTCTTGCTTACTGAACGGTCGGTGCGGGTTGGCAGCCAGCACCGTCACGGTCTGGGTGCCAACGTGGCGGAGGTAGCAGTGGTTGTCCTCGCCGTAGAACGCCTCGAAGCCTTCGCGTCCGAGCACCTCGTTGAGCTGCGCCAGCGCACGGGGACGGTCCGGTCCTTCGTTGAGCCGGTCGGCGGGGCTCATGAGCTGGTCGATGAGGCGACAGAAGACCTCCGGTGGGTGGTTCGGGCCGTCGTGAGGCTCGGCCAGCATCTCATCCAGGACATCGGCAACCCAGCGGTGTCGGGTGGAGCCGTCATGCTGGTAGTCGGTCTCCAGTTCCTGGAAGAACTCCGTGATGTACATGCTGGAGCGATACGCGAAGTACCGCGCCTCGTCGTGGTTCGCAGGGTCATCTCGACCCACGTTGCCCACGACGAGTTCCGCCAGGGCTTCGAGGTTGCGGCGCTTGAACTTCACGCATCTATTGTCGCAAGTGGGGCCGACATTCTCGGCGTGCTACTTGCGCTTGGAGCGCCTCGTGCGTCGGTCGCGAAGCTGCTCCCAGACCTGTCGGAGCGCGGTCACTTCGTCTTCGCTGAAGCCGAGCGCTTCGACCAATACGACCTGGTCGACGAGGTCGAGTGCATCATCGAAGCGACGTTCCCGCACCAGTTCGTCGACCTTCTGGTGCAGGGTGTCGGGCACCAGCGCCGGATCGGGTACGGGAAGGTGTCCCGACTCGCTCGGCTCTAATTCAAGGATGCCGCCGCCGTAGCTGCGCCCGAGTACCTCTGCCAGCGCGAACGTCACCGAGTTGAAGGCGCCGACCGCCAGGCGCTCCATGTCTACACTCGGGGCAACTCGAACGCGGTGCACGGTGTCAGTGCTGGTCGCTCCCGCCTTGTTCGCGATGAGTCGCGGATGCGTGCTGATCTGCCGCAGCATGAAGCCGTCGGGGACCCAGGTGGACGGGACTTCCCACCAGTTTCGGCGGATGCGGCACTTGTAGCCGTCGGGTACCCCCTCGGCCTCGCCCTCTGCCAGGTAGCGGGTCAGTGGCGCTGCGCGCTTGAGGTTGACGTCTGACGGCACGCTGAGCAGCCGAGTCCGCGCCTCGGTGGTGTCTTGCTCTACCAGGTCTGACGCCGTGAAGCTCAGCGCCGGGACCTGCATGCTCCGGGCGACGAGCGGCATGGTGAAGCGTTCGACCTTCCGAGCTGCCGCTTCGGCGGCCGTGAGGCAGAAGAACGAGTTGCGCCCGGTGACGACCCCCACGTCAACCTCGGCGAAGCGTTCCAGCGGCAGGAGTCGACCATCGGTGCGGACCGTCCGGAGTAGCGCGATGGCATCGGTGTCCAGGTAGTACTTGGTCCACTTCTCCGACTCATGGAGGTGTGCCCGAGCAGCGGGCTTCTTCGAGGCGTGGAAGTCATCGAGGTGGGACGCATCCGGGACTTCAACTGTTCGGATTTCGGCGGGCCCGTCGCCGCGCTCGGCAAGGAGCAGGACAACCTCCTGCAGGATGCCGGGGAAGACCAACCGCTGGAACGACACGATGGTGACTGAGGAGCAGTTGTCCACGAGGTACGAGCGGAGCGCGGCGGCGTAGCCAACCTGCAGCAGTTCCGCTGGGAGGACCAGCGCAACTCGGCCACCGGGACGCACCGCGAGTACGGAGGCAACGACGAAGGGCACCCAGGCGTTGGTGAGCTTCGTCGGGCGCATCCCGACGCTCCGCATCAGGTCGAGTGCGGGCTCGCGCGAGGATTCGTCCCAAGAGCCGAAACGGATGTACGGCGGATTGCCGGCTACAGCATCGAAGGAACCTCGTCGGTCAGGCGTGAACCAGCCGAAGAAGTCCGAGACCTCGACCGCCGCCCCGGAGGCTTCCTCGGCCTTAGCCGCCTCGCCTAGGATAAGCTCGACGGCGGTCACATCGCCGGTGCCGAGGACACTCGTCAACTCCCGCAGAATGGCTCCGTCACCACAGGACGGCTCGAGAACGTGGGGGCCTGCCTGGGTCGCCCACTCGGCAACGAACTGAGCGATGGGTTGCGGTGTGTAGTAGCCCCCTCGGAGCTTGTCACCCTCAGGTGCTGCCTTCGCCGCGAACTTCACCATGCGCTCTATCTTCGCTCAGAGGCCCGACAAGATCGGACAACGGGGCCGTAGGGCGCGTCTATGAAGGGACTGTCGGGACGCTTCCCTAGGGTTGGGGCGTGCCGTTCGTCCGCTACACCAAAGAAGAAGCCCGCCTCGCGATGGCGGTGTTCGTCGTGGACTATCAGCGGCACGCAGCCGACCTGGAAGCGCATGGGTCGCCTTACACCGAACTCGAGGCCCGGAGCGAGTGGATCGACCGCTTCCTCCGCATCCTCGGGTGGGACGTCAGCAACGAGGACAGCCAGCCTCAGGTGCTCCGTGACGTCGTGCTGGAGCGGGAGCTGAACGAGAGCGACGAAGGAGGTCGCCCCGACTACCGGCTGCGGCAGAACGGTCGCGACCGACTCCCAGTCGAGGCGAAGAAGCCGTCGGTCAGGCTGTCGACTGCGGCTGGCCCTGCCCGCCAGGCGCGGACCTACGGCTGGTCGCTGTCGCTTCCGGCAGCCGTGCTCACCAACGTCGCACAGACGGTGGTGTTCGACGCCACGATCGCGCCGCAGGACGGCGATGGTCCTGATGTTGCGGTTGTGCCGGGCGGACGTTTCACTGTGGAGGAGTACGTCAGTCGCTTCGATGACCTCTGGGAGCGCGTCTCCTATGAGTCAGTGACCTCCCCGCGCTATTACGACCTCTACTCCTACACAGAGCCGCCGCGTGGGACGTCACCGTTCGACCAGTCGTTCCTGGCACAGTTCAAGAAGTGGCGGCTGTGGCTGGCCAGCGACATCGCCGCGCAGAATGTGGGTCTGTCGGCCGCCGAAGTGGGGCGCCGCACCCAGCGGTTACTGAACGCCCTGCTGTTCCTTCGTGTCTGCGAGGACCGCAATATCGGGCAGTACGAGGCGCTCTTGAAGTCGGCCGAGGACGACAAGCTCCTCGACGCCTTCCGGGATGCCGACCGCGCCTTCAACGCAGGGCTGTTCGACGTGCTCACGACGACCACGCTCTCGTCCACCGTGCTCCGCTCTGTGGTGCGCGAGATGTACTGGCCCCGGAGCCAGTTCGCCTTCGGCGTCCTGCGGCCGGACATCCTGGCGGAGGTCTACGAGCAGTACCTCGCTGAACGGGTCGAGGTGGACGGTTCTCGGCGAGTGGTGCTCACGCCCAAGCCGGAACTGACCCACGCAGGTGGCATCGTGGCAACACCCGGATGGGTCGTGGCCTCACTGACCACCGGTGGTCTGGATCCGCAGCTCGGTCCTGGGCAGCCGGTTCCCGTGGACTTCAAGGCGCTCGATTTGTCGATGGGTTCCGGTCCCTTCCTCATCGAGATTCTTGACCGACTCATCGAGGCAGAGGAACGTGCCGGTCGAACAGTCGGGCTCGCTGAGCGGGCTGCGCTCGTCAGGAACCACCTCTATGGCGTCGACATTGACGGTGCGGCGGTTGAGGTCGCCAAGCTCAGCCTGCTGCTGGCCGTGCTGGGCGATGAGGTGGTAGATACCAACCGCGCCCGGAACCTGCTGCCAGACCTGTCGAGCAACCTGCTGGTCGGCAACTCGCTGGTGGAGCCGGACTTCGACACCGTGGTTCCGGTTGCGGCAGCCATCCCTGAGCGGAGAGCCGCCGCAGCACCGCTCGACCTGCGGGCGTCGTTCGCTTCCGTTCTGCGGGCCGGTGGCTTCAGCCTCATCGTGGGCAACCCGCCGTATGTGCGCATCCAAGTGCTGGCAGAGTTCATGCCCGACCAACTCGCGTACTTCCAGGACGCTCGGAGCCACTACGAGTCGGCTCAGTCCCACAACTTCGATGTCTACCAGTTGTTCGTCGAGCGGGCGTTCCAGTTCTTGTCCGACGCCGGCCACCTCGCCTACATCGTGCCCAACCGATTCACCAACCTGCTCCCAGCGAGCACCATGCGGCGAGTGCTCGGTCCACGCCTCCGCCGCCTGGTGCACTTCGGGGAGCAGCAGGTCTTTGAGGGACGTCAAACCTACACCGCGTTGGTCTTCGCAGGACCTGCCGTGGCCGATCCGGCGGAGTTCGAGATCGTGGGTGACCTTGAAGGCTGGCACGATACGAGCGCATCGTCGGTGGTCCAGGTGGAACGCTCCGCTCTGACGGGTGATCCGTGGCCGATTGCTGACGAGGCCAGGACGAAGGTCTTCGAGAAGATGGAACAAGCCGGGATCGCCAAGCTTGGTGATGCCGGCTGGGTGAACATCTTTGTTGGTGTCCAGACCTCAGCCGATGACGTTTTCTTCGTGAAGCCAGACCCCAACAGGTCTGACAGCCAGATCGCGCGCTTCACGGATCGCAGTGGCGTGCTCCGTGAGGTGGAGCAGGCCATCTTGCGGCCTGCGGTTCGTGACCGGACCTTCGAGCCTTATGGCCGTGATCCGGTGCCTGACGCCTACGCGATCTTCCCGTATGACGTGCAGCCGCCTGCTGCTGGTCGCACACGCGGCACCGCCACGGTGTACGACGAAGCGACGATGCGAGCGCGGTTCCCGAAGGCGCTCGACTACCTGACGGCACATCGCGGTGCACTCCAAGGCCGATCCGTGACTCCTGATCCGGGTGCCAGATTCTGGGCATATGGGCGGTCACAGTCACTGACGAAGCTCGATGACCCGAAGCTGATCGTGAGGGTGCTGTCGCTCGCACCGCAGTACATGCTGGACACCGAGGGGCTGGTTACTCCTGGTGGTGGTGACGGTGGTCCGTATTACTTGGTGCGACCAGATGCTGCCTGTCCGTACTCCATCTCCGTTGTCCAGGCGATCCTGTCGCATCCCGCCGTCGATGCATTCGTGGCGTCCCGAGGACGGCTGTACCGAGGCTCCTACGTCGTCCATCGCAAGGCGTTCATGGCAGCCGTTCCGGTGCCTGATCTGGACGCTGCCGCGCAGAGTGAGATCGAGGCGGCAGTGACCGAGATGCAGAACATCGTGGTGCAACTCCGCACCGAGCAAGACGCAGCGATACACACCACGCTCACCGGCCGCGTCCAGGTGCTTCGCGGCAAGGTCAACGAGGTGATCTCGGCGGCCTACGGCCTGGATGCGGATGACATGGTCGCGATAGTCGGCGACTGAGCGCTATTCCGCCGATCGCGGCTTCCTGCGTCGCTGGCTCGGAGACCGGAAGGTCATCCCCTACCGCTTGAGTGCGTTGTAAGTCGCTTCGGGGCCTCGGCGTGCATGCTCCAGATGACGGTGAAGTCCGACAATGGCGCCGCCATCATGAGCAGTGTGCGCGTGTAGGACGGGACCAGGACGTTCGCATCCAAATGGACCAGAGTCATCCGATCTCTTAGAAGTCGTCAGCGAGGGCGCTGGCCAGTTCGTCGAGGTAGGCGGCGCGGAATCGCTCGAACTCAGGCAGAGGGATCCGGTTCCGGTTGCCGACCTTGACGGCCTTCAGGTCGCCGGCCTTGATGCGACGGGAGATGGTCGGGCGCGAGAGGCCGAGCTGCTTCGCCATTTCCTCTGGCGTCAAGAACGGCGCCTCTGCCGACAGCTTGACCGACGCTCCCACCTTCTCTGCCTCTCGCAGGAACGCGAGGACAGACTTGGTGGCGCTCTTGCGATCAGCCAAGTCGGCCGGGGTGAGGCGAAGCGCGAGGTTCATGCACCCACCATACCGCGACAAGTGAACACTTAGAAATCTATCTGTTCATACTCGAACGGGCGGGGCCGCCAGGCCGGGAGTGTCACGGACGACCGGTTTGCATCCGACTCAGATGCAAACCGGTGCAACGTGACACCACTGGCGCTCTACGGCGACCGAGACCACATAAGAAGAAGGCGCCCCCAGACCGAAGTCTGGGGGTTGGCTCAATATCCGTGCGGAGTACCACGTCCCCGCTTCTGGCGTGAGTCTCGCGAGACCTCCGCAATCTACGGGCCGACGGGTAGGTGCACCCCGGACTCTCGGAATCGTTCTCAGGATGTCTATCCCGAGCGTCAACGAGTCCCTGTCCCCGCTACGCGCAGTCTCCTACCTGCGGGTCTCGACCAACCGGCAAGCCCAAGTGGGAGGCGAGCCGGAAGGGCTGTCGATCCCGGCTCAACGGGAGGCGTGCCGACGGCGGGCGATGGAGATGGGCGCGCTCGTGGCGGCAGAGTTCGTCGAGCGCGGCCGGTCAGGAAGATCATTGGAGCGACCTGAGTTGAAGCGGATGCTGGACTACATCGAGAGCAGCCCGGTGAACTTCGTGATCGTCCACAAGATCGACAGGCTCGCGCGCAACCGGGCCGACGACGCCGCACTGACCAACCAGATCCTGGCAACCGGTGCGCACCTGGTGTCGACGACCGAGGCGATCAGCAGCAGCCCGTCGGGGCGGTTGCTGCATGGGATCATGGCTTCGATCGCTGAGTTCTACTCACAGAACCTGGCCACCGAGGTGATGAAAGGGATGCGACAGAAGGCCATCCAGGGAGGAACCCCCGGCCGTGCGCCGCTGGGGTATCTCAACCAGCAGTTCCGCGATCACGACGGCCGCGAGGTCCGCACCATCGTCATCGACCCTGAACGTGGTCCACATGTCGCCTGGGCGTTCGAGGCGTACGCCACCGCCGAGTGGAGCATCAACCAGATCGCCGCCGAACTCAACGAGCGCGGCGTCACCACGAGACCCGGCCCGAACACTCCGTCAGGACCGCTGACCTTGCGTGCCGTGCACTATCTGCTCCGCAACCCGTACTACGTCGGGGTCGTCACCCTCGCCGGAGCCAAGCATGCTGGCTCCCACGAACCGCTCGTCGACGAGGCGACCTGGACCGCCGTACAAGATGTGCTCGCCACGCGGCGCAACGGGGAACGCTCTCGCACCCACGACCACTACCTCAAGGGCACCGTCTACTGCATCGAATGCGGGCGCCGACTGATCGAGCAGCACAGTCGCGGCAGGAACGGCACCGTCTACGACTACTTCGTCTGCCACCGTGGCGGCAACAACGACTGCGCCCAACGCAAGGCGCTCCCGATCGCCCAGGTTGAGCAACGCGTCTCCGACTGCTACCGCGCCATCGCCCTGAGCACGGAGCAGCGTAAGGGGATCGAGCAGATCGCGCTCGCAAGACAGCGTCGAGAAGAAGCGCAAGCCGCAGAACGAGTCGACCAACTCGACGCGGAGGCCAGCAGCATCGAGAAGCAGCAGGTCCGGCTACTGGATGCCTACCACGCCGAAGCGATTCCCAGGACTCTGTTCGAGAAGGATCAGCAGCGACTCAAGACCGAGCGTGCCCGCAACGACCGTGAGCGGGGGACCGCCGCGACCAGACTCGCGGATCTTGAGCAGCAGATGCGCGAGGCGCTCGATCTGCTCCAAGACGTCCACGAGACCTACCAGCAGGCTGCCCCGATGCTCCGCAGACAACTCAACCAGGCTCTCTTCGCGCGAGTCCTGCTTGGCGCCGAGTCGACGCAGGTCAGGATCGAGCTCAACGAGCCCTACAACTCGCTGGCCAGCGGAAACTCACCAAGAAGCAACTGAGCACAGCGTTAGTGCCGCTTTTAATAGCGACACCTCTGTACCCCCTACCGGATTCGAACCGGCGCTACCGCCGTGAAAGGGCGGGGTCCTGGGCCGCTAGACGAAGGGGGCCTCAAGCTGGATCAGTCTAGGGGTGGCCGCGTGCCTCGCCCAAAGCGGTTCTGGAGTCTGAGGCGTACCTGGCGCGCCTCACACTCCACGCTCTGCCTCGATTCGTGGGCGTGGCCCGGATTCCGGTAGTCTCTCCCCTCGGCCCGGCCAGGTAGCTCAGTTGGTACGAGCGACCGACTGAAAATCGGTAGGTCGGCGGTTCGACCCCGCCCCTGGCCACCGCCACGAGAGCCCCCGGCAGTTCGCCCGGGGGCTTCTCGCATCTCAGCCGAACTCGCGGGCGTGCGCGGCCAGCCAGTGGCCGCCCTCGGTTCGGGCGAAGCACGGGTCGAGAGCACAGCTGCCGTCGAGGGGCTGGAGGTCGACGGCGAGGCCGGTCTGGTGCTCGCTGTAGCCGGGCCGGGCGGAGACAGCGCCGGCTGGTCGCGCGAGACCATGCTGCGGTTCCTCGCGAGCGTGCATGTCGGCTCGGCCGCCGAGCCGAGTGTCGGCTGAGCGCGGGTCAGCGGGAGGCCGGGATCAGCCAGGCCAGGCTGGTGCCCCGGGGGTGGGCGGGGCCGAGCCGCATGACGCCACCGAGCTTGTCGGCGCGGTGGCGGGCGTTGGCCAGCCCGCTGCCATGGCCGAGGGCCGTCGGCAGGCCGGTGCCGTCGTCGACGACCCGGAGCATGAACCACTCCCGGGACGCGGTGAGCTCGATCCGGGCGCTGCCGGCACCGGCGTGGCGGGCGATATTGGAGAGCGCCTCCCGCAGGGTCAGCAGCACCTGCCCGGCGGCCTCGGCGCTCAGCGCGGCGTCGACCGGGCCGGTGTGACGCAGCGACGGCACGAAGCCGAGCACGCCGGCGTACTCCCCGACCAGGGCGCGAACCTCCTCACGCAGCGACAGCCCGCCGCCATGGCCGAGCTCGAAGATGGTGGCGCGCAGGTCGCGGATCACCTGGTCGAGCTCGGTGACGGCGCTCCCGACGACGTCGTCGAGCCGGGCCGGGTCGCGGCGGGCGCCCTGCAACCTCATCCCGACCGCGTAGAGCCGCTGCACGACCAGGTCGTGCAGGTCGCGGGCGATCCGGTCCCGCTCGCCGGCGAGGACCCGCCCCTCGCGTGCAGCGGCGGTCCGGGCTCGGTCGAGGGCGGCGCCGACCTGACCGGCGAACGAGACGAGCAGCTCCCGCTCCAGGCCGCGCAGCACCGCCCAGGAGCCGGCCCGCTGCAGCAGGAGTACGCCGACGGGTGCCCGCTCGGTCGGCAGCGGCACGATCAGCGTGGCGCTGTCTCCTTGCGCCACCCGGACGATGCCGGCGACGGCCGCAAGCCGCTCGGTGAGGTCGAGGGCCGGATCGGTGCCGGCCACCGCGAGCTCGGCGTGACTGTCGCGGTGCAGCGCGGCCACCCGGCCGGCGCCGGTCACCTGGTGCAGGGTGGCGACCAAAGCGTCGAGGGCGTCGGCCAGGTCGCGCGCCGGCGCGAGCGCGGTCGTGACGGCAGCGGTGGCCTGCTGCCAGGCACGCCGCCGCTCGCTGAGGTCGAGTGCGCGGGCGCGGTCGACCACCGGGGCGACCGCAGTGGCGAGCCGGGCGAGGAGCTCGGCGTCGTCCGGCGCGGGGCCGACGTGGATCCGGCCGACCAGGTGGCCGTCGTACTCCAGCGGCACGGTCAGCCGGGCGGGCCCGGTCGGTCCGCCGCGCGGTGCCGGCAGATCGTCGGGCGGGTCGCCATGGCTGACCAGGTCCGCGACCGCGTCGTCGTCGAGCGTGGTGACGACGGCGTACTCCGCCCGCAGCAGTCGGCAGGCGGTCGCGGCCACCCGGCGCAGCACGGTGTCGAGGTCGTCCCCGGCGGCGATGTCGGTGACCGCGGCGAGCAGGGTCGAGGAGTCTCGTTCGACCCTGCGATGCGCTGCCTCCACGATCAAGCAGGCTAGGCGGCGGCGCGGGCCATCCCAAGGGTCGGCGGGAGGGTGCGGCCGACCGGCGGCGGACATGACCCGAACGGGCCATGCCGGGACTCTCCGAAGGGTCGGTCAGCGGGCGTAGCGGGCCTCGGCGCGAGGGAGGCGGCGCCTCCTGGCCTTGGCCGCCTCGACCTCGCGGCTCTTCGGTGGGGCGGTGGTGACCAGGTCGTCGAGGAGGTGCTGGGTGATGTGCGCGATCTCGGCGACGGCGCGGTCGAAGGCGGCCTGGTTGGCCAGCGACGGCTTGGTAGTGCCGCTGACCTTGCGGACGTATTGCAGCGCGGCGGCGGCCACCTCCTCAGAGGTCGCCGGCGGCTCGAAGTTGTTGAGTGGGCGGATGTTCCGGCACATGCGGCGACTTCCTTGAGGAGCTGGTCAGAGCAGTCGCTTGACGAAGATGTGCTCGGCCGCGTCGAGGTAGATCTCGGCGGTCTCGCCGCCGGAGCCGAGCAGCACGCCCTCGTCGGTCGCGACCACCGAGATGGTCTTGTCCGGTCGGGCGCCGACGCGGCGCAGCGCGCTCATCAGCGCCTCGTCCTTCTGCATCTCTTCGGAGATCCGCCGGACCAGCACCTCGCCCTTGACGGCCGTCGCGACCTTGGACAGCGGCTCGACGCCGTCCATGAAGTCCTCGCCGATCTCCTCGGAGCCGAGCTCGTCGAGGCCGGGGATCGGGTTGCCGTACGGCGACTCAACGGGGTTGCCGAGCAGGGCCAGCAGCCGCTTCTCGACGGTCTCGGACATGACGTGCTCCCAGCGGCACGCCTCCTCGTGGACGAGCTCCCAGTCGAGCCCGATCACGTCGGTGAGCAGCCGCTCCGCGAGCCGGTGCTTGCGCATCACCCTGGTGGCCAGTGCCAGGCCCTGATCGGTCAGCTGCAGGTGGCGGTCGCCCTCGACAGTCACCAGCCCGTCGCGCTCCATCCGGGCCACGGTCTGCGAGACCGTCGGGCCGCTCTGGTGCAGGCGCTCGGCGATCCGGGCGCGCAGCGGGGTGATGCCCTCCTCGACCAGCTCGTAGATGGTCCGGAGGTACATCTCGGTGGTGTCGATCAGGTCGCTCACGGGACCATCCTAAGGCGTGTCGCCCAAGTCGGCGCCGTCGCGAGGACCTGGGCGACACGCCCTTAGGCTGAGCGCGTGAATGCCGAGTCGTCCGCGCCTTGGTGGCGCCACGCCGTCGTCTATCAGGTCTACCCTCGCAGCTTCTCCGACGCCAATGGCGACGGCATCGGCGACCTGCCCGGCATCACCTCGCGGCTCACCCATCTGCGCGATCTCGGCGTGGACGCCCTGTGGATCTCGCCGTTCTACACCTCGCCGCAGCACGACCACGGGTACGACGTCGCCGACTATCGCGACATCGACCCGCTGTTCGGCACCCTGGCCGACGCCGACGAGCTGATCGCCCGGTCCCACCAGCTCGGGCTGCGGGTGATCGTCGACCTGGTGCCCAACCACACCTCGGACCAGCACGACTGGTTCCAGGCGGCGCTGGCGGCCGCGCCGGGCTCCCCCGAGCGGGCACGTTACGTCTTCCGCGACGGCCGCGGCCCGAACGGCGAGGAGCCGCCGAACAACTGGAGCTCGGTCTTCGGCGGGCCGGCGTGGGAACGCGTTCCCGACGGCCAGTGGTATCTCCACCTCTTCGACCGCACCCAGCCCGACCTGGACTGGCGCAACCCCGAGGTCGGCGACATGTTCGAGGACGTGCTGCGGTTCTGGCTCGACCGCGGCGTCGACGGGTTCCGGGTCGACGTCGCCCACGGCCTGCTCAAGGAGGAGTCGCTGCGCGACCAGATCCTCGCCGAGGGCGAGGAGCCGACCAGCGGCGCCTCGGCCGGGGAGTCCATGATGGGCGGCCTGCCCCGTGACGAGCCGATGTGGGACCAGCCCGAGGTGCACGACGTCTACCGGCGCTGGCGGCGGGTGCTCTCGGAGTACGACGGCGATCGCATGTTGGTGGCCGAGGCGTGGACCCAGACGGCGGCCTCGCTCGCCCGCTACGTCCGCCCCGACGAGATGCACCAGGCGTTCAACTTCGCCTGGCTGCTGGCGCCGTGGTCGGCCGAGGCCTTCGCCGGAGTCGTCACCAGCACCCTGCAGGCGCTCGACGACGCGGCACCGACCTGGGTGCTCAGCAACCACGACGTGGTCCGTCACGTCACCCGGTACGGCGGCGGGCCGGTCGGCCTGGCTCGCGCCCGGGCCGCCACGGTGACGATGCTGGCGCTGCCCGGCTCGGCCTATCTCTACCAAGGTGAGGAGCTGGGACTGGAGGAGGTCGACGTGGCGCCCGAGCACCGGCAGGACCCCGCCTGGGTGCGCACCGGCCGCTCCAGCCGCGACGGCTGCCGGGTCCCGATCCCGTGGAGCGGCGACCGGCCGCCCTACGGCTTCGGCCCGGGGACCGGCCAGCCGTGGCTGCCGCAGCCCTCCGACTGGGCGAGGAGGACCGTGGCCGCCGAGGACGGCGTGGCCGGCTCGACGCTGGAGCTCTACCGCGAGGCGCTCGCCGCCCGTCGCAAGCTTGCCGCCGCCGAGCCCGACGCCGTCGAGCTGCTCGACCTCGGCGCCGAGGTGCTGGCGTTCCGGCGTGGCGCCCTCACCGTGGTCCTCAACTGCGGCGAGGCGCCGGTGCCGATGCCGGCCGGCGAGGTCGTCCTCGCCAGCGGGCCGGTCGCCGACACGCTGCCCGCCGACACCGCGGTCTGGCTGCGCTGACCTCTCGCACGGCCCTCACGGCGGCTCGCGCACGGGAGGTCAGCTGCCGAGGGAGTCGTTGTAGCGGCGCAGCTGCGCCGCCAGCGACAGCAGCTCCTCGGCGGTCCAGTCGGCCAGTCTCCGGTCGAGCAGCACCCGCCGCTCGGCGGCGACGGCCGCGAGCCGGCGTACCGCCTCCTCGCTGATGGAGAGCAGCGCGGCCCGGCCGTCCTCGGGGTCGGGCTCCCGGTCCACCAGCCCCAGCTCCTGCAGGTGCTGGAGCTGGCGGCTGAGCGAGCCCTTGTCCACCTCGAACGCCTCCGCGACGGCCGAGGCCCGGACCGGGCCGTGCTCGGCGAGCCAGGTGAGCACGACGTACGACGCCCGCTGCAGCTCCGGGTGGACCGCCCGGGCCCGCTCGCCGATCACTCGCTTGACGCGCCGGATGACGACCCACATCTCGTCCTCGATGCTCTGCAGCGCCTCCGGGCGGCCCACCGCGCTCACTGTCGTCACGCGGGGCCCCGCGACGTTGTCCGCGGGAGGAGCGAGGAACGTAGCGGGCTCCTCACAGCGACGCCCCTCGCTCCGCTCGTGGCCGCTGTGGCGCCATCGGTTCGCTCGCAAGCTCGCTCACAGCGACGCCCCTCGCTCCGCTCGTGGCCGCTGTGGCGCCATCGGTTCGCTCGCAAGCTCGCTCACAGCTTCTCGCCCACCCCGAGCTCGGCGGCCAGCTCCAGGTCGAGCTCCGGCTCCTCGATCTTGTCCAGGGTGGTGCGCAGCCTCGTCTCCTTGATCAGCGCGACGACGACGAGCGCCAGCACCGCGCACGGGATGCCGAACAGGAAGATGTGACCGGTCGCGTCGCCGAAGGCGCCCTCGTAGAGCTCGCGCAGCGCGTCGGGCAGCGAGGCCACCGCCGGCACGTCACCGTGCCCGAGGGCGCCGGCCTGCGCCGCGGTGATCTGGCCGCTCTGGATCAGCCCCGGGATGCCGTCCTCGACGTGGCTGGCGACCTGGTGGGAGAGGACGGCGCCGAAGGCGCTGACGCCGATCGCACCACCGAGGGTCCGGAAGAAGTTGACCACCGAGCTGGCGGCGCCGATGTTGGCCTGGTCGACGTTGTTCTGCACCGACAGGATGAGGTTCTGCTGGGTGGCGCCCAGGCCGAGGCCGAGGATGAACATGTAGAGGCCGATCAGCCACAGCGACGTGGTGTGGTCGATGGTCGAGAGCAGCACGGTGCCGACCGCCAGGTCGGCCATGCCGGCGACCAGCCAGATCTTCCAACGGCCGGTGGCACTGATCAGTCGGCCGGAGACGATGCTGGTGCCCATCAGGCCGACGACCATCGTCAACGACATCAGGCCGGCGTGGGTCGGGCTCATCCCGCGCGCGGTCTGGAAGAACTCCGAGAGGAAGGTCGTGCCGGCGAGCAGGACGACGCCGACCAGGATCGCCGCGATCGTGGCCAGGCTGATGGTGCGGTCCTTGAAGAGCTCCAGCGGGATGATCGGCTGGGCCGCGACCCTGGCCTCGACGAAGACCGCCGCGGCGAGCACGGCGAGGCCGCCGATGACCATCCAGGCGGTGGTGGCGGAGACCCAGTCGAACTGCTGGCCGGCCAGCGAGACCCAGATGAGCAGCAGGCTGACGCCGCCCATGATCAGGGTGGCGCCGAGATAGTCGATCTTGACCTCGCGCTTGACGGTCGGCAGGTGCAGCTTGGTCTGCAGCACCGCGAAGGCGGCGATGGCGAACGGCAGGCCGACGTAGAAGCAGCCGCGCCAGCCGAGCGGGCTGTCGACGATGACGCCGCCGACGAGCGGGCCGGCGAGGGTGGCCAGGCCGAAGGAGGCGCCGATATAGCCGGAGTAGCGGCCGCGCTCACGCGGCGACACCATCGAGCCGATGATGATCTGGATCAGTGCCATCACGCCGCCGACGCCGAGGCCGGTGACGACCCGGGCGCCGATCAGCCAGGACATCGACTGCGCGAGTCCGGCGAGCGCCGAGCCGGCGACGTAGACCACCAGTGCGATCTGCACCAGCAGCTTCTTGGAGAAGAGGTCGGCCAGCTTGCCCCAGATCGGGGTGGTCGCCGTCATGGCGAGCATGGTGGCGACGAGCACCCAGGTGTAGCCGGTCTGGGTGCCGTGCAGGTCGGCGACGATGCGCGGCAGCGCATTGGTCACGACGGTGCTGGAGAGGATCGCGACGAACATCGCGATGAGGAGACCCGAGAGTGCCTCGAGGATCTCCTTGTGTGTCATAGGGGCTGAGTCAGCCACCGAGACGTCCTGGGTCACAGAGTGCTCACTTCGTTTGGGTTCGGACGAGGTACATCCAGGTAAATGTTTGCTTAGGGCAACTATATTCCCGGTCGGTCCACGTGCCCAAATGTGAGCGGTGACCAGCCCGGATGACGCGCTGAGGGAACCCAGCAGCATCATGGCCACGTCATAGGGTCGTGGACCTCACAGCCGAGGCGGAGTACGCCGCCTATGTCGAGTCGCGGTGGCAGACGCTGGTGCGCGCCGCGGTCTTCCTCGGCGCGTCCCCGCACGACGCCGAGGACATCGCGCAGACCACCCTGGTGCGCTGCTACGCCGGCTGGGAGAAGGTGGCCGGGGCCGACAACCGCGACGCCTACGTCTACCGGATGCTGCTCAACTGCCTGCGGGACACCCGACGGCAGTCGTGGTGGAGGCGGCGGGCCGACCTGCCCGTCGCCGACTCCCCGGTCGCCGACCGCACCGAGGCGGTGGCGACCGCCGACGCCGTGCACCGCGCCCTCGACGGCCTCACCAAGCCCAACCGCGATGTCGTCGTACTGCGCTACTTCGTCCAGCTCAGCGAGGCGCAGACCGCCGCCGCGCTCGGCATCTCCCCCGGCACCGTCAAGAGCCGGCTGTCCCGCTCGCTGGCCCGGCTCGCCGCCGACCGCCACCTCCTCGACCTCACCGGAGACGTGTCATGACCAAGCTCGAACGGCTCTGGGACGACCTCCCGGCCGGCCCCGCTCCCACCCAGGAGATCCTGCGCGCGGGGCGCCGCGCCGTCGCCGACCGGCGGCGGGTGGTGCTGCGGCCGCTGCTCACCGCCGGCGGGGTCGCGGCGATCGCCGGCGCGTTCGTGGCGGGGACGCTGGTCGCCGGTCCCGGCTCGCCGACCGCCTCCCCCGGCACGTCCGACGCCGGCACGTCCGACGCCGGCGGATCCGATGCCGGCGGATCCGATGCCGGTGTCCCGGCCGGCGACGCCAGCCCGGTGGCGTTCACGACCGGGCTCACCGCGGCGGGCTCGTGCGAGGAACTGCGACAGTCCTACGTCGACCGCTCCCTCGGGCATGTCACCGCCTGGGGCTGGGACGTCGGTGGGTCAGGGTCGGTCCCGCTGGCCTCGGGGTCGCTCGACTCCGGATTCGCGGCCGTGCGCCCGCAGGCCGGAGCGGCAGGTCCAGCCGGGCCGACGACCAGCCGGGTGACCGCCAGCGACACCGGCACCAACGTCCAGGAGGCCGGCGTCGACGAGCCCGACACGGTCAAGACCGACGGCTCGCTGCTGGTCCGGGTGCGGCGTGGTGACCTGGTGCTCTACGACGTCACCGGCCCCGAGCCCGCGCAGCTGGCGAGACTCGACCTGCCGCGCATCACCGACCCCGAGCTGCTGCTCGACGGCGACACCGTGGTCGCCCTCGGCGGCGACGCCACCGGCGCCAACCACGGCAACGGCCCGACCGGCACCCGGGTGCTGACCATCGACATCGCCGACCCGGCCGCGCCGTCGGTCACCGCCGACGTCGCCTACTCCAGCGACCTGCTGGCGGCACGTCAGCACGGCGACGTGGTCCGGCTGACCCTCTCCGCCGGCCTGCCCGACCTCGACTTCGTGCAGCCTGCCGAGGAGACCGGGGAGAAGACCGCGCTGGAGACCAACCGGCGCAAGGTCGAGGACTCCAGCGTCGAGGACTGGCTGCCGACCTACGACGACGGCAGCGGACCCCAGCAGCTGCTCGACTGCGACCGGGTCGCGACCCCCGACGACGACCTCGGCGTCGACACCGTCAGCGTGGTCGGCTTCGACGTCTCCGCGCCGGCGAGGCCTTCCGCGATCGGGCTGGCCGCCGCCACCACCATCGCCTACGAGAGCACCGATCAGCTCTTCCTGGCCGCCAGCCCCAGCACCATCTGGCTGGACTGCTGGGGCTGTGCCGGAAGCTCCCAGGTGACCGGGACGTCGTACCTCTTCGACTTCGCGCTCGACGGCCTCGACGCCACCCATGTCGCCAGCGGGCAGGTCGACGGCACCATCGCCGACCGCTGGTCGATGGACTACGCCGACGGCACGCTGCGGGCGGCGCTCGGACCGTCGACGCGGACCGGCAACGACAACGCCGTCGTCACCTTCCGCCGCGACGGCGACGAACTGGTCGAGGCTGGCCGGGTCGACGGCCTCGGCAAGAACGAGCAGATCCAGTCCGTGCGCTGGTTCGACGACCTCGCGATCCTGGTGACCTATCGGCAGATGGACCCGCTGTACGCCGTCTCGCTGACCGATCCCGCCCACCCGACGCTGCTCTCGGAGCTGAAGATCCCCGGCTTCTCCTCCTACCTGCACCCGCTCGGTCCGGACCGCCTCGTGGGCGTCGGCCAGGCCGACTGGAGCCGCGGCCAGCTGGGTCTCTTCGACGTCACCGACCTGTCCGACGTCAAGCAGCTCGACGTACTCGACTACGGGAAGCAGTCCACCACGCTGGCCGGCCAGGACCCCCGGGCGTTCACCTGGCTGCCGGCGCACCGGGCGGTGCTGACCGTGGTCCAGCGCGGCAACGCCGGCTACCTCTCGATCGTCACCATCGCCCACGGCAAGCTGACCAACCGCGAGGTCGAGGTCGGCCATGGCATCGACGTGAGCGAGGTCCGCACCCTCGGCCTCCCCGACGACCGGGTCGTGCTCGTCACCGGCGACGACGTGAGCTTCCTGGAGCTGTGACCTGCCCGGGCACCTGACGTTCTGCACGCGACACGCCGATGAAACCGTGCAGAACGTCAGGTGCCCGCCGCTCAGGCGGCCGACTCCTCGGGCGCGGCGAACTGGCTCTCGTAGAGCCGGGCGTAGGGGCCCTCGGCGGCGAGCAGCTCGTCGTGGGTGCCCTGCTCGACGATCGCGCCCTCCTCCATCACCAGGATCAGGTCGGCGTCGCGGATGGTGGAGAGCCGGTGGGCGATGACGAACGAGGTCCGGTCCGTGCGCAACGCCGCCATGGCGTGCTGGAGCAGCAGCTCGGTGCGGGTGTCGACCGACGACGTGGCCTCGTCGAGGATCAGCAGCGCCGGCTGGGCGATGAAGGCCCGGCAGATGGTGAGCAGCTGCCGCTCGCCGGCCGAGAGCGAGCCGCCCTCGGCGTCGACGACGGTGTCGTAGCCGTCGGGCAGCGAGTGCACGAACCGGTCCACGAAGGTCGCCCGGGCGGCCGCCAGCAGCTCCTCCTCGGTCGCGTCGGGACGGCCGTAGAGGATGTTGTCGCGGATGGTCCCCTCGAAGAGCCAGGTGTCCTGCAGCACCATGCCGGTCTGCGCCCGCAGCTGGGCGCGCGGCACCGAGGCGATGTCGACGCCGTCGAGCATGATGCGGCCGCCGTCGAGCTCGTAGAACCGCATGATCAGGTTGACCAGGGTCGTCTTGCCGGCGCCCGTCGGCCCCACGATCGCCACCGTCTGGCCCGGCCGGGCCAGCAGCGACAGGTCGGAGATGAGCGGCCGTTTCTTGTCGTAGGAGAACGAGACGTGCTCGAAGCGCACCTCGCCACTGCGCCCGCCCTGAGGCACGGCGGGCAGCGAGCCATGCGCGTCGGGCACCTGCTCCGGCGCATCGAGCAGCTCGAAGACCCGCTCTGCGGACGCGACCCCGGACTGCAGCAGGGTGAGCATCGAGGCGATCTGGGTGATGGGCATGTTGAACTGCCGGCTGTACTGGATGAACGCCTGCACCTCGCCGATGGTCAGCGCGCCGTGGGCAACCCGCAGGCCGCCGACGACCGCGACCAGGATGAAGTTGATATTGCCGATGAACATCATGATCGGCATCACCAGCCCGGAGGCGAACTGCGCCTTGAAGCCGGCCCGGAACAGCGCCTCGTTGTGCTCGGCGAAGGTCTCCTCGACCTCCCGCTGCCGGCCGAAGACCCGCACCAGGTCGTGGCCCGAGAAGGTCTCCTCGATATGGGCGTTGAGCTGGCCGGTACGACGCCATTGCGCCACGAACTGGCCCTGCGACCGCTTCATCACCAGGTTGGCGACGGTCATCGAGATCGGCACCGAGACGATCGCGATGAGGGCGAGCAGCGGGCTGATCCACAGCATCATCACCAGGATCGAGACGACGGTGACGACCGCGGTCAGCAGCTGGCTCATGGTCTGCTGCAGCGACTGGCTGATGTTGTCGATGTCGTTGGTGACGCGGCTGAGGATCTCGCCGCGCGGCTGGGCGTCGAAGTACTCCAACGGCAGCCGGTCGATCTTCGCCTCGACGTCGGCGCGCAGGTCGCGGACGGTGCCGTTGACCAGCCGGTTGAGCAACTGGCCCTGCACCCACGCGAAGAGGTTGGCCACGACGTAGAGCGCCAGCACGATGCCGAGGAGCTGGCCCACGGCGCCGAAGTCGACGCCCTGGCCCGGGATCAGGTGGTCCATGCCGGCGACGACGTCGGCGAGCCGGTCCTGTCCCTGATCGCGCAGTCCCTGCACCACCTGATCCACCGTCGAGCCGGCCGGCAGGGTGCGGCCGAGGGCGCCGCTGAAGACCCGGTCGGTGGCATGGCCGAGGAACCGCGGCCCGAGCGAGTTGAGGACGACGCTGACGAGAGCGAAGCCGACCACCGCCAGCGCCGTCAGCCGCCGTGGCGTGAGCCGGCCGAGCAGCCTGCGGGCGGACGGCCCGAACTGCATCGGCTTGCTGCCGACCATGCCGCCCATCGCGCCAGGCCCCATCGGGCGCTGGATGCGCTCGGTGGCCTTCAAGTTTCCCTTGGGTGTCGTGTCGCTCATGCTGCCGCCTCGTCCGCGCTCAGCTGAGACGTGACGATCTCCTGGTACGTCGGGTTGTCGGCCAGCAACTCCTCGTGGGTGCCACGGCCGACGACCCGGCCGTCCTCGAGCACCAGGATCAAGTCGGCATCGCGGATGGTGGAGACGCGCTGGGCCACGATGACCACGAGCGCGTCCCGGGTCTCCGGTCTCAGCGCCGCTCTCAGCCGGGCGTCGGTCGCCAGGTCGAGCGCGGAGAAGGAGTCGTCGAAGAGGTAGATCTCGGGGCGTCGTACCAGCGCGCGGGCGATGGCCAGACGCTGCCGCTGGCCGCCGGAGAAGTTGGTACCGCCCTGCACCACCGGGGCGTCCAGGCCGCTCTGCCCGTCTTCCTGGCCGAGGGCCGACACGAAGTCGCGGGCCTGCGCCACCTCCAGGGCGTGCCAGATCTCCTCGTCGGTCGCGTCCGGGCGGCCGTGCTTCATGTTGGAGCGGATCGTGCCGGAGAACAGGAACGCCCGCTGCGGCACCAGGCCGAGCCGGACGCCGAGCCCGTCGGGATCCCAGTCGCGGACGTCGACGCCGTCGACCCGCACCACCCCGTCGGTGGCGTCGAAGAGCCGGGGCACCAGGTTGACCAGGGTGGACTTGCCGGCGCCGGTAGAGCCGATCACGGCCAGCGTCTGGCCGGCATGGGCGGCGAAGTCGAGGCCGGTGAGCACCGGCTGCTCGGCGCCGGGATAGGTGAAGTCGACGCCGTCGAACTCCAGCAGGCCGCGCTGCTCCGAGGCGGTGACGCCCGCAGTCGGCGGCACCACCGTCGGCTCGGTGTCGAGCACCTCGGCGATGCGGTCGGCGCAGACGCTGGCGCGGGGCACCATCATCAGCATGAAGGTGCCCATCATCACCGCCATCATCACCTGCATCAGATAGGACAGGAATGCGGTGAGCGGGCCGACCTCCATCAGGCCCTGGTCGACCCGGTGGCCGCCGAACCAGATCACGCCGACGCTGGCGACGTTGACGACGATCATCATCACCGGGAACAGCGTGGCCATCCACCGGCCGGCCTTCAGCGAGACGTCGGTGAGCTCGTCGTTGGCCTTCTCGAAGCGGGCTCGCTCCTGCGGCTCGCGGACGAACGCCCGGACCACCCGGATGCCCTGGATCTGCTCGCGCAGCACCTGGTTGACCCGGTCGAGGCGGCGCTGCACCAGCCGGAAGCTGGGCACCATCCGGCTCACGATCAGGCCGACGGCGAGGAAGAGCGCGGGGATGACGGCGGCGAAGAGCCACGACATCTGCGCGTCCTGGTGCAGCGCCATCAGCACCGAGCCGACCATCATGATCGGGATGGTGACCGCCATGGTGCAGGACATGTAGGCGAGCATCTGCACCTGCTGCACGTCGTTGGTGGTGCGGGTGATCAGGCTCGGCGCCCCGAACTTACCCACCTCGTAGGCACTGAACGAGCCGACCTTGTGGAACAGCGCGGCGCGCAGGTCGCGGCCGAACGACATCGACGAGCGCGACGAGAGCCACACCGCGCAGACCGAGCACAGCGACTGGGCCAGGGTGACGCCCAGCATCAGCGCGCCGGTCCGCACGATGTAGCCGGTGTCGCCGGCGGCGATGCCGCCGTCGATGATGTCGGCGTTGAGCGCCGGCAGGTAGAGCATCGCTGCAGCGCTGACGAACTGCAGCGCGACGATGCCGGCCAGCAGGCCCTTGTAGGGGGCCAGGAAGGTCCGCAGGACCCTGATGAGCATGGGCGAGCCCTCTATATCTTCTGTACGCCGTTGAGGAGAGTGTCGACGATCTGCTCGGGGGTGAGCAGCTGACCGTCGGCGATCTGCTCGTTGCTGCCCGCGAAGGTCAGCATCCGCAGCATGTGGACGAGCATCTCGGGGGTCACCGACAGTCGCCACGCGTCGGCGGCGATCAGCGCGACCATGGCGGCGCGGGTCTGCTCGACCGCGGCCCGCCCGTCCTCGTCGAGGAGATGCTTGGGCGGCCCCATCTGGCCGAGGGTGCGCATCAGCCCGAAGATGGCCCGGAACCGCTGTTGCAGGATCGCCGCCAGCTTGAGCAGCTTCTCCCGCAGCGGCGCCTCGGGGTCGATCTCCTCGATCCGAGCCAGCATCTCGCCCGGCGCGAACGCCCGCTCGACGGCCGCGTCGATGAGCTCGTCCTTGGAGTCGAAGACCCGGAAGATGGTGCCCTCGGCGACCCCCGCCGTCTCGGCGATCAGCTTGGTGGTGATCGCACGGCCGTGGGCGTAGAGCAGCGGCAGGGTGGCGTCGATCAGCGCCTCACGCCGCTCCTGCGGGGTCAGCGGCCGGGCGCGCACTCGTCGTCGGTCCATGTCAGCCACATTAAATGAGTGAGCACTCACTCACAAGTGGCGACGAGGTCGGCGGTCCGGGTCACGACCACGCTAGTGGTCGTCTCTGGAAGTTCGTGGGGGGTATGCGTGGATCCAGGTGCGCGCAGCGCAAGGCGGCGTCGCGACGGCATACCGGGCGTCTTCCGAGCGGCGCCAACGCCGCGATGGGTGTGCCT
>NZ_JASGDQ010000145.1:0-6011 GCF_047607185.1 Nocardioides sp. | reverse complement strand
GTCCCACGCAGTGGGGCGCAAGGCGCCGAAACGAGCGATACCGGGGTTGTCTCGTGAGTTTCGGCGCCGCCGCGAGCCGCTGTGTGGGGCGTCGCGCAGTAGGTCAGGGCTTCTTAGACACGTTCTCGGCCTCGCGGCGAGTCCGGGCAGACGCCGATCTCGTCGGCGGGCAGCGGGACGATCTCCTCGTCGGAGGCGACGTGGAGGACGGCGAGCGGGACGCCATGACCGGCCGCGGTCGCGGTCATGGCGCGGCCCCAGGCCCGGTCGACCGGTGTCAGTGGCGGCGGGCCGGGCCGGCACTGAAGCGCCGCGATCTGGCCGGCGCTCTCGCCGAGCAGCTGCTGCCAGATCCGGCCGAGGTTGTCGACCGTCCTCGGGTCCGGCTCGTCCGGCAGGTCCTCGATCTGGGTCATCAGCGGCGTGGGCCGCAGATCCTCGCCCAGGACGCAGAACCACAGGTCGCGGCGCGACCATCCCAGCGGGTGGCAGATCGCGATCCAGAAGTCCAGCAGGTCGGCCTGGGTCCGGATCAGGGGTGCATAGGGAGTCATGTCCCGAAGCCTGCCCAGCGACGCCGGGCGTCCTAACCGGCGTTCTCGGGCCTGTGGACAACTCGGTCCGGGACCGCTGCTGTGGACGGCTTTTGGCCTATCTGGCACCGAGTCCGCGGATCGAGGCTAAGAGCGAGTCCTCAGAGCCGGGAGGCGAGCAGCTCGGCCAGGTGCTGGGTGGGCACCTGGGCGAGGTCGTCGAGCTGGACTCGGCAGGACATGCCGTCGGCGAGGATCACGGCGTCGGGGTGGGAGCGTACCGCGGGGAGGAGGTGGGTCTCGGCGATGGCGACGGAAACCTCGTAGTGGCCTTGCTCGACGCCGAAGTTGCCGGCCAGGCCGCAGCAGCCGGCGACCTTGGTCACGGTGGCGCCGGCCTTGCGCAGGAGTGCCTCGTCAGCGGCCCAGCCGAGGACGGCGGAGTGGTGACAGTGCGGTTGGGCGACGACCTCGACGCCGGTCAGGTCGGGCAGCGGCAGCTCCAGCCGGGTCACGAGCTCGGCGAAGGTGAGGATGCCCTCGGCCACGGTGCGGGCCTCGGGGATCGCGGTGAGCTCGAGTGAGTCCGAGCGCAGCGTGGCCAGGCAGGAGGGCTCCAGGCCGATCACCGGCACTCCCGAGGCGACATAGGGCGCCAGGGTCCGGGCGGTGCGCTCGGTGATGGCGCGGGCCCGGTCGAGCTGGCCGGTGGTGATCCAGGTCAGGCCGCAGCAGGCGTCGTCCTTGATCACCCTGACCCGCAGACCCCGGGCTTCCAGGAACCGGATCGCGGCCAGCGCGGAGCGGGCGAAGAAGTGGTCGGTGAAGGAGTCGGCCCAGATCCACACGTCGGGCCGGGTGTCGGCCCCCACGTCCCGCAGCCGCGCGGTCGCCGCGGCGCGCCGTAGCGTCTTGGGCGCGAACCTCGGGATGGAGCGGCGCTGGTCGATGCCAGCGGTCTTCTTCGCCAGCCGCGCCAGCGGCCCGACGCGCAACGAGGCGTTGGCGACGCCCGTCACCGGGGCGGCCAGCCGGGCCCACTTCGGCAGCCGGCCCAGCGTGTAGTGGGAGCGGGGACGCCGCTTGCCCCGATAGGCCTGGTGCAGCGACTCGGCCTTGTAGGTCGCCATGTCGATCCCGGACGGGCAGTCGGTGGAGCAGCCCTTGCAGGCCAGGCACAGGTCGAGCGCGCCGGCGACCGCCGGGTCGGCGAGCCCGTGCACCAGGCCACCGTCGAGGGCCTCCTGCAGCACCCGGGAGCGGCCGCGGGTGGAGTCCTTCTCGTCCTTCGTGGCGAGGTACGACGGACACATCACCCCCGCGGTGTGCGGGGCGACGCACTTGCCGACGCCGGTGCAGCGGTGCACCGCCGCGCCGAGGTCGCCGTCGTCGTGGAGCAGCCGCAGCCCCGCGTTCGGGCGTGCCCGGGGCCGGACCGGCCGCAGATCCGAGGTGAGCGGCGCCGGGTCCACGATCACGCCCGGATTCATCAGCCCCTCGGGGTCGCAGATCTCCTTGACCGCCTTGAAGAGGTCGATGGAGGTGGCGTCGTACATCAGCGGCAGCAGCTCCGAGCGCACCCGGCCGTCGCCGTGCTCGCCCGAGAGCGTGCCACGGTAGTCCCGCAGCTTGGTGGCGCAGGCGGTCATGAAGTCACCGAAGACTCGTGCGGAGGCGGGGTCCCCGGGCGCGAACGGGAAGTCGATGCGGCAGTGGATGCAGCCGTCGCCGAAGTGGCCGTAGGGCACGCCCTGCAGCCCGAAGTCGACCAGCAGCGACTCGAAGTCGCGCAGCCAGGCGCCCAGGTGCTCCGGCGGCACCGCGGCGTCCTCCCAGCCGGAGTAGGCCGGCGTGGGCAGCGACCGGCCGGCCAGGCCCGCGCCGTCCTCGCGGATCCGCCACAGCACTGCCGCCTCGGCCGGGTCCTCCACCAGTCGGGCGTCCAGGTGAGAGCCGACGGCGAGCAGCTTGGCGAGCAGGTCCGGCCCGTCCTCGCCGGCTACCTCGGCCATCAGCCAGCCGGCGCCCTGCGGCAGCTCGGGCACCGAGCCGCCCTTGGCGCGGACCAGGTCGACGATCCGGGCGTCCATGCCCTCACAGGCGATCAGCCGGCCGGGCGCGGCCGAGAGCAGGGCCGGCACCGCGTCCGCGGCGTCGGCCATCGTGGCATAGCCGAGCACCAGCAGTAGCCGGCCGGGCTCGTCGGTGACCAGCCGGACCGTCGCCTCCAGCACGGTGGCCAGGGTGCCCTCGGTGCCCACCAGGAACCGATCCAGTCGCCGCCGCTCGGGCAGCAGATGTTCCAGGGAGTAGCCCGACACCTGCCGCCCGAACCGGCCGAACTCGGTGCGCAGATGGGCCAGCTGTCCCTCGGCCAGCGCCGCCAGCCGCGCTCCGGTCTCCCCGGAGAACGCCCCTCCGTCGTACCGAGCTATCTCGCCGTTGCCGAAGACAACCTGTAGCGACTCGACGTTGTCCACGGTGCGGCCATAGCCCAGCGCCCGCGAGCCGCAGGCGTTGTTGCCGATCATTCCGCCGATGGTGCAGCGGGTGTGGGTCGAGGGGTCCGGTCCGAACCGCAGCCCGTACGGCGCCGCCGCCCGCTGCAGATCCGCGTGCACCACGCCCGGCTCGATCACCGCCGTACGCGCCTCGGGGTCGATCGAGAGCACCCGGTCCAGCCGCCGGGTGTCCACCACGATCCCCGGTCCGACCGCGTTGCCGGCGATCGAGGTCCCCGAGCCCCGCAGCGTCAACGGCACCCCCAGCTCGCGGGAGGCGGCATGTAGAGCCACCAGCTCCTCGGTCGCCCGCGGCCTGACCACCACCCGCGGGACGACCCGATAGAGCGAGGCGTCCGAGGAGTACAGCGCCCGGGCCAGGGTCGAGTCGTCGACCTCGCCGATGCCCCGACTCCGCAGCTCGGCGGCGAGGTCAACGGCAACGGCGGTCACATCCGCCATTCTCCCAGATGGCGAGTCAGGAGCTCGTGGTGGCCACCAGGTGAGCAGACGCAAACTGACACCCAAACCCCGGTGAGCAGACGCAAACTGACACCTGAAGACCGCTGACCGGACGCAAACTGATGCCGGCTCGTCAGCGCGCCTCCAGCGCCGCCTTCACGGCGTCGGTGACGTCGAGCTGGTCGACCTCGACCAACGGCACCCAGGCGGCCGCATCGGTGGTGCCGTCGACCTCGACGACCCGGGGCTCCTGCCGACTGGTGACACTGGCGGCGAAGATCAGGTGGATGCCGTGGAACTCCTCGCGGCGTCCGTGCGGGGCGGTGCCGGTCAGCGAGATGTCGTGGACCGCAAGCGGCTCGCGCACCTCGACCGCCAGGCCGGTCTCCTCGCGCACCTCGCGCACCAGGCCGTCGCGCGGGCTCTCGCCGAAGTCCAGCCCACCGCCGGGCAGGTGCCACTTGCCGCCGTGCACCGCGTGCGGCGCGATCCGGGTCAGCAGCACCTCCTCCCCCGCCAGGCCCTGCCGGATGACCAGCGCATAGGCGGCCACCCGCTGCACCCGGGTCACCCGGTGCTGGGCGAGCGCCTCGCGCACCAGCGGCAGCGTCGGCACAGTGCCGTCGAGCACATCGGCCAGCGGCAGCCAGGCCGCCTCGGCGGTCGAGCCGCCCACCTCGATGGTGTGCGGCTCGGGCGCGTCGACCGCCACCCAGCCGTCGTACACGATGCGGAGGGCGTGGGCGTCGACGTTGCGGCCGCGGCGCCAGGTGTTGGCGCGGTGCGCGGAGAGCACCCAGGCGGTCTCGCCAATGGTCACCTCGAGGCCGGTCTCCTCGTAGACCTCTCGCACCACCGCCGCGCGCGGGTCCTCACCGTGGTCGAGTCCGCCGCCGGGCAGCGTCCAGAGCGGGGAGGTCGTCAGCGTGTCCGCGAGCCGGCTGAGCAGGATCTGGTCATCCCTGAGGATGACGGCGTACGCCGCGACGCGCTGCACCCGGGGCAGCCGCTGGGCCCGGCGCGACCTCATAAGAACGGCCTCCGGTGATCCCTGGCCAGCGAGCGACGGCCCGCCCAGCGCCAGACCCGGGCGGCGCGGTCGCGGTCCTCGTCGGTGACCAGGTTGCCCATCCAGCGCAGTGCCAGCGTCATCAGCCAGTCCGAGCGCATCCCGATCGGGCCGAGCGCGGCGACGAGCCGAGGGTTGGTGGCGATGCCGGCCAATCGGCGGGCGACGGAGAACGCCTCGCCGTAGTGCTCCCGCAGCAGCGCCGGCCAGACCTCGGCCAGGTCGTCGTGCTGCTGCAGCGTCTCGGCGGCCAACCGGCCGGTCTCCAGGCCGTAGTCGATGCCCTCGCCGTTGAGCGGGTTGACACAGCCGGCGGCGTCACCGATCAGCGCCCAGTTGCGCCCGGCGACGCCAGTGACGGCGCCACCCATCGGCAGCAGCGCGGAGGCCTCGGCGCGCAGGTCGCCCTCGATGCCGAACTCCTCGCGAATGGTCTCCGCGTAGATTCGCATCAGCGGCTTGATGGCGCTCTGCCCCATTCCTTGGCGAGCGGGGCGCTTGGCGGTGGCCAGCGTGCCCGCGCCGAGGTTGACCTCACCGGTGCCGAGCGGGAAGACCCAGCCGTAGCCGGAGAGCACCTCGCCCCGTTCGCCACGCAGCTCCAGATGGCTGCTGATCCAGGGGTCGTCGGTGCGGCTGCTGGTCACATAGGAGCGGCCCGCGACGCCGTAGACCGTGTCGCGGTGCCACTCACGGCCCAGCACCTTGCCTAGCGGCGAGCGAACCCCGTCGGCGACCACGAGCCGGTTGCAGGCGACGTACGACGTCTGGTCGCCGGTCTTGAACGTCACGCCAACGACCCGGCTTCCCGCGACCGTCGCGTCGACCGCCTTCCAGCCGTCGACCGCCGACGCGCCGGACTTGATCGCGGTGGTGCGCAGGTGGTCGTCGAGCTCGGTGCGGGGCACCGCGCTTCCCCAGCTCGGCAGCGTGCCCCCGGGCCAGGGCAGCTCCAGGGTCTGTCCGAAGCCGTGAGCGCGCAGGCCGGTGTTGACCGGGTGCGCACGCAGCCAGTCCTCCAGGCCCAGCCGGCTCAGCTCGTGGATCGCCCTCGGGGTGAGCCCGTCGCCGCAGGTCTTGTCGCGGGGGAAGACCGCCATGTCGACGAGCAGCACCTCGACGCCGGCCCGGGCCAGCCAGGCGGCGGCCGCCGACCCCGCCGGCCCCGCGCCCACGACCAGTACGTCGGTCGAGGCGGGCAGCGGGGCGGTCATGTCACCCATTCTTCCAGCACCAGCCCCACATGCCGAGTCGGCACAAGTGCGGCTCTCAGAGACGCCGAGTCGGCAGAAGTGCAGGCCCCACAAACGCCGAGTCGGCGCTAGTGGTCGTCTCCGGAAGTTCGTCCCGGGTCTGCGCGGCCCAGGCACACCCATCGCGGCGTTGGCGCCGCTCGGAAGACGCCCGGTATGCCGTCGCGACGCCGCCTTGCGCTGCGCGCACCTG
>NZ_JASGDQ010000144.1:0-59015 GCF_047607185.1 Nocardioides sp. | reverse complement strand
GTCGTGGAGCCGGACGGTGGGGAGCTTGGCAGAGTCGCCGGTGGCTCGCCAGCGCCAGGTGATGTCGTTGTCGTACATCGGCTCGTCCCCGACGGTGAACAGCCAGGCCTCCGGCTCGGCGTTGGGCAGGTGGGTGGCGATGTGCTCGGACAGGATCGTGACCAGTTCGTCGGGCAGGCACACCACACGCTCGGAGCCGTACTTCGGTAGCCGGGCGGCGTAGGTCGAGCCGTGGCGCTGCAACTGCCGAGACACGTTCAGGGTCGGGCGCAGGAAGTCGATGTCGCCGACCTGCACAGCGGCGGCCTCGCCCTTGCGGAGTCCGGCGAACGCGCACAGGGCGACGTAGGCCCGGAATCCCTTGCGGGTCGAGACCCGGTTGCTGTCGGCGTGCCAGAGGAGCCTGCCGACCTCCTCGACGGTCGGGACCTGCATGGCGGCCTCGGCCTTGCGGCGACGTGGCAGGGCGGCTCCGAGACAGGGGTCGGCTTCGATGACTCGGTCTGCGAGTGCGGCCCGGAAGACCGAGCGGACGATGACGAACTTGACCTTGACGGTGGTGGGTGCCCACTTCTCGGAGGCTTCCTTGACCCAGGCTTCGATGTGGGAGCGGCGGATCGCCTTGAACGGCAGGTCACCGAATGGCACGGACCCGACCGTGAGGTCGGCGTTGGCGCGGGTGGAGGGCAGCCAGAGTTGTCGGGGTGCCCACTCGGCGTAGAAGTCCGCGAAGGTGACGTTGCCTGCCCGTGGTTCGCCCCAGGTGCCGTCGTGGATCGTGGAGGTGACTTCGTCGAGCCAGCGTTGGGCGTCGATGCGGCGTTCGAAGTGCCGGGCGCGTTCCTTGCCGCGTTCGTCGCGGTAGCGGGCCGAGGCGGAAGCTGTGGGGGCCGTCACCGGTGTAGCGCCAGTAGCGCATGGTCTTGACCGGCACGCGGCGTACGGCCCGACGGCTGGGAGGAGGCGGTCGGCGACTACGCGCTGGCAGGCCACCGGTCCGTCGCGGACGTGGTCGACGCCGCCTCGTTGCAGAAGGTGCGCGACCACAAGAAGCAGCAGAAGGCGAAGGCGGCCAGCAGCGCCGGGCGGGGAGCCAGGTGAGCCCATCGAGGCGGCGCCACGGCGACCGCCAAGCGCCTGACCGCGCGGCGGTGTCGGACCGTGCCCAGGGGCGTGGCAGAATGACTCTGCGGCTCTTGACG
This sequence comes from Nocardioides sp., assembly GCF_047607185.1. Classification (GTDB taxonomy): domain Bacteria; phylum Actinomycetota; class Actinomycetes; order Propionibacteriales; family Nocardioidaceae; genus Nocardioides. The sequence continues at coordinate 57,813 of NZ_JASGDQ010000144.1, read as the reverse complement.
TAACCGGGCCTCGCCGCGCCCCGAAGCCAGTTCACGAGAGGTGTTCGTGTCCTCGAACCCACGCAAGATCCCTGCCGAGGTGCTCAGCCACCCGGCCGTCGCGTCGCTCATCGACCGGGGCGCTCCCTCTGGCCGAGTCACGCCGGAGGAGGTGCGCCGGGCCACCGAGCAGGCGGCCGTCGAGCCACGCCACCTCAAGGCCCTGCTGGGGCATCTCAGTACCCTCGGGATCACCGTGGATCTCGGTGCCGCATCGCAGAGCCATGCCGCGGCCGCCGCCACCAGCACCGCCAAGAAGACGGCGACCGCCAAGGCCGCTGCCAAGAAGCCCGCCGCCAAGAAGGCGCCCGGCAAGGCGGACAAGCCGGCCGAGGCGGACGAGTCGGCGGCCGAGGACGAGGTCGTCGACCTCGACGACCTGGTGGTCGAGGACCTCGTCGAGGAGCCGGACGCGGGGGAGGACGAGACCGTCAAGCTCGGCCCCGACGGCAAGAAGGTCCTGCCCGACATCGCCGACGAGCAGTTCGAGAAGGACGTCGCCTCCGACCCGGAGATCGTCGAGGCTGAGAAGGAGTCGGAGTCGTTCGTCGTCTCCGCGGCCGACGACACCGACGAGCCCGAGCAGCAGGTCATGGTCGCCGGCGCGACCGCCGACCCGGTCAAGGACTACCTCAAGCAGATCGGCAAGGTGCCGCTGCTCAACGCCGAGATGGAGGTCGAGCTCGCCAAGCGGATCGAGGCCGGCCTCTTCGCCGAGGAGAAGCTCGCCAAGGGCGGCAGGATCAAGGCGCAAGACCTCGAGGAGCTCGAGTGGATCGCCGAGGACGGCCGCCGCGCCAAGAACCACCTGCTCGAGGCCAACCTGCGACTCGTCGTCTCGCTGGCCAAGCGCTACACCGGTCGCGGAATGCTCTTCCTCGACCTGATCCAGGAGGGCAACCTCGGCCTGATCCGCGCGGTCGAGAAGTTCGACTACACCAAGGGCTACAAGTTCTCCACCTACGCCACCTGGTGGATCCGGCAGGCCATCACCCGCGCCATGGCCGATCAGGCCCGCACCATCCGCATCCCGGTGCACATGGTCGAGGTCATCAACAAGCTGGCCCGGGTGCAGCGGCAGATGCTGCAGGACCTCGGCCGCGAGCCCACCCCGGAGGAGCTCGCCAAGGAGCTCGACATGACTCCGGAGAAGGTCATCGAGGTGCAGAAGTACGGCCGCGAGCCGATCTCGCTGCACACCCCGCTGGGCGAGGACGGCGACTCCGAGTTCGGTGACCTCATCGAGGACTCCGAGGCCATCGTGCCCGCCGACGCGGTCTCCTTCACCCTGCTGCAGGAGCAGCTCCACGCGGTCCTCGACACCCTCTCCGAGCGCGAGGCCGGCGTGGTCTCGATGCGGTTCGGCCTCACCGACGGCCAGCCGAAGACTTTAGACGAGATCGGCAAGGTCTACGGCGTCACCCGGGAGCGGATCCGCCAGATCGAGTCCAAGACGATGAGCAAGCTGCGGCACCCGTCCCGCTCGCAGGTGCTGCGCGACTACCTCGACTGAGCGTCGTCCCGCGGGACGTCACGTCATGCGAGCTGATCGCCCGAGCACCGGTTGCGGTCAGCCGCCGGCGACTAGGGCCACGGCGACCGCACACAGCCCCAGCCCGACCGCCTGGCCGCGGTGGATGTGCTCTCGCAGCACCACGACGGCGAGTACGACGGTCGCCGCCGGATAGAGCGAGGAGATCACCCCGCTGACGGTCAACATGCCGTGGTGGGTGGCGAGCACGAAGAAGATGAGTGCGACGCCGCCCAGAACCCCGCCGCCGGCAGAGACCAGCGCGACGCGTTGGCGGGGCAGCCAGTCCTGACGGACGAGTACGGCCGCCAGCGCCACCAGTACCGCGCCGACGCCGAGCCCGAGGCCCAGCGGGAGGTGCCCGGAGTCGGTGTCCGCCTGGGCGATGGCGGCGAAGCCGCCACCGAAGCCGCAGCCGGCCAGGAAGCCGTCGAGGACGCCGTCCCTGGAGCCGGCACCGGGGCCCGCCTCGGCGGCCGGTGGTGTCCGGGCGACCAGGTAGGTCGACGGCAGCGCGAGCAGGACGCCGAGCCAGGCGACCGCGGAGGGCCGCTCGCCGGTGGCGACCCCGACGATCGCCGGCAGCAGCGCGCTGGTCAGTCCGGAGACCGGCGCGACCACGCCCATCCGGCCGCAGGACAGGCCGCGATAGAGGAAGACCATGCCGAGGCCGGTGCCGGCACCTGACAGTGCGCCCCAGCCCAGGTCGGCGACGGCCGGCCACACCGGGTCGGCCAGCGCGAGCACCAGGATCGCCGCGGTGCCGCCGCACTGGCTGGCGAACGCGCTCGCCCACGGCGAGATGCGGGCCGAGACCAGGCCGCCGATGAAGTCGGAGGTGCCGTAGGCGATGGCCGACAGCAGCGCGAGCAGAACCGCCATCAGGTGAGGACCACGCCCACGGCCCAGGTCGTCGTGGCCAGCACCCCGAAGACCAGCTCGATGAGGACCGAGAGACCGGCCGCCTTGAGCGCCTGCTTGGTCGAGGGCCAGGCCTGGGTCCGGCCGAGCCGGCGCCACTCGGCGAGGAAGACGCCGAGAACGAAGCCGAGGAACAGCCCGATCACCGGCACCACGAAGAAGCCCACGACGGCGAGTACGACGCCGGCCAGCTGGGTCGAGCCCGGGATGCCGGCCTCCTTGAGCCGCTTGCCCGGCAGCAGGTACTTCACCACCGCGCCGAGGACCAGCAGCGCCAGCGCGACCCCGGTGACCACCCAGGCCGTCGTACCTCCCAGCTCACTGGCCCATACGAGGATCGCGACGGCCACGATGAGAGTGCCGGGAAGCACCGGGACGACCGTGGTCGCCAGGCCGACGGCGATGGCGAGCGCGACGAGGATCTCGGTGCCGGTCACGGCGACACCCTAGTAGGCTAGCCGCGACAGCCTACTAGAGCGTGTCGACTGTCCGGGAGACGAGAAGGCCCCGGGCAATCGCCCGGGGCCTTCTGCGAAGCTCGCGGCTACTCAGTGCTCGGCATCCGTCGCCGGGGCCGGAGTGCCGGAGAGGCGGTGAGTCTCGTCGACGACATTGGCGGCGATCCCCTTGAGCGCCTCGCCGTGCTCACGGGCGTGGTGTGCGCAGAACAGCAGCTCGCCGCCGGACTGCAACTCGACGCGAAGATAGGCCTGGGCTCCGCAACGATCGCAACGATCCGCGGCGGTCAGCGGAGAGCTGGGGGCAACGGCAGTTGTCACATCGGCCTCATTTCTCGAATTCATCGGTGCCTGGCACAACCTAGTCGGGGTCTCCAAGATTCCCCAGCAGGTGTGGCGCCTGACACCCATCCAATCACGTACGACGACTCCTGTTGTGGGATTTCCACGTCCTGAACGCCGCTGTAGCAGGACTGTGACCTGACCGCCACCGTATGCGGTCGTTCCGGGTGTCCCTGCCGGGGCTCACGGCGTGTCGCGGGTAGATTTCTGGTGTTCCACGACTGCTAGGAGCCTCACGATCGACAGCACGTACAACGCCGCCCACCTCTTGGTCCTGGAGGGCCTCGAGGCGGTCCGCAAGCGTCCCGGCATGTACATCGGCTCGACGGACACCCGGGGCTTGATGCACTGCCTCTGGGAGATCATCGATAACGGCGTCGACGAGGCGCTGGCCGGCTTCGCGCGGCGCGTCGAGGTGACGCTGCACGCCGACGGCTCCGTCGAGGTCTACGACGACGGCCGCGGCATCCCCACCGACAAGGAGCCCAAGACCGGGCTCACCGGCGTCGAGGTGGTGGCGACCAAGCTGCACGCGGGCGGCAAGTTCGGCGGGTCGTCGTACGCCGCCACCGGCGGTCTGCACGGCGTCGGCCTCTCGGTCGTCAACGCACTCTCGTCCCGGATGGACATCGACGTCGACCGGTCCCCGGCACGACAGGGCATCTCCTTCCAGCGGGGCGTCCCCGGGGTCTTCGCCGGCGACGGCCCGGCGGCGGCCTTCGCCCCCGGCTCCGGGCTCTCCCGCAAGGGCGGCCGGGTCGCCAAGGACAGGAGCGGCACGCTGATCCGGTTCTGGCCCGACCGGCAGATCTTCACCAAGGACGCCACCTTCGTCTACGAGGACCTGGTCACCCGGGCGCGGCAGACCTCGTTCATCGTGCCCGGCCTGGAGCTGGTCATCCGCGACCTGCGCGGCCCGGACCCGATCGAGGAGAAGTTCCGCCACGACGGCGGCATCGCCGAGTTCGTGGAGTTCCTCTCCGAGGGCGAGCCGGTCACCGAGGTGCTGCGGCTGCGTGGCTCGGACACCTTCACCGAGACCGTGCCGATGCTCGACGACCAGGGCCACATGACCCCGCAGGACGTCGAGCGCGAGCTCCTCGTCGATGTCGCGGTGCGCTGGGTGAACGGCTACGACACCGTGCTGCGCTCCTTCGTCAACGTGATCGCCACCCCCAAGGGCGGCACCCACGTCAGCGGCTACGAGGCGGCGCTGACCCGCACCTTCAACGACGCGATGAAGGCCGCCAAGGTGCTCAAGGTCAACGACGACGACGTCATCAAGGACGACGTCCTCGAGGGCATGACCGCCGTCGTCACGGTGCGGCTCGCCGAGCCGCAGTTCGAGGGCCAGACCAAGGAGATCCTCGGCACTCCGGCCGCCCGGACCGTCGTACGCAAGGTCGTCTCCGCCGAGCTCAAGACGTTCCTGACCTCCACCAAGGCCCGCGACAAGCAGCAGGCCCGGCTGGTGATGGAGAAGGTGCTCGGCGCCGCCAAGACCCGGATCGCCGCCCGCCAGCACAAGGAGACCCAGCGCCGCAAGAACGCCCTGGAGTCCAGCGCGCTGCCCGCGAAGCTGGCCGACTGTCGCGCCGCCGACAACGAGCGCACCGAGCTCTTCATCGTCGAGGGCGACTCCGCGTTGGGCACCGCCAAGCTGGCCCGCAACAGCGAGTTCCAGGCGCTGCTGCCGATCCGGGGCAAGATCCTCAACGTGCAGAAGGCCTCGGTGGCCGACATGCTCAAGAACGCCGAGTGCGCCTCGATCATCCAGGTCGTCGGCGCCGGCTCCGGTCGCACCTTCGACCTCGACTCCACCCGCTACGGCAAGATCATCTTCATGGCCGACGCGGACGCCGACGGCGCCCACATCCGCACCCTGCTGGCCACCCTGTTCATGAAGTACATGCCCGACCTGGTCCGGGCCGGCCGGGTCTACTCCGCCGTGCCGCCGCTGCACCGCATCGAGCTCTCCAACCCCAAGAAGGGCATGGAGAAGTACATCTACACCTACACCGACGACGAGCTGCAGCGCCGCCTGGCGGAGCTGAAGAAGCGCAATGTCGCGGTCAAGGGCACCCCGCAGCGCTACAAGGGCCTCGGCGAGATGGACGCCGACCAGCTGGCCGAGACCACCATGGACCCGCGCCACCGCACCCTGCGCCGGCTCACCGTCGACGACGCCGAGGCGGCGGCCTCGGTCTTCGAGCTGCTCATGGGCAGCGAGGTGGCTCCGCGCAAGGAGTTCATCACCGCTGGCGCGAGCCAGCTCTCCGAAGCCGATCTCGACTTCTAGGCGCGTAGGAATGTCGGCGGCCGGGGGTAGCCTTGACCCATGGTGAACCCGGCACTCCTGCAGCAGGTTCTCGACCTTCCGGACGAGGATCGAGCCGAACTGCGGGACCATCTGGATGCGAGCCTCGACGCGAAAGCGACGATTTCGCCGGGCCTCCGGGCGCTCTTAGATCAACGGATGGAAGCCGCGCTCGCACACCCCGAAGGGTCGATCCCGTGGGATGACGCGATGAGGCAGGTCCGAGAGCGGTACGCGGAGTGACATGGAGCGTCGAAGTCTCGGTCGACGCTCTGAGTGACGTGGACGAAGCTGTCGCGTGGTATGCGACCGAGGCTCCGGAGCAAGTCGAGCGCTTGCTGGCGGACTTCGACGTGGGTGGTCGCAAGGTTGGTTTTCATCCGTTGACACGGGCGGAGTTCCTCCCCGGACGGCGACGGGTCCATCTTCAGACCTTTCCGTACGAGCTCTGGTACATCGTTGACGAGGACGAGAAGCGCGCGACGGTCATCGCGGTCGTTCATGATCGTCAAGACGATCGGCAGTTTCTGGAGCGACAGAGATGAGCTTCGCGATCCGGCGAGCGGACGTCGAACTGGTCGACTACCACTGACAGGAGGACGCTATGAGCCGAACAGCTCGCGGCGATCGAGCCGATTCGGACGGTGTCGTGACGGCATTCGTTCCTGAGCATGTCGTGGTCTCCCTCTGATGGCCGACCAGAAGGCACGCCGGGCGGCCGTGGCGAAGGCGCTCAAGGCGGCGGGCGTGAAGCAGCGCAAGGGCCACTGGCGCCTCCCCGGCGCGGAGGTCGTCTGGTACGTCGACCTGCGGGCCGAGGGGCCCGCGCCGGCTGCGCCGATGCGCTTCGAGGTGGGCGCCTGGCCGGTGTCCTTCGGGCCGGAGCCCGACGGCGGCGCGGTCGACTGCGCGCTGCTGATGGACGTCCCGCTCGGCGAGGACCCGGCGGGGGAGGCCGGTGCGCTCCTCGACCGGCTCACCGCGCTCGGCACGATCGCCGCGCTGCGGCAGGCCGACCTCCCCGGTGCGCTCCTCGACGCCGGCCTGCGAGAGCTGCTGACATGACCACCGCACTGCAGGACGTCTACTTCCCGGAGCTCGCCTGCTTCGGCTGCGGCCCGGCCAACGCCGACGCGCTGTGGAAGCGCTGGCGACCTAGACCTTCTGGGCGAGCCGGCCGGTGTCGACGTCGTAGATGAAGCCGCCCACCCGGACCGACTCCGGGATGAGTGGGTGCGAGCGCACCTTCGCGACGTCCTCGGCGAGCGCCCGGAGCTGGTCGTCGACCACGTGGAAGGGCTGCCAGGAGGCGTCCACGCCGGCCGACTCCGAGACCCGCTGGCGCAGTTCGGCCTCGGTGTTGGACGCCACCGCACAGCGGGTGTGCGGGACGATCATGATGCGGTTCACGTTCAGCAGGTGCGCGCCCAGCACCAGCGCCTCCAGCGCCTGTGGGGTGATCCTGCCGCCGGGGTTGCGGAAGATCTTGGCGTCGCCGGGCTTGAGTCCGACCATGTCGAGCGGGTCCAGCCGCGAGTCCATGCACGTCACGATCGCCACGCCCGCGTGCGCCACGCCGTCGAAGCCGCTCAGCTTGAAGTCGGCCGCGTAGTCCGCATTGGCCGCCAGCAGATCATCGAAGTCGCCCATATCCGGCACCCTAGCGGGACGTCGTACGAGCTGGGCGCCCGGCACGGCGGGAGCGCGAACCCCGCAAGCCTCAAGCCCATGTTGGCGATGTTGATAGGCTATGTACATCATCAACATCGGAGGTGTGTCGTGGCGGTGACGCAGATCGACCTGGACGACGAGGCGCTGGCTGCGGTCATGCGCCTGGCGGGAGTCCGAACGAAGAAGGACGCGGTCAACTACGCGTTGCGTGAGATTGTGGAGCGGGAGCGCCGCCGGGTGGCTTGGACCCGACTTCGGGAGAGCTTCGACGAGGAGCAGTACGAGACCTGGAAGGAGTTGCGGGCCAAGGACAAGGCGGCCGTCGGTGAGCCGGTTTCTGATTGACAGCAGTGCTGTCTGGCGGTTCCGTCGGGACGACGCGCTGGCGGCGTCGTGGGATGTTCCCGTGATCGGCGGCGATGTGAGGTCATGTGCCCCGCAGCGGGTCGAGCTCCTGCGCTCGATGCGGAATGCCGACGAGTTCGAGCGCGACAGCGCGATCCTGCTGGAGACCTTCCCCGATGTCGCTGTCCCCAAGACGGTGTGGCGCTGGGTCGACTCGGCGCAGTTGCGGTTGGCGCACGCCGGAGTGCTACGTGCGTTCTCGGTGGTCGACCTGCTCATCTGTGCGACCGCCGCCCACCACGGTCTCGCCATCCTCCACGACGACAACGACTTCGTCACCGCTGCTCGCCACCTCGCGGACATCCGCGAGGAGCGGGTGTGATCTGACGCCCGCGGGGCCGCCGACAGCGTGGGCTACCCCGCCCGGACCTTGTCGAGTCCACGGGTCGGCGCTCCCCGGAGCAGCAGCAGGGCGAGTACGGCGGCCAGCACCGCCGCCACGGCGGCACCGGCGAAGACGGTCTGCTCCTGGGCGATACCGGCCTGCTTGAGCAGCAGGGTGAACTCACGGCACCGGCTGGCGCCGTGACAGACCTCCTTGATCGGCGGTACGTCGCCCTGCTCGGCGTAGTAGCGCCGCAGCCCGAGTGTGGTGAGCGCGGAGACGCCGACCAGCATCCCGATCATCCGGGCCACCACGACCATGGCACCGGCCAGCCCGTGCACGTCGGCGGTGGTGCTGGCGAGCACGGCGGCGTTGACGGGGGCGAGGGCCAGGCCGAAGCCGAGTCCGCCGACCACCAGCGGCACGCTCGCGTGCCAATGGTGCAGCGAGTCGAGTCCCCAGGCCGACATCCACCAGAAGCCGCCGGCGGCCAGCAGCATCCCGACGGCGGCCACCGGTCCGGCCGGCAGCCGGCGGATGAGAGCGCCGCCGAGCACCGCGCCCACCGGCAGCGCGACCAGGAACCGGACCAGCACCAGCGCGGCCAGCAGCTGGCTGTCGGGATAGACGGTGGTGCGGGCGAACAGCGGCACGTCGATGAGCGCCGCGACCAGCGCGGCGCCGACGAAGAGGCTGACGACCACCGAGCCCCAGGCCGGCATCCGGCGCAGCGCGCCGCGTGGGACCAGCGGGGACTCGGCCCGGCGCAGGTGGACGGCGAAGGCCAGCGCGCCGAGCGCGGCGGCGAGGAGGTACCAGCCGCCCTGAGCCGAGAAGACCTGCACCTTGGGGTCGGCGGTGGCGAAGGCGAGTACGACGCCGCCCAGCGCGACGGCGAGGAAGACCGCGCCGACCAGGTCGGCGTCGCGGGCCGAGGCGGCCCAGCCGCGCAGGTCGATCAGCGGCCGGGGCGCCAGCGCGCACCACGCGACCAGCAGCACGGCGGCGGCGATGGTGGTCACCCCCAGCGGGGTGAGCCAGTCGCCCGAGCCCACCAGCGGCACGTAGAGCTCGCCCCAGGTCAGGTCCCGGACCAGCGGCCCGGGTCTGACCGCCAGCAGTACGCCGGCCGCGAACATGGCGGCCAGCAGGAACAGGCCGACCAGGTCGGGGCGGCGCGAGATGGCCTCGCCGCCCCGGAGCCGGATGAGCAGCGCCAGCACCAGGCCGACCACGAGGTTGATAGCGAAGATCGCCCGCCAGTCGGCGACGGCGAGCACCACGGCGCCGAACAGTGGCCCCAGCACGGCCCCGAGCTCCTGCACCGCCGAGACCACGCCGAGCGGGACGCCGCGCCGCTCGACGGGATAGAGGTCGGCCACCAGCGCCAGCGTTGCCGGCACCAGCGCGCCGCCGCCCACCCCCTGCAGGAACCGGCCCGCCACCATGGTCGGCAGGTCGTCGGCGAGCGTGGTGACCAGCGACCCGAACGCGAAGACCACCAGCCCGGCGACCAGCACCGGTGGCCGGCCGCGCACGTCGGCGATCCTGCCGATGAGCGGCAGCATCGCGACGTACCCGAGCAGGAAGCCGGAGACGATCGGCGCCGCCTTCTGCAGCTGCTCCACCGACAGCCCGACGCCGGTCATGATGTCGGGCAGCGCCAGCACCACGACATAGGTGTCGGCGGCAGCGAAGGCCACCGCGACGGCCGCGAGCGTGAGGACGCCGCGAGTCACGGCTTGGTGATCTCCTTCTCGGTGCCGTAGTCGGACACCGTCACCGTATAGGTCTCCTCCTCGCCGGTGCCGTAGAAGTCGCCCTTCAGCACCGCCTCGCGCAGCTCGTGGTCGTCGGTGAGGGTGTAGCTGACGGCGACGTCGCCGGTCACCGTCGGCACCAGCACGGCGGCGTCGGTGGCGGCCAGGGTGCCGGCGTACGTCGTGAGGAGTTCGTCGTTGTCGGCGCCGCCGCGCACGGTGTCGCCCAAGCTGGCCTCGGTCGTCGCGGTGAGCAGGGTGGACAGGCCGTGGTCGGGGTCCATCAACGCCGCCGGGTCCGGTGCGCCGTAGTCGGCGGGGTCGATGTCCTGCCAGCTCGTGGTGAACGGCAGCTGGGCATAGACGTGCCCGTCGACCGCGACGATCGGCACCTCGGGCTCGGCGCCCAGGATCCGCACGGTGATCTTGCCCTCGAAGGCGGGGGCGTGGGTGAGCACGCCCTCGGCCCCGGTGAGCGCGGTCTGCCCCTCGGGCACGTCCTCGGAGGTGATCGAGAAGCGCACCCCGGAGGTGTCGTCGAGCACCTGCTTGGCCTGGGCCAGCACCTGCTCCGGGGTCTGCTCGGGGGTGTCCTTCTCGTCGCTGCCGGAGCAGCCGGCCAGCGCGAGCACGGCGATGACGAGGAGAGCGGTACGACGCACGGCCGTCAGCCTCCCACAGAACCGGTGAGAGGTCGCGCGGATAGGTGACGTCGAAGCGAGCGGACGTCGCGTAGCCGGCGTCACCTATCCGCCCGACCTCTGAAGACCGATCGGGCCGGCGCAGGCGTCGATCGGCTGGCTGCCGGGCACGCCCGAGCCGTCGCGCTTGCCGTCGGGCGCCGGGAGGTCGACCGGCGCGCCGCTGTTGGCGGCCGCCCGGGCGGGAGCCGGCCCGGCCCAGCCGAAGATCAGCGTGTCCTCGCCCTTGAGGAACCGGTGGCAGCGCACCCCGCCGGTGGCGCGACCCTTGCCGGGGTATTCGGCGAAGGCGGTCACCTTGACCGAGCCCGGCTCGGTGCCGGGCAGTGCGGCGGCCGAGCCGGAGGCGGTGACCACGACCGCCTCGGCGGCGGGATCGAAGGCGCCGAAGAAGACCACCCGGGAGCCGGCCGCGACCCGCACCCCCGCCACGCCGCCGGCACCCCGGCCCTGCGGGTTGACCCCGCTCGCCGGGAAGTGCAGCAGCTGCGCGTCGGAGGTGATGAAGCACAGCTCCTCCTCGCCGGTGGCCAGCTGGACGGCACCGACCACCTCGTCCTTGTCGGCCAGCGCGATGACCTCCCAGTCGTCGCGGGTGAGCACCTCCGGCTTGACCCGCTTGACCGTGCCGAGCCGGGTGCCCAGCGCGATGCCGGGGCCGTCGGTCGCCAGCGGGACCAGCGCCAGCGCCCGCTCGCCGCCCTCCAGCGAGAGCAGCGCCGAGAGCGGCACGCCGCCCTGCAGGTTGGGGTCGCCGGCGGTCGGTGGGATCGCCGGCAGGTCGAGGACGCCGAGCTTGACCAGCCGGCCACGAGAGGTCACCACGCCGATCTCGCCCCTGGCGCTCGTCGCGACACAGGAGACGATGACGTCGTGGTTGGCGCGCGGGCCGCCTACCGGGATCGGCTCGTCGTTGCCGGTGCGGGCCAGCAGTCCGGTCGAGGACAGCAGCGCGAAGCAGGGGTCGTCGGCCACCTCGGCCGACATCTTGGCCGCCTCGATGGCGGCGCTGCCGGCACTGGCCAGCAGCACCGTACGACGGGGCGTGCCATAGGTCGTGGCGACCTCGCCGAGCTCGTCGGAGACCACCTTCTTCAACAGGTTGTCGTCGGTGAGGATGGCGTCGAGTCCCTCGATGGTCGTCTCCAGCTCCTCCTTGCGCTTCTCCAACTCGAGCCGCGAGAACTTCGTGAGCCGGCGCAGCGCCATGTCGAGGATGTAGTCGGCCTGCAGCTCGGAGAGGTCGAAGACCGTGATCAGCCGCTGCTTGGCCTCGGCGCCGTTCTCCGAGGACCGGATCAGCTGGATGACCTCGTCGATGTCGAGGATCGCGATGAGCAGACCCTCCACCAGGTGCAGGTCGGCGGCCGCCTTGTCGCGCCGGAACTGGCTGCGGCGTCGTACCACCTCGTAGCGGTGGTCGAGGAAGACCTCCAGCAGCTGCTTGAGGCCGAGCGTGCGCGGCTGGCCGTCGACGAGGGTGACGTTGTTGATGCCGAAGGAGTCCTCCAACGGGGTCAGCTTGTAGAGCTGCTCGAGCAGCACCTCGGGCACGAAGCCGTTCTTGACCTCGATGACCAGACGGGTGCCGTTGGCCATGTCGGTGAGGTCCTTGAGGTCGGCGATGCCCTGCAGCTTCTTGGTCTGCACCAGCGACTTGATCCGCTCCGACACCTTCTCGATGCCGACGCCGTAGGGCAGCTCGGTGACCACGATGCCCTTGCGGCGGCCGATCGGCTCGACCCGCGCGGTGGCGCGGATCTTGAAGATGCCCCGGCCGGTCTCGTAGGCGTCGCGGATGCCGTCGAGACCGACGATGGTGCCCCCGGTCGGCAGGTCGGGGCCCGGCACGAACCGCATCAGGTCCTCGGTGGTCATCCCCGGCCGCTTGATCAGCTCGCGCAGCGCCGCCACCACCTCCACCAGGTTGTGCGGTGCCATATTGGTGGCCATCCCGACCGCGATGCCGGTGGTGCCGTTGACGACCAGGTTGGGGATCGCCGCCGGCAGCACCGTCGGCTCGTTCTCCGAGCCGTCGTAGGTCGGCCGGAAGTCGACGGTGTCCTCCTCCAGGCTGGCCGTCATCGCCACCGCCGCCGGCAGCATCCGGCACTCGGTGTTGTGATTGACGAAGCCTCCGGCCAGGAACGAGTGGTCCTCGCTGTCGACTCGGATCGAGTAGACGGTCTCAGCCGGCTGGTCCTCGACCGAGGCAACCTCGACGAAGCGATAGCCCGAGTCCATGATCGAGGAGACCACCGCGAAGGTCTCGGGGTCCTTGAACTTCGTCGCGATCAGGCTGCGATCGGCCTGCCATCGCTCGAACCGGTCGAAGTTGTGCTGCTCGAACCACTTCGCACCCGTGCCCCGGCCGGGAGGGAAGGTGGACCGGACGTAGTCGGCGACGAAAGGCGCGTAGTCATGGGAAAGGCCGTGCCGATAGCGGGGCGCGTCCTTGAGGAGCCCCTCGAGCTTTCGGCGCTTGTCGGTGAGGAAGCCGACCCGCTCGGCGAAGGCGTGGATGTTGTGCAGCCCTGAGATGACGAGCCTGAACTCGCCGCGCTCGTAGACGCTTAGGTTCGAGTGGATGCCGAACTCGAGAAGCAGCTCCTGCAGTCCGCGCGCCAGCTCGCGGCTGTAGGTGGAGTACTGAATGGTGATCGCGTCGCCGAGCTTGCCGTGCAGCACATGCACGCCGCCGTCGCCCTCGAAGAGAGCCATGAGGAACGCCCGCTTGACGTCCGGGCCGCTGTTCCAGACCAGCTCCGGGACGGTCTTCTCTTCGTCACGGCAGACAGACGCTGCCTGCTCGGTGCCGAGCTGCATCTCATAGGCCATCGGGACGGCGGTGGTCCAAGCGTTTCGTGCTAGGCAGACCACAGTGCCCGGCCGGATCTCGTCGAGGCGGCGCCATTGGAAGATCGGCACGCCCTCGATCGGGACGAGGCAGAGCAGCGGGTGGTTGTGGCTGCCACGCAGCTCGTGGCCGCTCTTGGTCACGAGGCGCTTGACGGGGTGCCTGCCCGAGTTGAAGACCTTGCTGACGGGGACCGGCTTTCCGTCCTTGTCGAGGACGTCGAAGTCGGCGTCCAGCTCGGAGTCGTCGGGGATGTCGGCGAGGTGGTCGATGCGCACTGAGCGGCCGTCGGCCAGTCGGACGCGGGTGTCACCGGTGAGGCAGTAGCGCATCGCCGCCGGACCGGCGTCTGGAGATCCGAAGTTGCCGTGGCCGTCGACCATCGGCAGCCGCAGCGACCAGTCCTGGGCCATCCGGACCAGGGCGTCGTAGATCGCGCCGTCGCCGTGCGGGTGGAAGCGACCCATGGCCTCGCCGACCACGCGGGCCGACTTGACGTGGTTGCGGTCGGGGAACAGCCGCATGTCGTTCATCGTGTAGAGGATGCGGCGCTGCACCGGCTTGAGGCCGTCGCGGGCGTCGGGGAGCGCCCGGGAGTAGATGACGGAGTAGGCGTACTCCAGGTAGGAGGACTCCATCTCGTCCTTGATGTCGGTGTCGAGGATGTGCTCCTCGAAGTCGTCCTCAGGGGGAGTCGGAGTGCTGCCTCGTGAACTGCCTCGTGCCATGAGGGCCATTCTTCCCGGCCGCGCCGACAGCCCGCGCCGGGGCACGCCGACGTCCTCGGCAGATGTGGGCGAGTCCGCACGCTCTCAGCGCAGCGGTACGACGACCTCGACCAGCACGCCGTCACCCTGCGGCTCCGGCGCGGGACCGCCGAGCTGGCCGAGCAGTGTGCGGGCCTGCTCCCCAGCCAGCACGGTGGCTGGAGTGCCCTCGGCGTAGAGGGTGACCAGCGCCGAGCCGGCCGAGGCGGTGAGGACGGCCCGGGCCCAGCCGGGCGCCGCTTCGGGGTCGTCCGCGTCGCCGAGCAGTCGCAGCAGCCCGCCGAGCGCGGCCCGGTCCGGCTGCCGGAACCGGTGGCCGAGGCCGTCGGGGTCGACCACGTCGACGTCGACCGCGGTCCGGCGGGGGAGCAGCTCGGCCAGTCCGGGCCGGCCCGCGCCGGCAGTGAGCTCGCGGCGCAGCCGGGTCGCGGTCAGCTCGAGCAGCGCGCGGTCGGCAGCGGTAAGGCTGCCGCCCTCGGCCACCGTGGTCAGCGGCCTCACCACCTGGTCGGTGAGCCAGGAGAGCTCCTCCAGGGCGGCCCGCTCCGCGTCAGCTGCCGCCGCCATCGCCTGCTCGGTGGCCTCGGTACGGTCGAGCGCGCGAGCCCGGTCGGCCAGCGCCTTGGCGTAGAGGTTGGCGCCGCGCATCCCGAGCAGCGGGATCATCATCGAGTCGACCACGGTCAACCCGGCTCGGGCCAGGTTGTCGCCGGTCGGCAGCAGCGCCAGGCAGGCCAGCAGCGTCACGGCATGGGCAGCCAGCACCAGCAGCACGAGCCGGACGGGCGCCATCAGTGCCAGGGCGAGCGTCGTCACCGATCCGGTGCCGACCGCCCACAGTGCTGCCTCCGACCAGCGGTCGGGGTCGATCAACAGTGCGTTGGCGAGGTCGACGGCGACCAGGCCCGTGCCCAGCAGCGCCAGCCGCGGCGTGGTCAGGGTGCCGGCCGGCCGTGCCAGCAGCACCGTGCCGGCCACCAGCGACAGGCTGAGCGCGAACACCGCGAGATCGCCGGGTGCGGACCTGACCCGGTCCAGCGAGGTGAGCAGCACGACCAGCGCGTAGGAGTGGCCGAGCAGCCCGAACAGCAGCGCGGCGGGAGTGGCCAGCGGGAGTCGTCTCATCTCGCCGGCACCCTCAGCACGACGCAGGTGCCCTGCCCCGGCGTCGACCAGACCCGGGCCGAGCCGCCGACCCGGGCCAGCCGCTCCAGAACCGAGGTCCGCAGCCCGAGCCGCCCGGCGGGCACCGCGTCGGGATCGAAGCCGACGCCAGCGTCCACCACGGTGATCACGATGTCGCCGCCGGCAGCGCCGACCGCCACGTCGGCACGGTCGACGCCGGCGTGTCGGGCGATATTGCGCAGCGCCTCCCGGACCGCCCACAGGCACTCGCCCCAGGCGACCGGGTCGGGGGCGGGCAGGTCGCGGCCCAGGGTGACCTCGACGGCGAGGCTCGCGGTGGTGAGCTCGGCGGCCACCGCGAGCAGGGCGTCGTACCCCTCCTGGACGGTGTCGGTGGGCAGCGGCGTGGCCGGGTGCGACCCGCGCAGGATCTCCAGATCTCGGCGCGCTGCCTCTCGGACCCGGGTGGCTGGCACCGCGCGGTCGGTGTGGGCGAGCAGGTCGAGCGTCGCGAGCAAGGTGTCGTGCAGCAGCCGGTCGCGGCGCTGCTGCGCTTGCCAGGCCCGCTGCTGGTGACGATAGACCTGCTCGGCCGTCTCGGCCCGCGCCATCGCCCGTGCCGCCAGCCGGAAGCCACGCCTGGCCAGCGCGATGAGCACCCCGCCGTTGAGCCAGGTGATGACGACGCCGAGGGGCACGCCGAGGTTGAGCGGGATGGCGGCCAGGTGGAGCGCGACCAGCAGCGAGCCGATGGCGGTGGCCAGGGCAGGTAGCGCCCGGACCATGCCCGCCGCCGCGGTCACCGCCAGGACCGGAGCGGCAGCCAGCGCCGTCGTGGGCCGGGAAGCGGTCAGCTCGCCCACCTCGCGCCACGGCAGCGGCACGACCGCCAGCCCGCACGGCACCCCGGCGACGGCGCCGACCACGGTCTGCGCCAGCGGCGAGCCGCGCTGAAGCACCGGCACCAGCAGCGCGGTCGCGGCGAGGACCAGGCCGAGGCCGAGCAGGTACGCCGGCAGCCCGCCGTCGACGCCGGCGAGGATGGCCAGCATGACCAGCCCGGCGCCGGCATAGACGAACTGCGCCAGCACCGCGAACTGTCGGAACAGCGTCCCGAAGCGGTCCGTTCCGGCGGTGGCCTCCAGGACGCTCATCCGGGTGGCATCCAGCCGTCCTCCACGGCGACCCGGTGCAGGTCCACCTTGGAGCGGACCGGCCGGCCCGCCTCCTCGTACTTGCGCCGGATCCGGTCCAGGTAGGTCTTGGCGGTGTGGTAGCTGACGCCTGCGCGCAGCGCCGCGCTCTTCAGCGGCAGACCGGCGGCGTAGAGCGCGAGGATGCGCTGCTCCTGATCGGAGAGCGAGGGCCGCGACGGTCGGCGGTCCTGCAACGCGATCGAGGCCAGCTCGGCAGAGACGTAGGAGCCGCCGGCCGCCGCCGTCTCGATCGCCTCGGTGATCTCGTGCAGCTCGGCGCGCTTCGGCACGTAGCCGGCCGCGCCCGCCTCCAGCGCGTCCAGGACCAGCTCGGGCCTGACCAGGGAGCTGACCACGATCACCTGGGCGCCGGCGGCCCGCAGCGCCCGGATCTTCACCGCCGGCGGCAGCTCGTCGCCCAGGTCGAGGTCCAGCAGCACCACCTCGGCCGGATAGGCCGGATGCGCCAGGAGCTCGGTCCACGACGCCAGCGCCGCGACCACCTCCAGGCCCGGGACTCGGGTGACGTAGTCGCTCAACGCACCGAGGAAGAGCCCGTGGTCGTCGAGGATCGCCACCCGGGTCATGGCGCGATCGTAGGGGGCGAGGCGGGCGGTTGTCCCCGAACCGGTGTCCCCCGAACTGGTGACAGGCGAAGTCGTGCCACTCTGCCCACGATGACGATCATGACGGACTCCTTCACCATCGTCGACGGCTGAGGGCCCCGCTGTCGGCGGGGCCGGATAGATTGCGGAGTGTGACCCAGGCCGACGTTCCCGCCCCTCCCGCCCACTGGGAGGCCGACGTGCTGCTGCGTGACGGCCGCACGGCGCACATCCGGCCGATCACCCCCGCCGACGAGGCGCTGCTGGTCGACTTCTACGACAACCGGGTCTCCGAGGAGTCGAAGTACTACCGGTTCTTCTCGCCGATGCCGCACCTCTCGCAGCGCGACATCGAGCGGTTCACCCGGGTCGACTACGTCAGCCGGGTCGCCTTCGTGCTGCTGCTGGCCGAGGAGATGATCGCCGTGGGGAGGTACGACGTCGTCGAGCCACGGGAGGCCGAGGTCGCCTTCCTGGTGGCCGACGGCCAGCAGGGCCGCGGCATCGGCCAGATCCTGCTCGAGCACCTCGCCCAGGCCGGCCGGGAGCGCGGCATCGAGCGGTTCGTCGCCGAGGTGCTGCCCGACAACGCCCGGATGATCCAGGTCTTCCGCGACGCCGGCTACCGGGTGGCCAGCGGCTACGAGGACGGCGTCATCCACCTGGAGTTCCCGATCGAGAGCACCGAGACCGCGATCGGGGTCATGCTCAGCCGCGAGCACGAGGCGGAGGCGGCCTCGATCAGCCGGTTCCTCAACCCGCGCAGCGTCGCGATCATCGGCGCCTCCCGGCGCCAGGAGACCATCGGCCAGGTGCTGGTGCGCAATATGGTCAACGCCGACTTCACCGGCAAGGTCTACGTCGTCAACCCCAACAGCCCGGCCGTCTCCGGGATGCCGGCCTACAAGTCGGTGCAGGAGATCGACGCCGCCGTCGACGTCGCGATCGTCGCGGTGCCCGCCGACGCGGTGCAGGACGTCGTGCTCGACTGCGCCGCCAAGGGCGTCCACGGCCTGGTGGTGATCTCCTCCGGCTTCGCCGAGACCGGCGAGGAGGGCCGCCAGCGGCAGCGCCGGCTGGTCGGACTGTCCCGGTCCTACGGGCTGCGGCTGATCGGCCCCAACGCGCTCGGCATCATCAACACCGACCCCAGCGTCCGCATCAACGCCTCGCTCTCCCAGGTGATGCCACCGCGCGGCCGGGCCGGCTTCTTCTGCCAGTCCGGCGCCCTCGGCAGCGCGATCCTGGAGAAGGTGCAGAACCGTGGCCTCGGCCTCTCGACGTTCGTCTCGGCGGGCAACCGCGCCGACGTCTCCGGCAACGACCTCCTGCAATATTGGGAGGAGGACGACTCCACCGAGGTCGTCATGATGTATCTGGAGTCCCTGGGCAACCCACGCAAGTTCTCCCGGATCGCCCGACGGGTGAGCCTGCGCAAGCCGATCGTCGCGGTCCGCTCGGGCCGCACCACCCAGGGCGTGCCGATGGGCCACGCGGTGCGCAAGATCGCGGCCCCGCCACAGGCGGTCGATGCGATGTTTCGGCAGGCCGGGGTGATCCAGGTCGACACCCTGGAGGACATGTTCGACGTCGCGCAGTTGCTGGCCCACCAGCCGCTGCCACGCGGCCGGCGGGTCGCCGTCGTCGGCAACTCCGACGCCCTCGGCCTGCTCGCCGCCGACGCCGCCGCCGGCGCCGGGCTGGTGGTCAACCGGCAGATCGCGCTGCCCGCCGAGCCGACCGCCGAGGACTTCGAGGACGCCCTCGACGCCGCCATCGACGACCCCGAGGTCGACGGGGTGGTCGCGGTCTACATCCCGCCGCTGAGCGTGTCGGGCGAGGACATCGCCAACGTCCTGGCGGCCGTCGGCGAGCAATCCGACAAGCCGCTGGTCTCCTCGTTCCTGGGTGCCGAGGGCGTGCCCGAGCTGCTCCGGGTCCCCGACGTCGCCGGCTCCACCGCCGGCCGCGGCTCGGTGCCGTCGTACTCCTCGGTGGAGAGCGCCGTTCGCGCCCTGGCTCGCGTCGTCGGCTACGCCGTCTGGCTGCGCACCCCGGACGGGCCGTCGTCGGAGCAGGAGGAGGTCGACGTCCCCCGTGCCAAGCGGCTGGTCAACACCGTGCTCGCCCGGCGCCCGGCCGGCGGCGAGCTCGAGCGCGAGGAGCTCGCCGAGCTGCTTGCCGCCTTCGACGTCCGGCTCTGGGCGACCCACCAGGTCGACGCCTTCGAGGAAGCCGTCGCGGCCGCCGAGGAGCTCGGCTGGGACGTCGTACTCAAGGCGACCGCCGACCACCTGCGCGAGCGACCTGACCAGGCGCACGTCTGGCGCAATATCGGCGACTCCGCCGAGATGGCGGAGGCGTGGGAGTCGCTGACCGGCTTCGTCGACGTCGCCACCGCCGGCTTCGTGGTGCAGAAGGTGGCGCCTCCCGGCGTGCCGCTGGTGATCCGCTCCATCGAGGACCCGCTGTTCGGTCCCGTGGTCTCCTTCGGGCTGGCCGGGCCGATGAGCGAGCTGCTGGGCGACCGGTCCTACCGGATCCCGCCGCTGAGCCGCCGCGACGCCGCCGACATGGTGCGCGAGGTCCGGGCGGCGCCGATGCTGTTCGGCTACCGGGGCGCCGACGTGGTCGACGTGGAGGAGGTCGAGCGGCTCATCCGCCGGGTCGCGCAGATCCAGTTCGACCTGCCGCAGATCAGCGCGCTCACCCTCGACCTGGTGCTGGTCGGCCCCGACGGCGCCAGCGTGCTGACCGCTGGGGCGCGGGTCGAGCCGGTCGCCGATCCCCGCTCCGACTGGTTCGTCAGGCGGATGCCAGCCCCGCCCGGGGACACGCTGCCCAACTGATGGTTGACTTGCCGGCATGAGCACGACGTTTGGCGACCGCGCACTGGAGCTGCGGAAGGCGATCGACCGCACCGGCTACTACCCCGAGGTGGTCGCCGACGGGGTGGCCGCTGCGGTGGCGGGGGAGCAGGTGGTCGCCTTCTTCGTGCACCACGAGCCGACCTTCGACCACGACGAGGTGCGCCGCCACCTCTCGGTCGTCGTGCTGACCCCGACCCGGCTGATCCTGACCCACACCGACGAGCATCCCGGCGACGACCTGCTGCCCGAGCCCTACACCTCGACCTCGACCGAGGCGATCCGGCTCTCGGCGGTGAAGTCCGTGGTCGTCACCCGGATGGTCACCAACCCCTCCTCCGGGCCGGGCGCGTCGGCGGAGGCGGTCGTGACGATCGGCTGGGGCGGCGTCTCACGGGTCGACCTGGAGCCGGCCGGCTGCGCCGACCCACAGTGCGAGGCCGACCACGGCTACACCGGCACGCTGTCGGCCGACGACTTCTCGCTCCGGGTCTCGGCCGCCGCCGACGGCGCCGAGGCGGTCACCTCGCTGCTCGCCTTCGCCCAGTCGCTCTCCGCGCTGTCCCACACCGCGTGAGCGAGCTTGCGAGCGAGCCACGGGCGCCACGTCGGCGACGCGCGCAGCGGGGAGCGACGGCGTGAGCCAGCAGTTCGTCCTCCCCGCCTACCAGGACCGCTCGCTGGGCGACGTGGTGCCGGCCATCGGCCGCGCGCTCGGCCTGCTGCCGGACTCGCCGCTCTCCCTGCCCGAGGCCGCCGGCTACGTCGTACTGCTGGTGGACGGCCTCGGCGCCCGGCTGCTGGAGCGCTACGCCGACGCCGCGCCCTACCTCTCCTCGCTGCTGGCCGGGCAGCGGCCCGGCACTGCCGGGGTGCCGTCCACCACCGCCACCTCGTTGACCTCCTTCGGCACCGGGCTGCCGCCGGGCACCCACGGCCTGGTCGGCTACACCAGCCGCATCCCCGGCACCGACACCCTGCTGAACGCGCTGCAGTGGAGCAAGGAGGTCGACCCGCACGAGTGGCAGCCGCACCCGACCGCGTTCCAGGCGCTGCGCTCGCTCGGCGGGACGGTGACGGTGGTCAACCGGCGTGAGTTCGTCGGGACCGGGCTGACCGAGGCCTCCCAGCGCGGGGCGTCGTACGTCGGTGCGGACATGGTCGGCGAGCGGATCGCGGCGGCGCTGACGGTGTCGGCGGAGCCACGCTCGATCACCTATCTGTACGACGGCGACCTGGACCGCACCGGCCATCGGCACGGCGTCGCCTCCAGCGCCTGGCTGCAGCAGCTGTCGATGATCGATGCCGAGGCCGAGCAGTTGCGCGACGCGCTGCCACGCTCGGTGCGGCTGCTGGTGGTCGCCGACCACGGCATGGTCGACTCGCCGCCTGAGTCGCGGCTCGACGTGGCCGAGCATCCCGAGCTGCGCGACGGGCTAGTGCTGTTCGGCGGCGAGGCACGGTTGCGCCACCTCTACTGCGCCGGCGGGGCGGTGTCTGCCGTCGTCGACGCCTGGCGCTCGGTGCTGGGGGAGCGGGCCACCGTGCTGACCCGCGAGGAGGCGGTCGGCCGCAACTGGTTCGGCCCGGTCACGCCCGCGGTGCTGCCCCGGCTCGGTGACGTGGTCGTCGCTGCGCACGACGACTTCGCGGTGATCTCCTCCACCGACTTCCCCTACGAGGCCACCCTCGTCGGCCTCCATGGCTCCCTGACTCCCGACGAGATGCTCATTCCCATCCTGGTTGACTAAGCCGTGAGCAGTCGCAAACTGACACGCATAAGGCGGTGAGCAGTCGCAAACTGACAGGCGTGGGATGGTGAGCAGCCCCAAACTGACAGGCGTGGGATGGTGAACAGCCCCAAACTGACGAACCCTGGCGGGATCGGGATGTCAGTTTGCGACTGCTCACGGCTTGACAGCCGTCAGTTTGGGGCTGTTCACCGCGTGAATGGCGTCAGTTTGGGGCTGCTCACCCGGTGGGGGTTCAGACAGCCACGGCTCGTGGACTTGCGCCCACCCCGCCTCAGCCAAAGGGGAGCGGCTCGGCCGAGAGGGAGACGGCCCTGGCGCGGGCGGCGGTGAGCTGGCGGCGGTGGTGCTGGCGGCACAGCACCTCGTAGGTCACCACCGAGGGGCCGTCGAAGCCCGGCACCCTGCCGCCCCGGGCGGGATCCTCGGTGTCGCCGACCACGATGACCTCGCCCTCGGTCACCATGACGCCGTCCTCGATGCGGGCCTGGTGCGTCGCTCGCTTGCCGCACCAGCACAGCGTCTCGACCTGCAACAGCTGCGTCGAGTCGGCCAGCTCGACCAGCCGCGCGGACCCCTCGAATAGCTTGGTGCGGAAGTCGGTGAGGATGCCGAAGCAGTAGACGTCGATCTGCAGCTCGTCGACGATCTTGGCGAGCTGGTCGATCTGCCCGGTGGTGTAGAACTGCGCCTCGTCACAGATGAAGTAGTCGATCCGGGCACCCTGCGTCAGCGCGTCGACGGTGTAGCGCCAGAAGTCGAAATCCGGGCCGGCCTCGATCGCCTCGTGGGTCAGCCCGAGCCGACTCGACACCGTCGCCTGGCCGGCGCGGTCGTGGGCGGTGAAGACCCGGCCAGCCAGGCCACGCGAGGCGTAGTTGTGATTGGTCTGCAGGGCGAGAGTCGACTTCCCGGAGTCCATCGGCCCGGTGTAGAAGCGGAGCTCGGCCACGCTAGGCGGGATCGTCCGAGCCGCCGCCGAACATGATCTCGTCCCAGGAGGGGACCGAGGCACGTCCGCGCTTCTTCGCGACGGTACGACGAACCGGCGGCTGCTCCTCGACGACCGGCTCGACCGGGTCGGGCTCCGGCTCGGCCTGGCCCTCGGCGTCCGGCTCCGCCGTCGGCTCGAGGAACATCTCCATCGGCTCGTCGACGAGCGGCAGCGGCTCCTCCTCGAACAGCGCCGGCGCGGGGCTGAGCCGACGCTCGCGCGCCTGGGCCAGGTCGTCGCGCACCGATTCAGCGGACTCGGCGTCGGCCAGGTCGCCCACCAGCCAGCGAGCGTCGTCGTTGTCGAGGGAGACGAAGTTGCCCGGCGGGTCGAAGGTGAGCTCCGCCGTACCGCTCCACGCCGGGGTCGAGAACTGTCCGACCACGCTCCACCGGCCGTCGTGACGGCGCCAGGAGTCCCAGGTGACGGCGTCGTGCTCGAGCTCCAGCGCGTCCAGGCGGGCGGCGACCGCATCGCCGAGCACCCGGGGGGTGCCGGCGGCGCCGGGCGCGCGGCGGATGGAGGCGCGCTGGGCGCGCTCGGCCATGTGCTCGCGCTCGCCGATCACGGGTCCGGCGAAGGGCATGATCTTCTCGACGGTGGTGCCAGCAGCCTCGGCAACGGCCTCCGGGCTCTCCCCGGCGCGGATCCGAGCCTGGATGTCGCGGGGTCGCAGGGTGGGTGTGCTCATAGGTCTCTCCTTCGCCGGTGCTCCGCCGCCGCCCCCGGCGGGTCGGAGGCTGGCGTCGAGCGCGACGGTGAACTCGTTGCCGTCGGCGTCGACCAGAGTCAGTCGGGTGCCGTCGCGGCTGAGCGAGACGGGGGTGAGCTGCTGGGGAACGTCAGGGCGTCCGGAGGTGTCGCCAGGTCGCGACACGGCTCCGGCGTCGGTCAGGTCAGGCAACTCTTCGGCAGACATCCTCTGGTCTCTTGCTCGGCTCAGGTTGTCGGTGAGCCTACGCCAGCGTGGGAGCGGATCACGGCTGCCACACCCGGCGTGCCGCACTATCCCAGCTTCTCGCCGACCGGGAAGGCGGCGTGTCCCTCCAAGTCCTGCCAGGGACCGAGATTCGCCGCGGGCCGACAGTCCCCTTGGGGCACGGCACAGGTCAGCAGCTCGGCATCCGCTTTCGGATCCTCCTCTCGCACGGCGATCATCGCGAGCGTGGTGTCGTCGAGCCACTCGTAGCCGGTGGCGAACCAGCGACCGTCCACGTCCATGGTGATCCGGGTGCCGGTGGCCGTGTCGTAGACGGCCGGCTGATCGGCGTCCAGGCTGACCCACCTGCCGGTCGGCGAGATGGTGGCCATCGAGCCGTCGGCGATTTCCCCGTCGAGTGCGCCGAGCCTCACCGCGTCCGCGAAGTCAGCGCCGACCCGGGCGCCGTCGTCGGCCTGGAACAACAGGACCTTTCCGCGGGCGGCGCGGACCGGGTGATGACGCGTCGTGTCGACGACCCTGGTCGCACCGTCGGGGATGTTCACAGCGACGGTGCCTCGCGGATCGTCCCAGTAGGCGGTGTGGCTGTCGAGCGCGTAGAACTGGTCCTGATCGGACGACTTGGCTGCCGGCGCGTCGAAACGCCACGTGGCCCCGTTCGCCAGATCCACGACGATGTACGACGCCTGTCCGCCGCCGGACTCCACCCAGCCGGCGAGGGGTCCGCTCGGGTCGGTCACCAGCCGCGGATACTTCGCCGAGGTGGCGCCGACCTGGTTGACGGAGCCGTTGACGTAGGAGAACACCCGTCCCTGGTTGTCGGCGAAGACGTAGCCCAGCGAGGTGCGGGCGAGGGCCAGGACCGGATGGCCGACGTCATTCGGCTCGCCGCCGACGTACAGGGCGGACCCACGTGCCCAGACCAGCCGGGTGTCGGTCGTGGCTGGGGCGACCTCGTGGGCACGGTCGTCGGGAAGCAGGGCGAGGCTGGTGCCGCCGGCGGCGGCGAGCACGGCGGTCACACCGACGCCGGCGGCGGCCCGGCGACCCAGCAGGCGGCGCCTTCCGGCGCGGGCAAGGGCGGCGGGGTCGGGGACGGGCAGCCTGGCCTCGTCGGCAGCGGCGTGCAGGGTGGCGGGCGGGGAGTCGCTGGAGGCACTCCCAGAGCCAGGCTCGTGCCTCCACGTCGTCGGCGTGACCGGTGGTGGGGCGCTCCGGGAGCGTGTCGCGGGTGTGCTCGTGACTCCAGCGCTTGCGCCGGAACCAGCTGATGGCGGTGGTGGTGATGGCCTTGCGGGCGTAGGCCTCCGCGTTGCCTCGGTCGTGGAGTCGCGGCCAGGCGACGTACACCTTGGTGAGCGCCTCCTGGACCAGGTCCTGGGCGAGGCCGGTGTCACCGACCATGAGATAGGCCGCACGCAGCAGCGCCGGCGACCGGGCGGTGACGAACTCCGCGAACTCGGCCGTGTCGCGTCTGGTCATGGTGCCTCCTGGCTGGGGCCACTGGCCCCGTCACCACCTAGACGCGTTCCGGGCCTCGGAAGGTTCGTCAGGGACCCAGGACCCGGTCGAGATAGGGGTTGGTGAAGACCCGGTGCGGATCGAGCCGGTCGCGCACCGCGAGGAAGTCCTCGAAGCGCGGGTAGGCCGGTGCCAGGTCAGCCTTGGTCCGGGTGTGCACCTTTCCCCAGTGCGGCCGGCCGCCGGCCTCGCGCAGGATCGGCTCCAGCAGCCCGAAGTAGGCCTGGTGAGGCATGTCCCGGTGGGTGTGGAAGGCCAGGTAGAAGGAGTCGCGCCCGGAGGCGGTCGACAGCGGCACGTCCTCGGCCCGGGCCAGCCGCAACTCGACCGGGAACGAGATCCGCAGTCCGGAGGCCTCGATGGCGCGCCGGCACTCCGCCAGGACGTCGAGCCCGGACTCCAGCGGTACGGCGTACTCCATCTCCCGGAACACCACCCGGCGCTCGGCCACGAAGACCCGGTGGGCGAGGTCGGCGTAGGAGCGCGGCGAGAGCAGCGACGCGGCGAGCCGGTTGAGCCGCGGGATCACGGCCGGCCGGTGGTTGGCGCCGGCGGTGAGCGCGCCGAAGAGGGTGTTCTGCAGGAAGTCGTCGTCGAGCCAGGCCCGCCAGGCCGGGAGCGGGTCGAGGGAGTCGAGCCCGACCCGGGTGTTGCGCTTGGTGGCGATCCGGTCGGTGTGCGGGAACCAGTAGGCGTCGACGTGGGCGGCGTCGGCGGTGAGCTCGTCGAAGGAGGCGAGGAAGTCCGCCCACGGCATCGGCCGCTCCACGGCCCGCAGCCCGAAGAGCGGCTCCACGCGGAAGGTGAGCGTCACCAGCACCCCGAGCGCGCCGAGGCCCACCCGGGCCATTTCGTAGACCTCCGGGTGCTCGGTGGCCGAGCAGGAGAGCAGGGTGCCGTCGCCGGTCACCAGGGTGAGGCCGGCGAGCTGCGCGGCCAGGCCGGCGACCCGGCCGCCGGTGCCGTGGGTCCCGGTCGAGACCGCGCCGGCAAGGGTCTGCTCCGCGATGTCGCCCATGTTGTGCAGCGACAGCCCCAGCACCTCCAGACCGGCGTTGAGCGCCTTGAGCTGCGTGCCGGCGTACGCCGTGACGGTCATCGCCTCACGGTCGACCGAGAGGATCCCGGTCATCCCGGCGGGGGAGAGCATCACGTCCACCGGGGCGGCGATCCCGGT
Organism: Nocardioides sp.; assembly: GCF_047607185.1. Classification (GTDB taxonomy): domain Bacteria; phylum Actinomycetota; class Actinomycetes; order Propionibacteriales; family Nocardioidaceae; genus Nocardioides. The sequence continues at coordinate 31,543 of NZ_JASGDQ010000144.1, read as the reverse complement.
GAAGCTGTGCCCGGTGCCGACCATCTTCACCCGACCGCCCGCGCCGGCGGCCTGCGCCACGACCGCGGCGATCTCCTCGGCGGAGCCGGGGGTGAGGACCCGGCGCGGGGTCGCGGACTCCAGTCCCGACCAGTTGTGCCACTCCATGCCGCGAGGCTATCGGTGCAGGCCCCGCTCCTCGAGAGCCTCCTGCCAGCCGTGGGTGCGCGGCAGCATGTCGGCGATCTGCCGCAGCGTCTTCTCCAGCCGCATCGGCGGCTTCTTGACGATGTCGAACTCGACCGCGCAGCGGTGCCAGAGCGCGTCGGCGGCGCCCTTCACCTGTTTCTTCGGCGGCCCGGCGGCGACCTCGGGGGCGGCGGGCGGCGGGGTGGGCACCGGCAGGTCGTCGACCGAGCCGGTCACCCGGTGGCCGGCCATCGCGTCGCGGATCGCCTGGTTGCGGCGAGCGGCGAAGGCGATCCCGCCCTGGTCGAGGGCGGGCCGCCCCTCGGCGTCGCGGCGCGGGAAGAAGGCGTCGCGCACCAGCGGCCGCAGGCCCGGCCGGTAGATGTGGGCGGGATGACCCTGCAAATGACGGTTGAGGCGTCGCAGCACGTCGGCCGAGGCGAAGCCGAGGGAGACGTTGGGGAAGTGGTCCTCGAGGTCGGCCAGATCCCACGGCATCCCGATCGCGGCGGTGAACCGCTTCCAGAGCTCGTCGCGCGGCGCCCCCGGCCGGGGCACGGTGACGACGTCGATCGCGCCGACCACGCCGCCCCAGCGCTCCAGGATCGCGACCACGTCCTGGGCCCGGTTGAACGCCGTCGCGGCACGCGTGTCGGCATCGCCGGGTTGCTGCCGCGCCGGGTCGATCCGGGCGAGGTACGCCGGCCAGGAGTCGGTCCCGAACAGCCGGCAGTAGGACTGCCACTGTGCCGGGATGGCCGCCGCCTGGTCCCGCACCGTGGCGACGACCTGGACCTCCAGGCCGTCGAGCGGCGCCAGGAACGCCTCGATCTGGTGGGGCCTGGCGAAGCTGAGGAACTCCATCGAGACGATCGCCGTCGAGCCGGGCCAGGCCCGCGCCTCCTCGACCAGCGCCCGCCAGTCGGCCTGCTTCGGCGGGCTCTTCGGGGCGGCCAGCACGCGGCGTACCGCCTGGGTCTGCCGCTGGAAGTCGCCCACGTAGTGGAAACCGGCGGCGTCATGTGCCGCCGCGCTGCGCATGAGCACGGACTGTACGAAGCTCGTGCCGGTCTTCATGGTCCCGATGTGCAGGACGAGTCGCTCGGCCACAGGTCTCCTGTCGGGTAGGGGATGTGGTCGCTGACCGACCCTAACCGATCTCTTTACTTCGGGACACCCGTGGGCCACCGGACGGCGGCCCAAATAGGCTGGGTCCATGGTCTCGCCCGACGTCAGCCCGTACGACGCGCTCCTGCTGCTCTCCTTCGGCGGTCCCGAGAAGCCCGAGGACGTGGTGCCGTTCCTGGAGAACGTCACCCGCGGCCGCGGGATCCCGCGGGAGCGGCTGGAGGAGGTGGGCCAGCACTACTTCGGCTTCGGCGGCCGCTCGCCCATCAACGACCAGAACCGTGCCTTCCTGGCCGCGCTGCGCGCCGACCTGGCCGCCGCCGGCATCGACATCGGCGTCTACTGGGGCAATCGCAACTGGGATCCCTATCTCACCGACACGGTGAGACGGTTGGCGGCCGACGGGGTGCGCCGGGCCGCGGTCTTCGCGACCAGCGCCTATGCGTCGTACTCCTCCTGCCGGCAGTACCGCGAGAACCTCTACGACGCCGTCAGCGCCGTGCCGGACGCGCCCCGGCTGGACAAGCTGCGCAACTACTTCAACCATCCCGGCTTCGTGGCCCCGGTCGTCGACGCGGTGCTGGTCGGCCTCGGCGACCTGCCCGGCGACGTCCGCGACGGCGCCCGGCTGGTCTTCGTCACCCACTCGATCCCAACCGCCATGAACGACGCCTCCGGACCGAGGGGCGGCGCCTATCTGGCGCAGCACCTCGACATCGCCGCCGTGGTCACCGCCCGAGTCGCCGAGGTGACGGGGGTCGCGCACGAGCACGAACTGGTCTTCTGCTCCCGGTCCGGGGCCCCGCACATCCCCTGGCTGGAGCCCGACGTCAACGACCGGCTGGAGGAGATCGCCAAGGACGGCGTGCCAGCGGTGGTGCTGGTGCCGGTCGGGTTCGTCTCCGACCATATGGAGGTCGTCTACGACCTGGACACCGAGGCGCTGGCGACGGCCGAGCGGCTCGGCCTGCCGGCCAGCCGGGCCGCGACCCCGGGCGACGACGCCCGGTTCGTGGCCGCGGCACGGGAGCTGCTGCTGGAGCGGGCGGCCGCCGAGCGTGGCGAGCCGGTCGACCGGCCGGCGCTGGGCACGACCGGGCCGCTGTGGGACGTCTGCCCGGCGGGGTGCTGCCGCAACCTCCGAGAGGACCGACCCGCGCTGTGCGGCGCCGACTCGCCGGACGTCATCCGAGCTGGTGGCTCGGGGAGCCGGATCGGATGACGTCCCCGGAGGAGTTGCTGGACCTGGCGCTCAAGGCCGCCCGGGCCGCCGCGGAGCTGGTCCGGGAGCGGGCCGCCGAGGGCGTCACGGTCGCGGCCACCAAGTCCAGCGAGGTCGACGTCGTCACCCAGGCCGATCGCGACAGCGAGGCGCTGATCCGCTCGATCATCGGCGCCGCCCGGCCCGACGACTCCTTCCTCGGCGAGGAGGGTGGGCTCTCCCACGGCACGGCGGCCGGCACCTCGGAGGTGCGCTGGGTGGTCGACCCGATCGACGGCACCGTGAACTTCCTCTACGGCATCCCGCGCTACGCCGTCTCGATCGCCGCCGAGCTGGCCCGTCCCGGAGGCGAGCCCGAGGTCGAGCCCAGCGTGGTGGTCGGCGTGGTGATCGACGTGCCGCACGGCATCGAGTTCACCGCCCGACGCACCGACGACGGCATCGTGGCGCGCCGCGACAACAAGCCGGTCCGGGTCCGCGAGCGGGCGCCGCTGGGTCAGCGGCTGCTCGCCACCGGCTTCAACTACGACGCCGACCTGCGCCGGGCACAGGCCGAGGCGCTGGTCCGGCTGCTGCCCCGGGTGCGCGACGTACGACGGGCGGGAGCCGCCGCGCTGGACATCTGCGACGTCGCCGCCGGCCGGGTCGACGGCTACTTCGAGGAGGGTGTCCACCCCTGGGACTACGCCGCCGCCAGCCTGGTGGCCCGAGGCGCCGGCGCCCGGTTCGAGATCGTCACCGGGGCCGGTGGCGCGCCGCTGGTGATCTGTGCGCCCGAGCACGGTTTCGACGAGACCCGTGAGGCCCTCGTCCAATCGGGGTACATGCGGGAATAGCAGGCTCCCGGCAGGTGTTTGCCGGTCCGGTGTGCGGACTCCCGGCGCCATGGTGCACAATCTCGGCCCGACGGCCGGGTGTCGGGGTCGGCCGGTGGGACAGGAGCCTGTCCCGGGACGAGAAGGAGTGATGACGCATGGCGACTGACTACGACGCCCCGCGCAAGACGGAAGAAGAGCAGTCCGAAGAGAGCATCGAAGAGCTCAAGGCGCGCCGTCACGACAAGAACTCGGGCAAGGTCGACGAGGACGAGGCGGAAGCCGCCGAGTCATTCGAGCTGCCCGGCGCGGACCTCTCTCACGAGGAGCTCGCGGTCGAGGTGAAGCCCAAGCAGGAGGACGAGTTCACCTGCATGAGCTGCTTCCTGGTGCACCACCGGTCGCAGCTGGCCGACGCCAAGAAGATGATCTGCAAGGACTGCGCGTAGCGCCCGCCTCGCGATACCCGCGCGCTGCCCGCCTTGGCATCGCACGCGTCTCGCGACGCGGGCATCTGCGCGACCTACTTGCCGTCCTTGGCGAGCTGCGGGGGGAGTTGCCCGACAGACCTGACGTAGTAGTTGGCGGCGCGTCGCTGCGCGAGCATCCGGGCCAGCGCGACGGCGGCGCCGGTGGCGGCGGCCCAGGTGACCGCCTCCCACATCGCGACGTCGGGGTCGGCCGGGTTGGCGGGTGGCTTGCGCCCGGTCGCGGCCTGCCAGCCCTTGTCGAGGACCGTCTTCGACAGTCGGGCGGCGCCGACCGCCGAGACCAGCGACATCACCGCCCAGACCTTTGACCCCTTGGGAGCCTTCGACTTCGCCATGACCCAACCTTAGCCTCAGCGAGGCAGCAGGTTCAGCGTCTCCGCCAGGCCCTCGGGATGGCGGGTCGAGACCAGCCAGTACGGCGTCGGGTCGGCGGGGTCGTCGATCTCGACCCGCACCGCGCGCTTGAGGTAGGGCCGCAGCAGCAGGTAGGCGCGGGCGTTGGCCTCGACGCCGGCGGTGCGCCGGGTGGCCTCCTCGTCGAGTGGCTCGGCCCGGCCCAGATAGGCCGCCTCGATCCGCGCCGTACCTGCCCGGAAGACGCCGTCGGCCACCGTCACCCGCGCCGAGCCGTAGGCGGCGAAGGAGAGCGCCAGCAGGCCGAGCGCCGCGACGGTCACCGACCAGGCCCACAGCGGAGGCATCGCCACCACGACGGCCAGCCACAGCGTGGCCACGAACATCACGCCCTGCACCCACCACCGCAACGGCACCGTCAGGCGCTCGTCGTACGTCGTGGTGGTCATGGTGGGGACAGTCTCCCATCCGGTCCCAGCCGTCTCGGGATAGGGTCTGCGTCCGTGACCGTTGACCCGATCGACGTCCAGATCCTGCGGCTCGACCCCGACCTGCCGCTGCCGGCCTACGCCAAGCCGGGCGACGCCGGTGCCGACCTGATGACCACCGTCGACCTACGACTGGCGCCGGGGGAGCGGGCGCTGGTGCCGACCGGGGTCGCCATCGCGCTGCCGGAGGGCTTCGTGGCGCTGGTCCACCCGCGCTCCGGGCTCGCCGCCCGGCACGGCCTGTCCATCGTCAACACCCCGGGCACCGTCGACGCCGGCTACCGCGGCGAGATCAAGGTGCTGCTGGTCAACCACGACCTGACCGAGCCGGTCGAGCTGCGCCGGGGGGACCGGATCGCGCAGCTGGTCGTGCAGCGGGTCGAGCAGGCTCGCTTCATCGAGGTGACGGCGCTTCCGGAGTCGGCACGTGGCGCGGGAGGATACGGTTCTACTGGCGGGTTCTGATCCGTCCAGGACCGCCCCGACCAACCTGAGGAAGACCGATCCGTGAAGTTCCGCCGCAAGTCCGAGGCCGTCACCGCCCAGGAAGGGCAGACCGAGGATGCCTCGGCCGCCGAGCCGGGTCGGATCCCGGCCGAGGGTCCGTTCGATGCCGATGACGTCCCCGAGTCCGAGGCCGGCGTGGAGCGGGTCGACCTCGGCTCGCTGTTGGTCGCCCCGCTGGCCGGCCGCGAGCTGCGGCTGCAGGTCGACGAGCGCAGCGGCGTGGTCCAGGCGGTGCTGATCGCCGCCCAGGACGGTGCGCTGGAGCTGCGGGCCTTCGCGGCGCCTCGCAGCGGCGACCTGTGGAGCGAGATCCGGCCGCAGCTGGCTGCCGACGTCGCCCGGCGCGGCGGCCAGGCCACCGAGCGGGAGGGACGCTGGGGCACCGAGCTGTTGGCGCAGCTCCCGGTCAAGATGCCCGACGGAAACACCGGCACCCAGGTCTCCCGGATCATCGGCGTCAACGGCCCGCGCTGGCTGCTGCGGGCCACTCTGCTCGGCCGGCCCGCCGTCGACGAGGCCTATGGCAAGGCGTGGGAGGACGGCATCACCGGTGTCGTCGTACGTCGCGGCAGCGAGGCCAAGCCGGTCGGCGAGGCGCTTCCGCTGACGCTGCCCCCGGGTGCGAAGAAGTCGGGCTGATGGGCCTTCTTGAGCGGATCGGCAACTGGGCCAACCAGGCGGGCCAGGAGGCCCGGGACATGCGGACGGCCTATGAGGCCAAGGACGTGCACTGCATCGCCGAGGCCCCCGACCGCCAGCCGGTGCGGCTGCGCGGCGTGCTGCGCACCGTCACGCTGCGGCCGCGCGGCGGCGTGCCGGCGCTGGAGGCCGAGCTCTTCGACGGCACCGGTACGCTGATGGTGGTCTGGCTGGGCCGCCGCCGCATCGCCGGCGTCACCCCGGGCCGGTCGGTCCAGGTCGCCGGCCGCATCGGCGTGCACGACGGCGTCCGCACCCTCTACAACCCGCGCTATGAGCTGATGCCATGACCGAGACCTCCGGGGACGCCGTGCCGCGGCACGATGCCGCCGTCGAGACGGTCGAGGCCGTCGTACGACGGCAGATGGCGCAGTCGCTGGGGGGCCGGCGCGGCATGATCGAGGCCGGCGTACCCGGCTTCGGCTTCACCATCTGTTGGCTGCTCACCAAGGACCTGCGGCTCTCGCTGATACTCGCCGGCTCGGTCGCGGTCGTCATGCTGGCGATCCGGCTGGTGCAGCGCTCCACGGTGCAGTACGTCGTCAATGCGATCGTCGGCATCGGCATCGGCTGGCTGTTCATCCGCTGGGCGGCCTCCACCGGTGGCTCGGAGTCGGAGCAGGCGCTGGCGTTCTTCCTGCCCGGCATCCTGTGGAGCGGCGTCTACACCGTCGTGATGGTCTGCTCGATCGTGATCGGCTGGCCGTTCATCGGGTTCATGGTCGGCTCGGTCAGCGGCGACCCGACCGCCTGGCACGAGGACAAGCAGATCGTGCGGCTGTGCAGCCGGCTCACCTGGCTGTTCCTCGCGCCCGGCGCCATCGGCGTGGCGCTGCAGGGGCCGGTCTATCTGCTGGGCCATGCCGGCGCGATCCACGCCGACACCGCCGTCGCCGTCATCGGGGTGCTCCGGCTCGGCCTGGGCTGGGTGCTCCGGATCGCCTCCTGGGGCGCCATGGTCTGGCTGCTCGCCCGCAACGCCACCCCCGTGGAGCGCCGAGAGGTCCCTGATTGCCCCCCGAGAGGTCCCTGATTGCCCCTCGAGAGGTCTCGACCTGTCCTGGAGGAGTGCAGCCCGGGAGGTTAGTTTGGGCCCGCTCGGGGTCCCAGGCGTGTCAGTTTGAGCCCGGTCACCGGGTAGTGCGTGTCAGTTTGCGACTGGTCGCGGAGGGGGTGCTCAGCCGTGCTCGGTGGGGGCGAGCAGCTTCTCCAGCTCGTCCTCGTGCTCGGCGGGGATCACGAAGAGGAGCTCGTCGCCCGACTCCACCGGCTGCTCCGGGTCGGGGGTGTAGACCAGGCCGTCGCGCAGGATGGTGACCAGCGCGCAGTTCTCGGGCAGCGGGATGAGACCGGCCTGCTTGCCGACGTAGGGGCTGTCGGCGGGGAGGGTGATCTCCACCAGGTTGGCGTTGCCCTGCCGGAAGGTGAACAGCCGGACCAGATCGCCGACGGTGACCGCCTCCTCGACCAGCGCCGACATGATCCGCGGGGTGGAGACGTTGACGTCGACGCCCCAGGCCTCGGTGAACAGCCACTCGTTGTTGGGGTGGTTGACCCGGCCCACGGTGCGCGGCACCCCGAACTCGGTCTTGGCCAGCAGCGAGGCGACCAGGTTGGCCTTGTCGTCGCCGGTGGCGGCGATGACCACGTCGCAGCGGTCGAGCCGGGCCTCCTCCAGCGAGGACAGCTCACAGCAGTCGGCCAGCAGCCACTCCGCGTCGGGCACCCGCTCGGGTTTGATGGAGTCGGGGTCCTTGTCGATGAGCAGGACCTCGTGGCCGTTGGTGATCAGCTCGCGGGCGATGGAACGGCCCACGGCCCCGGCTCCGGCGATGGCGACTCTCATCTCTCATGCCTCCGAGGGTCCGTGGGCGATGACCTGGTAGGCGTGCTGCGCGTTCTCCTCGCGCATCACCAGGTGGAGCAGGTCGCCCTCTTGGATGACGCTGTCCCGGCTGGGCAGTACGCCCTCGCCGAGCCGGTCGATCCACGCGATCCGGGACTTGGACTGCTCCTGGAAGTCGACGGTGCGCTGCCCGATCCAGGCCTCGGTGACCGGCACCTGGTCGAGCCGAATGGTGCCCGACGGGTCGCGGTAGTCGGGCTCGGCGCCCGCGGGCAACAGCCGGCGTAGCACCTGGTCGGCGGTCCACTTCACCGTTGCCACCGTGGTGATGCCCAGCCGTTGGTAGACCTCGGCGCGGCCGGGGTCGTAGATCCGGGCGACGACCTGCTGGATCCCGAACGTCTCGCGCGCCACCCGAGCGGCGATGATGTTGGAGTTGTCGCCGCTCGAGACGGCCGCGAAGGCGTCGGCCCGCTTGATGCCGGCCTTGAGCAGCACCTCCTGGTCGAAGCCGACCCCGGTGATCTTGTCGCCGTTGAAGCCCGGCCCGAGCCGCCGGAAGGCGTCGGGCTCGCTGTCGACGACCGAGACCGTGTGGTTGCGGTCCTCCAGGCTCCGGGCGAGGGTGGAGCCGACCCGGCCGCACCCCATGATCACAACGTGCACGCGCCCACCGTAGCCGCTGATCGGCATGGAAGCGGGAACGTGCCGTAGCGTTCTCCCTCGTGGGTGTCGGTGACGTCTCGAAACGCATCCTGCTGGGACGCAAGCTGCGCAGCTCCCAGCTGGGGGAGACGTTGCTTCCCAAGCGGATCGCGCTGCCGGTGTTCGCCAGCGATGCGCTCTCCTCGGTGGCCTACGCTCCCGACGAGGTCTTCATCATGCTGTCGCTGGCCGGCGCGTCGGCCTACGTCTGGTCGTGGAAGATCGCGGTCGCGGTCGCGCTGGTGATGTTGGCGGTCATCGCCTCCTACCGGCAGACCGTGCACGCCTACCCCTCGGGAGGCGGCGACTACGAGGTCGCCACGGTCAACCTGGGCGCCCGGGCCGGGATGACCGTCGCCAGCGCCCTCATCGTCGACTACATGCTGACCGTGGCCGTCTCGATCTCCTCCGGAGCGCAGTACGCCGCCTCGGCGATCCCGGCGCTGCGCGGACACGAGACGACGGTGGCGGTCGTCATGGTCGCGCTGCTGACCGCGCTCAACCTGCGCGGTATCCGGGAGGCCGGCAAGGCGTTCGCGGTGCCGACGTACGCCTTCATGGTCGCCATCATCGGCATGTGCGGCTACGGCTTCGCCCGGCTGCTGGCCGGAGATCTCCCCGAAGCCGAGAGCGCCTCTCTCGACATCACCCCCGACCAGGGCATGGAGCACCCGCTCACCACCATCGCGCTGATCTTCCTGCTGGCGCGGGCGTTCTCGTCCGGTTGTGCGGCGCTGACCGGCGTCGAGGCGATCTCCAACGGCGTGCCGGCGTTCCGGCGCCCCAAGTCGAGGAACGCCGCCACCACGCTGCTGCTGCTCGCGCTGATCGCCGTCACGATGATGGTCAGCGTCATCGTGCTCGCCAAGCAGATGGGGGTACGGCTGGTCGACCCGCACCACCTCGGCCGGCTCACCGAGAACGGCGTACCGGTCGGCGACGACTACCAGCAGCACACCGCCATCGCGCAGATCGCCAGGGCGGTCTTCGACGGCTTCCCGCCGGGCTTCTACGTCGTGGTCGTGGTCACCGGCATCATCCTGGTGCTGGCCGCCAACACCGCCTTCAACGGCTTCCCGGTGCTCGGCTCGATCCTGGCCCGCGACGGCTTCGCCCCGCGGGCGCTGGGCTCGCGCGGCGACCGGCTCGCCTACAGCAACGGCATCCTGTTCCTGGCGTTCTTCTCCATCGTGCTGATCGTGGCCTTCCACGCCGAGACGACCCGGCTGATCCAGCTCTACATCGTCGGCGTCTTCGTCTCCTTCAACCTCTCCCAGCTCGGCATGATCCGGCACTGGACCCGGGCGCTGGCCACTGAGCGCGACGTCAACCGGCGCCGCAAGATGCAGCAGTCGCGGCTGATCAACACCATCGGGCTGACCTTCACCGCGGTGGTCCTCGTCGTCGTCATCCTCACCAAGCTCCTGGCGGGCGCCTGGATCACCATCCTGGCGATGATCGCGCTGTTCGTGCTGATGCGCCGGATCCGCCGGCACTACGACCGGGTCGAGGCCGAGCTGCGGGCCGGTGACGAGGACAAGGTGATGCCCACCAGGGTCCACGCCATGGTGCTGGTCTCGAAGCTCCACAAGCCGACGCTGCGGGCCCTCGCCTATGCCCGCGCCACCCGGCCCAACGTACTGGAGGCGGTGACCGTCTCCATCGACGACGCCACAACCGCGAGGCTGCTGGAGGAGTGGGACCAGCGGCACTTCGACATGCCGCTGAAGGTGCTGCACTCGCCCTACCGGCAGGTCGCCAAGCCGATCGTCGACTACGTCTCGGCGATCCGCACCGCCAACCCGCGCGGCGTGGTGGCCGTCTACATCCCGGAGTACGTCGTGGGGCGCTGGTGGGAGCAGATCCTGCACAACCAGTCCGCCCTGCGGCTCAAGGCCCGGCTGCTGTTCACGCCCGGCGTCATGGTCATCTCGGTGCCCTACCAGCTCTCCTCGTCGATCGACCGCAAGCCGGAGGACTGGGTCCGGCCCGGCGTGCGGATGGGCGTCGCCGAGGAGCGCCGCGGCCGCCAGGTCGGCCGCTGATGTCGCGCCGGGCTCGGTCCCGGCCGCCCCGCGGCAGGTCCCGCGTCGGCGAGCGCTTCGAGGCGGTCGTCGGACCGGTCGCGCACGGTGGTCACTTCGTGGTGCGCTACCCCGACGGCGACCGGGACCGGGTGGTGTTCGTGCGCCACGCGCTGCCCGGCGAGCGGGTGGTCGTGGAGGTCACCGAGGGTACCGACGGCGACCGCTTCTGGCGCGGCGACGCGGTCGCCGTACTGGAGCCCTCGCCAGATCGGGTGGAACCACCGTGCCCCTACGCCGGTCCCGGCCGCTGCGGCGGCTGCGACTTCCAGCACGTCGCGCTGCCGGCCCAGCGGGCCCTGAAGACCCAGGTCGTGCGCGAGCAGCTCGCCCGGCTGGCCGGGATCGACGCCGACGTCGTCGTCGAGCCGGTGCCGGGCGATCCCGACGTCACCGCCGGGCTGCGCTGGCGGACTCGGCAGTCCTACGCCCGCACGACGTCAGGCGGACGGGGCATGCGCTTGCACAGATCGCATGACGTCATCCCCGTCGACGACTGCCTGATCGCTGCCCGCGACGCCCGCGAGCCGGGGCCCGGCACGGTCACCGAGCACGTCCTCGGCCGGCCCTTCACCGTCGCCGCCGACGGCTTCTGGCAGGTCCACCCCACCGCTCCCGAGACGCTGGTGACCGAGGTGCTCCGCGTGCTCGACCCCGCTCCCGGCGACACCGTCCTCGACCTGTACGCCGGCGTCGGGCTGTTCGCCGCCTTCCTGACCGACCGGGTCGGGCCGGCCGGCCGCGTGGTGGCGGTGGAGGGGGACCGCCGCGCCAGCGAGCTGTCGCGACGCAATGTGCCGGCGGCTGAGATCACCGCCGGCGACGTCGCCGAGGTGCTGCGGACGTCGTACCGCGACGGGTTCGATCTCGTCGTCCTCGACCCGCCCCGAGAGGGCGCCCGGCGCGCGGTCGTGGAGCAGGTGGCGGCACGCTCGCCTCGCAAGGTCGCCTATGTCGCCTGCGACCCGGCGGCGCTGGCCCGTGACCTGGCGATCTTTGCCGAGCACGGCTACCGCACCACGAGCCTGCGCGGCTTCGACCTCTTCCCGATGACGCACCACGTCGAATGCGTCGCTCTGCTGACGGGAAACCGGCTCTGACCTGAAGCTCCTATCGATCGCCGCTTGACGATCTATAGGAGTTTCAGGTCACAGGCCGTTCGAGAGGGCGCCCCTCCGAAAGTTGGAAAACCTGTCGCGGAGCCGCTTGCGCGCGCCGAAATCACAGGAGGAGAGGCGCATGTCTCGGGACATCAGATCGGAAGGTTCGCCTGGTTTCTGTCGGCGCTGGTCAATAGACTCGTGCCCGTGATGTTGCTTCGCTCGAACGTGCCGATGGGGGTTCATGTTTGGCGGGATACGCCCGGCGGTCCGGTGGTGGCGGCGGCAGCCGTCTGGGACACCGGCTTCGACTGGTGCGGCTGCGAGGGGAGCCCGCCGCCCGCTGACTTCGCGGAGCTGGCTGCTCGTCCGGGCCGCGAGCTGTTCTTCGTCTACGACGACGAGAAGAGCGAATGGGGCGGGCTGCCTGGCGCGGCATTCTTGGAGGCCATCGTGTCGTCGGGGCTCACTGAGCCCGGTCGTCTGGTCGGCTTTGGATTCCCCAGCGGCAACACTGTCTCGATCCCGTCCGTCGAGCCGATGGACATGGATCGACCAGGAGCCCGCTGGTTGAGCCCGGCCTGGGATGATCCCGCGATCTTCCCGGCCAACGAACCCTCCCGGATAGCGAAGTACCGACGCCACCAGTCGTGGTACCGCGAGTGTGTGCTCCAGGCCGCACCAGGCAAGTTCATGACCTATGACCCGCTTGGAAGCTACCTGCATGAGGAGGCTGTCTCAGCGAACCCGTCACTCAACTTCCTGACGGCCGAGGCCGAGGCGCACGCGGTCGAGCGAGCGGCGGTCGTCAAGGCGGAGGGCGGAGCTCTCGACCCTGTACGCGTGCGTCGGAATCTCCTGTCGAGCATGCCGCTGTGCTTCAACCTTTTCGGGTCACTGCGAGGCGAGCCGGCGTTCCTGACGTTGTTCCAGCGGGTCTTCGACCCGGCAGCGATGCGGATCGTTGACGTCATCTGTGAGTACGCACCGCAGCCGCCCGAGGCGTATCTGGCAGACCGGACCGCATTCGATGCCGTCGTCTTCTACGAGACCGCCGACGGTCCCAGGTTCATGGGGATCGAGACCAAGTACACCGAGCCATTCAGCGCCAAGGAGTACGAGTCCGAGCGCTACGACACCGTGACCGCGAAGTCAGGCTGGTTCACGGACGGGGACACAGCACCGCGCGTGCTGAAGGGCAGCAAGTCCAACCAACTTTGGCGCAACCTGATGCTCGCAGCTTCTGTGGAGCTGTCCGGATGCAATGGCCAGGGCTCCGTCGCCGTCGTCGCTCTGGAGGACGACCCAGGTGCAACGAAGGCAATCACGATCCTGCGAGATCACCTCGCCGATCAGAATCGGCTGGTCTGGGCGCCTATAGAGGGTCTTCTCGACGCCGCCGACTCCATTCCTGAACTGGCGGAGTGGAGCCTCGCCTTCCGCCTGCGTTACGTCGGTCGCTGAGTGGGACGTTCTGCGTGGTCATCGCCGGGCACCTCCTCACCTGATTCTCGCGCCGAGCGCGTGCGGGGGCGGGGCATTATGAGCGCAGGGTCCGAAATCGACGTCGGCGCAGGTCAGCGGCCACACGAGCGACTCTTCGGGAGCCGAGCAGGTGCGGGATGGCCGCCACGAGCTCGTCGGGGAGTGGATGGAGAGTGTCATGCACAACAGGTGTGCAGCACGGGAACGTGATCAGCTACGTGAGCGGACCGACGATCTCGTGGAATATCGCGATGAGAGGTCCGAGATCCTGGGTCTCGGAGGCGACCCGCGAGGCGCGGTCGTTGACTTCGCCAGTGACGGAAAGCCAAGTCAACTGCCAGCCGGCATTCCTTGCGACGCGGTCCCAGAATGCGCGTTGCGTGCGACCGTTGCCCTCTCGGAAGGGGTGGATGTAGTTGAGCTGGTCGTAGTGGTGAGCCAGGCGGGCGATGAAGGTGTCGCGGTCCATGCCGCGTAGGAAGTTGTCCTCGGCCAGCTCGCCTGCTGCGAAGCCCGCTGCGCGTTCGATCAGGGACACCGGTACGAAGTACTCCGAGCCCTCGACGTTCTTCCGGATGTCCACCGTGCGGAGTTGGCCCGCCCAGTCGTAGACGTCGGCGAAGAGGTAGCGGTGGATGGCGCGCAGCTCGGTGAGGTCGCTGGTCCGTTTGATCGGTTGCTTCGGCAGGTCGACGGTGCGGGCTTCGACGAGGTCTGCCTCGATCTGGTCGAGTGCTTCCTGGGTGGTTGCGGCGACGAGGTTGCGCAGGATTCCTGTCGCGGGGTCGACGTAGGGGTCGACGAAGTCGGCCAAGATCAGTCGAGCTTGTAGCGCGCGCGGGCTCGGGCAACGAGTTCGGCGGAGTCGATCTTGCCTGCAACGTAGGCGGCAGAGTCGGACACGGCAGCCTCGGAGACGGTGAGGCCCTCCATCTCGGCACTGTGGATGGCCTCAGCAACCGCGCGCTCGCGTTCGATGCGTTCGCTCTTCGTGACAGTCACGGGGACCTCCTTCGCGTCAGACCTCTTGGCATGATTCTATCGTGCGGCGGGCTGCCCCACCGAAACCTGTGCTCGTTTGCGACCGTCGGTGCCTGCCGACAGGAGGGCTCGGAATGGGCTCGCTTTGATTCGCAAGCCCCCGCAAGCGGCGACCGACGAGCGCAGGTTCTGAAATCGGCATCGTCGCAGGTCAGTTCGTGTTTTCGGCCGCTGATCGCAGCCGAACGCAAACACCTGCAATCACGCGTAGCCTCGCCGGTGTGTTTCCGATGACGCACCACGTCGAATGCGTCGCGCTGCTGACGAAAAGTGCCTCTGACCTGCGGTGATACAAATCGCGGTGTTGGCTCCGATGTCGAAAATCTGGGCTTTGGGCGCACTTTGAGTTTGAGACCGGTCTCGACAGCGGACCTTGCGACCCCCTGAGAACGCGAAGAACGGCCCGTGGGACACCGCGCAATGCGGAGTGGGCTCCACGGGCCGTTCGGAGGTTCGGAGGGGCTCTCAGAGCCCGATAGCGGACTCGTCTGCGGGATCGCTACGGGGCGCCAGCCGCTCGGTCGCGGCCCGGTAGTCCGGCAATACGAGCCGGCGGTTGATGTAGTGCCGCTCGGTGACGGTCTTGGACGTGTGACCCAACTGATCCTTCGCGGCGTCGATGTCGGCGTACTCATCGAGCTGGCGGATGTGCCACAGCCGACTCTGGACGTTGCCGGGAAAGTGCCAAGTTCCGTTGCGGCTGGCGAAGACTGCGTCGATGTCATTTGACGGCTGCTCCAGCTTGCGACGACGCAAGAGGGCAACCGCCCAGTCGGGGCTCCGCCGTCTCGTCGCCTCGGCGTCAGAGGCGACTGGCCTCATAGGTGGAACATGTTGCCCGTAACGCAGCAATGGCCCGATGGTTGTGGGTCTTAACCGCCCCTGACGAAATGCCGAGTTCCTTGGCCGTCTGGTCGACCGACAGGTCGAGCCAGTGGCGGAGCACGACGACCTTCCGCTGCATCGGCGGAAGTTGCTGAAGTGCCGCGAGGAGGCTGGCGTCCTCACGCTCAGGCTCTTGCGCCACGACCTCTGGCAAGACATCAGTACTGACTTCACGCCGCCATGGACGCCGCGACTCATCGATGTTGGACCGGACCATCGTCGTCCGCACGAACGCCTCAGCAGCTTCGTGCCGGCGCAACCGCGGCCACGCAACATAGAGCTTCACCAAAGCTGTCTGGAGAAGATCCTCGGCTGCACTCCTGTCGCCAGTGAGTGCGAACGCGACCCTGAGCAAGTGGCTTCTGCGTGCTTCGACAAAAGACGTGAACGCCGCATCCCGGCTCACTGCTGCAGACGCTCCACGTTGTCTTCGGCCCATGTGCTGAGCGACCCACCCTCACTCGCCGGGTAGCGACCGACGAGACTGCGGCCGTCAGCCTGAACGATACGGATGATGTCCGACCCACAGGCATACTCGGCCGCAGACCACCCATCGCCGCTGGCATCATCGGACGCGTTCACTGCCTGCCCGCCGCTGGTTAGCGTCTTGCTGCCGGGGTCGAGCGTGACCTCACCGCAGGCGTCCGCAACCAGTTGCAGACTCGCCAAGCTGAAATCGGCCTCGACCAGCTGGGACGGTGTCGCGGTCCGAGGTGCCGTCGCCGCACCACCTCGCGTCGCGTTCGTGTCCTGCTGCCCACTCTGAGCGAACATCGCGCTTGCGGCCATCGCGATCCCGGCAACCGCAAGTCCGCTCGTGGTCACCGCCCCACCCACTCGTGCGCGCCGCCGCCGAAGCGCCTGCTTGCCCTCACGCGTCAGGGCCGCCATGCCCTCGCTTGTGGTGTCGAAACGGGGGATCGCTCGTTCAAGATCGTTCTTCAGAGTGTTCATCGTGTTCCTTCTGGCTCGCACTTCGTCTCACCCACTACGACGGAGCGACCAGTACGCGGGGTTGACTCCGGCGCCGACTCGAAAGGACCAGACAGCCGGACGCGGTGGCGCAGTCGGCCGACGTTGTGTTTCAAGCGGCGCTCGGCGTCGTGCAGAACGCGAAGAACACGGGCGCGACGCTGAACGTCGCGGTCGGAACCGACCCCCGCACGCCCAAGGCGTTGCTGGACGCCAAGTTCAACGGCTCCTCGCTGGCCAAGCTTGTCGAGAACATCCAGGCGGTGCTCGCGGGCACCGCCTCGGCACCGGTCACCCCGGTGCCGAACCACTACCTCCAGGGGAAAGAGCAGGTCGCCTGGACCGATCCGAACGAGGATCCGCAGATCGAGCTCGACGGCAACCTGCTCGCCCTCTACGGACTCTGAGAGTCCTCCGCTTCTGAACAATCCGCACGGTCAGGGCGACCTGGCGGTGTCGACGGCAACGCGACACTGGACAGCCGAGTGCCTGGGCTGGACCGTCTCCTGACGGCCCTCCAGGCCTGGCTCGACGACGCGGTCTTCCCAGGTCAGACCACCTTTCTGGGGCAACAAGAAATCACGGTCAATCGACCGTCAAGTCCTGTTGGACCCGACGAGATCGACCCGCATACGGTCCATGTGAGCACCGTCACACCGAACAGGGCGGCCACCAGTCACCGAGGGAGATTTCGATGTCGATGTCACAGGTCCGAGAGACAACGGGCACCCGCCGAGCCACCGCACGGGGCACTGGGATCGCGCGTCAGCCGCGCATCGCCGTCATCGGCGCCGGTTTCTCCGGTCTCGGTCTGGGCATCCGGCTCAAGCGGGCCGGGATGACCGACTTCACCATCTTCGAGAAGGCCGACAACGTCGGCGGCACCTGGCGCGACAACCACTACCCGGGACTGTCCTGCGACGTCCCCTCGCGCTACTACGCATGGAGCTTCGCCCCGAACCCGGACTGGTCGATGACCTTCTCGCCGGGCAGCGAGATCCAGGCCTACATCGAGAAGGTGGCGGCCAAGGAGCGGATGGACGACTTCATCCAATACCGCACGCCGATCACCGCCGCCCGCTGGCAAGACACCGAGTGGCAGGTCTGGTCCGGCGACCGCGACCTGGGTCGCTTCGATTTCCTGATCAGCGCGGTCGGCTTCCTGCACTACCCGAACCACCCCGACATCAAGGGCCTCGACACCTTCGCCGGCAAGGTCGTGCACACCGCCGAGTGGGACGACTCCACTCGCTGGGCCGGCAAGCGCGTCGGCGTCATCGGCAACGGCTCGACCGGCACCCAGGTGGTCGCGGCGATCACGCCCGACGTCCAGGAACTCGTCCACTTCATGCGGACGCCGCAGTGGATGGTCCCGATGGACAAGAGGCCCTATCGCCGGTCGTGGAAGCTCGCGCAGCGCTTCGTGCCGGGCCTGTCCAAGCGCACGTTCAAGTTCTACGAGGAGGCGCAGGACGCCTTCGGTGAGGGCTTCACCGAGCCCGGTCCCGGCCAGGACGCCTTCGTCCAGATGCCGCGCGACTTCCTCGAGGCCGCCGTCCCCGACCCCGAGCTGCGCGCGAAGCTGACCCCGGACTACCCGCCGGGCTGCCGCCGCCTGATCGTGTCGTCGGAGTACTACCAGATGATCCAGCGGCCCAACGCCCACCTGGTTCGCGACGGCATCGTCGAGGTCGTTCCCGAGGGCGTCAGGACCGCCGACGGCACGCTGCACGAGCTCGATCTCCTCATCGTCGCCACCGGGTACGACGCCAACGCGTTCATCCGCCGCCTCGGTCTGGTCGGCCGTGATGGTGCCACCGTCGAGGAGCTCTGGAAGGACGGCTACCGCACCTACGAGTCGGTCGCCCTCGACGGCTTCCCGAACTTCTTCATGCTGGGCGGGCCACACAGCCCGTTCGGCCACTTCAGCTTCGTCCTCTCCGGTGAGCACCAGAGCCGGTACGCGGTCCGCTGGATCGAGGCCTGGGCGCGGGGAGAGTACGAGAATGCGGCACCCACGACCGCCGCAGTCGATCGATTCACCGCGCACCAGCGGGTGAAGATCAAGGAGACGACCTGGGGCGCGGACTGCGTCAGCTGGTATCAGGACGTCTCCGGGACGCCGTCCCTCTATCCGTGGTCGGCTCGGACCTTCCGTGACTCGATGAGCAAACGCGTCGTCTCCGACTTCGACGTGCAGCGCTGACCCGGTAGCCGGCGGCGAACCCGCCGGTCCTCAGGCCAGCGCCGATCCCTCCACGCCGCACCCATCCGGGGTGCCCGCTCTACCGCAGCACGCCCTCGTCCTGCGGCGGTCTCGGCCTATCCGAAATAAATAGGAGTAAGTCCATGAACGTACGCAGCAAGTTCGCGACGGCGCTCGCCGCCTCAGCGCTCATGTTCACCGCCGCCTGTGGCAACAGCAGCGATTCCAGCAGCGGTGGATCTGCTGCCGGCGGCAGCGACTCGCTGGCGGGCAAGAAGGTCGGCTTCCAGTTCTGCGCGGAGTCCAACGCGTGGTGCGCCAAGTACATCGACACCATCAAGGAACGACTCGGGGCCGAGGGCATCGACGTCACGGTCTTGACGTCGAACTTCGACCAGGTCGAGGACAACCAGCACATCGACCAGCTCATCGCGCAGAAGCCGGATGTGCTGATGATCGGTCCGGCGGACCCGAACGGCGCCGTGCCCGCGATCCTCCGGGCCCACCAGGCCGGGATCAAGATCGTCAACGTCGTGTCCAAGCAGGAGCCCGCAGCGCAGTCCGTGATCGACGTCAACGTCCTCGCCGGATACACCGAGATGGGCGACAACGCCGCCAGCCTCCTCGTCGAAGGTCTCAAGAAGGCCGGGCACGACTCGGGCAACATCATTGCGATCACGGGCCCCGCCACGAATGGCGTCGTCGTCGACACGCTGGCGGCGTTCAAGGACACGCTCGCCAAGAACCCGGAATACCAATTGGTCGCCGTCGAGGACGGCAGCTGGGATGCGGCCAAGACCCAGACGCTGACCCAGCAGCTCCTCGCCCAGTACGCATCCAAGGGCGGCATCGACGGTATCTACGCCCAGGCCGACTATATGGCTCCCGGCGCGATCCAGGCGGTGAAGCAGGCCGGTCTCAAGCTCGGGGTCAAGGACCAGGGCATCATCATCACCTCGGCGAACTGCTCGCCTTCCGGGCCGGTGGCGATCAAGGCCGACGAGCTCTATGGCACCGGTACCGAGGGCCCGGTCGATGAGGCCAACGCCGCCGCCGATGCTGTGATCAAGCTGCTCAAGGGCGAGGACCAGGAGAAGGTCCAGTACACGAAGCAGTACACGGTGACCGCCGACAATATCGACGAGGCCTCGCGGTGTGAGTACTGACATGTCACCCCTGAACCCGGTCCGTTCCGGTGCCGCCGTCCCGGGAGACCCCACGCGAGTCCCCCTGGTCCAGGCGACCGACCTGACCAAGACGTACGGCGCCGTCAGGGCGCTGCGCGGGGTGTCGGTGAGCATCGCCCCGGGCGAGGTCGTCGGCATCTGCGGCCAGAACGGAGCGGGCAAGAGCACCTTCGTCAAGCTGCTCACCGGTCTCGAGCGCCCCGACAGCGGCGAGCTCCGGGTCCGCGGCGAGGTCGTCGGCTTCGGCAGCACGCTCGACGGCCAGAAGGCCGGCATCTCGATCGTCGATCAGGAGCTCGCACTCGTCCCGCAGCTCTCGATCGAGGCGAATATGTACCTCGGGCACCGTGAGGTGCCGCTCGTCGGGGGTAAGCGGGAGCGTCGGGCCCGCTGCCGGGAGATCCTCGACCAGCTCGGGCTCGGCCACCTGGAGCCGGCCACGCCGCTGCGCCAGCTGCGGATCGGGGAGCGCCAGCTGGTCGAGATCGGGCGGGTGCTGGCTCGCGACGCGCAGCTGCTGATCCTCGACGAGCCGACCGCGACACTGTCGAACGCCGAGATCGAGCGAGTCTTCGCCGCCGTCCGCCAGGTCCGCGCGCAGGGCCGCAGCGTCCTCTATGTCTCGCACCGCCTCGGCGAGGTCCTCGACCTGTGCGACCGGGTCCTGGTCTTCGGCGACGGCCTGCTACGTGGCACCCACCGGGTCGACCAGCTCGATCGTGGTGGCCTGGTCCAGCTCATCCTCGGTGAGGCGGGCGTGGTCGACTCCGGCGACGCCGCGCACCGGGACGGTACGCCGGCCGGCCCGCTCGAGCTGCGGCTCGACGGGCTGGAGATCCCCGGCCGGCTCGATCCGGTCAGCCTCACCGTCCGATCGGGCGAGGTCGTCGGGCTCGCCGGCCAGGTCGGGTCGGGGGCGGACGACGTCATCCGTGCCCTCGGCGGGCTGGTCCCCGAGGCGCGCGGTTCGGTCACCGTCGACGGGGTCAGCCCGCTCGGCTCGCCGACTCGGGCCCGCAGCGCCGGCGTGCGCTTCGTGCCTGGTGACCGGCGCGCCGAGGGCCTCTTCCTCGCCGACACGGTGCGCAACAACATCACCGCCACCAGCATGTCCCGCTTCTCGCGCCTCGGGGTGCTCAGCCGTCGAGGACAGCGTCGCCTGGCCGACGAGCGGGCCGGGGTGGTCGGCGTCGCTGCGGCCAAGATGGTCGCGGCGGTCGGCGACCTCTCCGGCGGCAACCAGCAGAAGGTGCTCATCGGCCGCTCGCTCGACGAGACCACGCCGCGGGTCCTGCTGCTCGACGAGCCGACCCGTGGGGTCGACGTCGCGGGCCGAGCCGACATCCACCGGTTGCTCAAGAACGCGGCCGCGGCCGGGTGCGTCGTCGTCTTCGCCTCGACCGAGATCGACGAGCTCTTCGACCTCGCCGACACCATCGTGACGATGGCCGCAGGTGGCCTCGTCGGGATCCACGACACCTCCGCCGTCACCGCCGACCTCGTCCTGGCGGAGATGGCGAACGCAGGCGCCCAGGAGGCCAGCCATGTCTAGCGTGCTCGAACGCCCTGCCCGAGCTCCGGCTGACGCACCTCCGAGCCGGGTGCGGAAGGTGCTCGCCAACAAGCGGATGCTCGTCGTCACGACGGTCCTCGCGGTGCTCCTCGTCTACGGAATGATCACGACCGACGGCTTCGCGACCCTCGACAACGGCCGCGCGATCCTGGCTGCGGTCGCGATCACGGGCTTCGGCGCCCTCGGTGCGACGATCGTGATGCTCGGCGGCAACCTCTTCTCGATGTCGGCCAGCGTGACCGCGGCCGGCGCGGCCATGGTCTTCCTGGCCGCGCTCGACTACGGCGTCGTGGTGGCTCTCGTCGTCGCCCTGCTCGCGGGCGCCGGCGCCTATGCCCTGCAGGGCTTCGCCATCGGTGCCTGGGGGGCCAACCCGATCGTGGTGACCATCGGGGCGGGCTCGCTCCAGGCTGCCGTCGCGACGATGATCACCAATGGCAGCAGCGTGCGAGTCGCACCGGAGGTCACCAGCTACAAGTTCCTCGCCGACACCGTCTTCGGGATCCCAGCCGGGGTCTACCTGCTCGCCGCCTCCGCCGTGGTCCTGCACGCGCTGCTGACCCGGACCGTGTGGGGGCGCACCCTCTACTTCCTCGGCAAGAGTCCACCGGCGGCGTACGCCGCGGGGCTCCCGGTCGTGCTCACCACGGTGATCGCCTTCGCGATCGCCGGTGCCTGCACCGGCTTCGCCGGGGTCGTCCAGGCCGCTTCGACCCAGTCGGCCACCGTCAACGACCTCGCGACGCTGACCTTCGACGCGATCGCCGCGGCCGTCGTCGGCGGCAACGCCATCGCGGGCGGCCGGGGCTCCATCCCGCGCACGCTCCTCGGCGTCCTCGTGATCGCGACGCTCAGCGACCTACTGCTGCTGCGCGACTACTCGGCCGGCGTACGGCTCCTGGCCACTGGTCTGCTCGTCATCGTCTTCGTCTTCGCGACCAGCAGCAAGGAGCAGGCCCGATGATCAACCGACTGCGTGCCGTCCAACTCGGCGCCGCGTTCCCCTACGTCCTCCTGGTCGTCTTCACGCTCTGCTTCACGGTCATCCCGCCGGTGATGGGCTATGAGGTCTCCAGCATCAATCTCTTCAACATCGGCCAGAGCTTCGCGACCTACGCGCCGCTCGCGCTCGGCCTCGCGCTGCTGATGCTCGCCGGCGAGTTCGACCTCTCGCTCGCCGCCCTCTACGGCCTCGGAGCCATGCTGGCGGTCAAGACCGGCGCCGACTCGCCGCTGACCGGGGTGCTGGTCGCGGTCGCGGTCGCCGCGACGGTCGGGCTGGTCAACGGACTGCTCGTCACGATCGGCGGACTCAACTCGGTCTCGGTCACCCTTGGCTCCTACATCGCGGTGTCCGGACTGCTGTTGGTGATCTCCGACAATGCGAGCGTGCCCTACCTCAACTATGAGGTCGGCCTGAACCTCGACGCGGTGATCCTCACCGTCCTATCGCGGCGCAGCCTGATCGCGATCGCGCTGTTCGTGTTGGTCGGCGTGGTGCTTCGCTTCACCCGCTGGGGCCGCGACCTGCGTGCCATCGGCGGCGACCGTCGCGCGAGCCGGGTGGCCGGGGTACGGGTACGCCGGATGCTGATCGCGACCTTCATGGTCGCGGCCGTCCTCGCCGCGGTGCCCGGCGCCCTGCTCGGCTACAGCCTCTCCAGTGCCAGTCCGGCGTACGGCGGCTTCCCCAGCCTGGTCTTCGCGATCACGGCCGTGCTCATCGGCGGGGTCGCCCTCTCCGGTGGACAGGGCACGGCGCTCGGCGCGGCCGCGGGAGTGCTCTCCCTCGCCCTGCTGAAGGAGACGCTCGCCGTCGTCGCCGCGCCGTCGTACGCCTCCGACCTGATCAGCGGCGCGCTGCTGGCCGCGATCGCGATCCTCGCCGCACCCCACCTCCTGCGTGGCGCCCGGGCGCGCCGGTGGGTGAACACCCGACCGCCGGCGCCCGAGGTCCCCATCGCGGCCTGACCGGCCCCGACTCTCACCACTTCAGCAAGGGAGCACCACCGATGAAACTAGCGACCTACCTCGCCGACGGGGAGGAACGCCTCGGCGTAGTCGACACCGACCACGACCAAGTCGTCGATGCCCGGTCCGCGCACCGGCGGGCCGAGGGGAGCGACCTGCCCGCGCTGGCCAGCATGCAGGCGCTGATCGAGGCAGGGCCGGCCGCGCTCGAGACGCTCGCCGGCCTCGTCGTCGGTGCGGATGACCCCGACCGGCTCCCGCTGTCCACGACCCGGCTCGCAGCCCCGCTGCCTCGGCCGCGGCAGATCCGTGACTTCCTGCTCTTCGAGAAGCACGTGCGCAACTGCCTGGCCCAGGAGTCTCGCCTGACGGGCAACGACCGCCCCGTGCCGCCGGCCTGGTACGAGTTCCCGACCTACTACCGCGGCAACCCCTCGACCGTGGTCGGTCACGACACCGACATCGTGCGGCCGGCGTACACCGACATGCTCGACTTCGAGCTCGAGCTGGGCTGCATCATCGGCCGCACCGGCAAGGACATCTCGGCCGACGACGCGCTCGACCACGTCTTTGGCTTCACGATCTTCAACGACGTATCCGCCCGCGACATCCAGATGCGGATGGCGCCGGTCGGCATGGGTCCCTGCAAGGGCAAGGACTTCGACACCAGCAACGTGCTCGGTCCCTGGATCGTGACGCGAGACGAGATCGGCGACCCCTACGACCTGCAGATGACCGCCCGGGTCAACGGCGAGGAGTGGGGCTCCGGGTCCAGCGGCGACATGCAGTTCAACTGGTCGGAGGTCATCGCCTTCGTCTCCCAGTCCGAGACCTTGCATCCCGGCGAGGTCCTCGGCTCAGGCACGGTCGGCACCGGATGCGGACTGGAGCAAGGACGGTTCCTCGAGGACGGCGACGTCATCGAGCTCGAGATCGAGCGTGTTGGAACGCTCAGGAACAAGGTGACGCGATGACAGGCAAGAACACCGACGGCAGGCTGGTCGACCTCGGCTCCGGCGATTACGCCTACCTGCAGGAGGGCGGCTCCTGGGGCTGGAGCAACGCCGGCCTGGTGACCTCGGAAGGGGTCTCCCTGTTGGTCGACACTCTCTTCGACCTCACGCTCACCCGGCAGATGCTCGCGGCCTTCGCCGAGGCGACGCCGGCGTCGGCGCGGATCGAGACGCTGATCAACACCCACAACGACGGTGACCACACGCACGGAAACCAGCTCGTGCCCGGTGCCCGGATCATCGCGTCGGCGGCCGCCACCGACGCGATGACGAACGGCGTCCAGCCCTCCGATTACAGCCAGCTGCTCGCCAACGCGGCCGATCTCGGGGACCTCGGCACCTTCCTCAAGCGCAACTTCGGGGCATTCACCTTCGACGACATCGACCTGGTGCTGCCGACCGAGACGTTCGTCGACAGGCTGACCGTCACCGTCGGCACCAAGAGCGTCGAGTTGTTCCAGGTCGGCCCGGCGCACACACCCGGCGACGTCATCGCCTACGTGCCCGAGGACGGCGCCGTCTTCGCCGGCGACATCGTCTTCAATGGCTCGCACCCGGTGATCTGGGCCGGGCCCCCGTCGCGCTGGGTCGACGCGTGCGACCTGATCCTCGGCTGGAACCCCGAGACGATCGTGCCGGGTCACGGACCGATGGCGACCCAGGAGGACGTGCGCCGTCTCCGCGACTACTTCGTCACTCTCGTCGAGCTCGGCGGCGAGCTGCGCCAGAAGGGCCTCACCCCCTGGGAGGCCGCGGAGTACGTGACCTCGAACGGGATGTGGCCGACCTGGGGCGAGTCCGAGCGCCTGATCGTCAACTTCGCCTCCGTCTACCAGCAGCTCGGAGACGAGCCGACATTCCCCGACCCGATGGAGGGACTGAAGGCCATGGCCCAGTTCAGCCTCGCCCACGAGATGAAGGAGACCATCGCATGACAACCGACCTGACCGACAAGGTCATCGTCCTTACGGGAGTGACCGGCGGGATCGGGCGGGTGGCCGCCCGTACGTACCTCGAGCACGGCGCCGTCGTGATCGGCAGCGACATCGACGACGAGGCCGGCGAGAAGCTGGCCGCCGAGCTCAGCGGGGATGGCTACGACTTCACCTTCGTGGCCGGCGACGTGACCCAGGCGGCGACCGCCCAGGCACTGGCTGACCTTGTGCGCGAGCGCCACGGACGCCTCGACGTGCTGCACAACAACGCCGGTGTCCTGGTCGCCAAGGGCGTCCAGGACACCACCGAGGAGGAGTGGGACCTGGTCATGAACGTGTCGGTTCGCGGCACCTTCCTGATGATCCGGGCGCTCTCGCCGCTCATGGGCGAGGGCGGCTCGATCATCAACATGGGTTCGTCCCTGGGCCTCGTCGGTGGCGCGAACGAGGCGGCGTACTGCGCGGCCAAGGGTGCCATCGTCAACTTCACCAAGGCGGTCGCCTGCGACCTCGCGCCGGAGATCCGCGTCAACGCGATCTGTCCCGGCGGCATCGACACCCCGATGCCTCGCAACGTGGTCGGGGCGCTCCCGCCGGAGGACCGCGACGCGGTCTGGAAGGGCCTCGAAGCCGAGCACCTGCTCGGCCGCCTCGGCCAGCCCGAGGAGGTCGCCACGCTGGCGCTCTTCCTGGCCGGCGACGACTCGACGTTCGTGAACGGTACGGCGATCGCCGTCGACGGAGGGTGGACCGCGCGATGAGCCTTCTGACGAACAAGGTCGGGTTCGTGACCGGCTCGGGCTCGGGCATCGGCCGGGAGTCCGCACGCGTGATGGCCCGCGAGGGCGCCGCGGTCGTGGTTTCCGACATCAACGTGGAAGGCGGCAGGGAGACCGTCGAGATCATCCGCGGGGAGGGCGGTGAGGCGTTCTTCCTTGCCGCCGACGTCTCGCAGGAGGCCCAGATCCACGGACTGATCCAGGGCACCCTGACGCAGTACGGCCAGCTCGACTTCGCCTACAACAACGCCGGCATCCCCGGCCCGACCAAGGGCGTCGCCGACTACCCGCTCGCGGACTTCGACAGGGTCGTCGCGGTCAACCTGCGGGGTGTCTTCCTGGCGATGCAGGCCGAGCTGGCGCATATGCTGCCGCTCGGGAAGGGCGCCATCCTCAACACGTCCTCGACCTTCGGCCTCGTCGGCTACCCCGGATGCGCGGCCTATGTCGCCACGAAGCACGCGGTCGCCGGGCTGACGCGGGCCGCCGCGATCGAGAACTCCGCGGCCGGCGTCCGCGTCAACGCCGTCTGCCCGGGCGCGATCGCGACGCCGATGGTCGACGGGATGGCCGAGGAGATCTCGCCCGGCGCGCCACAGCCGATCTTCGACGCGCTCGGCGCCGCCGCGCCGATCGGCCGCATGGGACTGCCGCAGGAGATCGCCGAGGCCGCGGCCTGGCTCGTCTCGGACGCCGCCTCGTTCGTGACTGGCCTGACCATGGCCGTCGACGGGGGCTGGACCACCCAGTAGTCGCCCGCCTGAGAGCGAGTTCTCGAACACGCTCTGACACCGCCGCCCCGCCGCCCCGCCGTCCGGCGCTCGGGTCCGAGCCTGCGCGCCGGACGGCACACCACCCATTTCCTCATGAGGAGATCCGATGAAGCTCAAGGACAAGATCGCCGTCGTCAGCGGCGCGACCGGTGGCATGGGCGCGCTGGCGGCCCGGAGGTTCTGCGAGAACGGCGCCACCGTGATCGGTGTCGACCTTGACGCCGAGCCCGGCGAGAAGCTCGAGGCCGAGCTCTGCGGCGACGGGCACGACTTCACCTTCGTCCGGGTCGATGTCACCCGGCGCGAGAGCATCGTGGGGCTGGCCGATCACGTGCGTGAGAGTCATGGTCGCCTCGACGTGCTCTACAACAACGCGGGCGTCGTCCTCGGCAAGCACCTGCTCGACACCACCGAGGAGGACTGGGACCGCGTCCACGACGTCGTCTCCAAGGGCACCTTCTTGATGATGCGCGAGCTCGTTCCGCTGATGAGCGAGGGTGGCTCGGTGGTCAACATCGCCTCCGCCGGCGGGCTTGCCGGAATGGATGGGATGGCGGCCTACTGTTCGGCGAAGGCGTCGGTGGTGCTACTGACCAAGACCGCGGCGATCGATCTGGCGCCGCGGATCCGCGTCAACGCCATCTGTCCAGGTGCCATCGACACCCAGATGCCGCGGAACTTCGTGGCCACCATGCCCGACGACATGGCGAAGGCCGTCTGGGACGCCCTGGCCAACGGGCACCTCACCGGACGTTTCGGCAGGCCGGAGGAGGTCGTCAGCGTGGGCCTGTTCCTGGCCAGCGACGCCTCGAGCTTCATGACGGGCGCGGCGGTCGTCGTCGACGGCGGGTGGACCGCGAAGTGAGCGCCTTGTCGAGCTTGATGCAGGACGACTACCGGCTGACGGTCGACCACATCCGCAAGCATCTGGCGACCAACAGCGGCCAGGTGGTCTCGCTCGAGCACCTCGACGAGTCCGGCCTGCCGATGAGATTCGGCTACCGGGAGGTCGACCGTCGGCTGCACCGTCTCGCGCACGGGCTTCGCTCCCTCGGCATCGTGGAGGGGGAGCGGGTCGGCACCTTCACCTGGAACACCTTGGAGCACCTCGAGCTCTTCGTCGGCGTACCGGCCTACGGAGCGGTCCTGCACACGGTCAACGTCCGGCTCTTCGCGGAGCAACTCGTCTACGTGATCAACCACGCCCAGGACCGGGCAATCTTCATTGCGCCCGACCTCGTGCCGGCGCTCGTGTCGATCGCCGACCAGCTCACGCACCTGCGACACGTCGTGGTGTGCGGCGACCTCGACGGTCTCGACACGGGCGACCTGCCGGGCGTGACGACCTACGCCGCCCTGCTGGCGGCAGCCTCGGAGGAGGACTTCGACTTCCCCGAACTCGCCGAGACCCAGGCGGCCGCGCTCTGTTACACCTCGGGCACGACCGGCAACCCCAAGGGCGTGCTCTACTCGCACCGTTCGATCGCGCTGCACGCGTCGTCGCTGCTCGGCGTCGACTCGTTCGCCCTGCGCCGCGGCGACCGGGTCCTGGCCGTGGTGCCGATGTTCCACGTCAATGCCTGGGGCCTGCCCTACGCGTCGGTGCTGATCGATGCCGACATCGTGCTGCCCGGACGCGACCTGCGACCGCCGGCGATCGCCGGGATCATCGAGCGCTACCGGGCCACCGTGATGGGCGGCGTGCCCACGGTCTACTCCGATCTGCTCGCCTACGTCGACGCGAACGGCACCGACCTGTCCAGCCTGCGGGAGTGCTTCTGTGGCGGGTCCGCGGTCTCCGAAACACTAATGCGCGCCTACGAGGACCGCCACGGGGTGTCGGTCATCCAGGCCTGGGGGATGACCGAGACCAGCCCGGTCTGTACGGTGTCCCGCGCGCCCGCCGGGGTAACCGGTGAGGACGTCTGGCGCTACCGCACCACCCAGGGCCGGGCTGTCCCGTGGGTCGACCTCCGGCTGGTCGACGAGTTCGACCAGCTCGTGCCGCACGACGGCAGCAGCAGCGGCGAGCTCGAGGTCCGCGGGCCGTGGATCGCGGCGGCCTACTACGACGACGACTCGGGGGAGGTCCGGTTCCACGACGGGTGGCTGCGCACCGGGGATGTCGCCACGCTCACGCCCGACGGCTTCCTCCAGATCGTCGATCGCGCCAAGGACGTCATCAAGTCCGGGGGTGAGTGGATCTCCTCGGTCGAGCTGGAGAACCAGCTGAGCGCGCACCCGGCTGTCGCCGCGGTCGCGGTGATCTCGGTGCCCGACCCGAAGTGGGAAGAGCGCCCACTCGCGTGCGTCGTCGTCCGTGACGGCGAGACGGTCACGCCTGAGGAACTCCGCGAGCACCTGCTCGCTCGCGTCGCGCGGTGGTGGGTGCCGGAGCGCTTCGTGTTCGTCTCCGACATCCCGCGCACCGGGGTCGGGAAGTTCAACAAGCGTGCGCTGCGGGCATCCGTCGCGACCGGGGAGCTGGCCGAGCCGGCGGTCGCCGAGCTGGTGCGATCACCATCGCCAGGCTAATCAGCAGGGACGCCCCAGAGGTCCGCGGCGGCCTCGAGTACGACGCTGACCCCGGAGCCCTTGCTGACCGCGTCGGCCCGATACACCAGGTGGGCCGGCATCTCGCCGCGCGGCGCCATCGGGCGCCACACGAAGGTCGGGTCGGTCAGCCGGAGCTGATGCCGCACCGCCGGGGTGAAGGCGGTGTTGTCGATGATCATCTGGGTCGCCTTGTCGTCATCGAGGAAGAGGCCCCGCGCGAACGTCTCGAACTCGTAGTAGGCGCCTCGCGCGAAGTGCTCGTCGAAGAGCTCCTCCATGCTGAGGAACATGTGCGGCGAGAGCTCACGCGGCCAGAGGGTCAGGGTTCGGTCCAGCAGCAGTTCGCGGTCGATCACGTCGGCCGCGGCGAGCGGGTCGCTCGCACCGAGCACGACGCCGACCTCGGTGGCGCCCGCGGGCTGGGCGGCGAGCCCCGCGTGCTCGTGCTCGCTGTGGATCATGGCCGCCTGGTAGGTGCCGTTGAGGGTGCCGGACAGCGCCTCCTCGGCCCAGCACTCGACCAGCGAGAAGCGGACACCGGGCCGGACCGCGAGGACCGCGGCACGTATCTCGGCCGCCTGGTCGGCGTACGAGGGCGTGAATGCCAGCCGGATACTCTCGGTCTCCTTGCTGCCCGCCCGGTGTGCCTCGATGTAGGCGGACTCGAAGGTTGCGAGGAGCTCGGTGCAGCGCTTGTAGAACGCCGCTCCCGCCTCGGTGAGCTCGACCTTGCGGGTGTTGCGGTCGAACAGGACCACGCCGAGGCCGTCCTCGAGTTGGCGGATCTGCTGGCTCAGCGTCTGCTGCGCGACGTGGAGTCGGGCGGCCGCGCGGGTGAAGTGCAACTCTTCGGCCGTGACCACGAAGGACGCCAGGTGGCGCAATTGGATCGTGGAGTTCGAGACCTGCATCTGCTCTCTCTTGTCACGCGGGGTCGTCTCGCGGCGACCTGTCGATCGTAGCGCGGCGCAATCGCGATATCGGCCGGTCCTCAGCGTGACGTGATCGCCGCGGCGATGGCGGCCAGGTCGGCGTGGCTCGGCATGGACCCGAGGCCGTAGCCGACCAGCACGGTGATCTGGGAGCCGTCGCGGAAGGCGATGTAGTCGCGCGCCTGCCCCCCGGTGGCCTCGCCGTGGAGCGCCGCGAAGTCCGCGCCGACTGCCGGGATGTCGGAGATCGGGTTGACCGCCAGCGTGCCGCCGGAGACCTGGGTGGTGGTGCAGGACGAGCCCTGCTCGACCCAGTCGGCCATCAGCGACTCGACCGCGTCGGCGTCGTCGGAGACGAAGGAGTACTGCACCACGAAGGGTCCCTCCCAGGCCATCGTGAACCGCTGGGTCGCCACGCTGGCCAGGTGCGGCGGCTCCAGCGTCACTCCGCATAGCGAGGGTACGCCGAGATGCTGCTGGCCCGTGGCATAGCGCCAGCCGGCCGGCAGCCGGTCCTCGGCGAGGATCCAGGCGGCGGCCTCGCCGCCGGTGGTCGCGGTAGCGCGGTCGTCCGGGGAGCGCTCGGTGCTGGCGGGAGAGGAGCCGGGCTCCGGGGAGTCGGTGGCGGACTGCTCGGAGCCGCAGGCCGCCAGGGCGAGCAGCAGTACGACGGGGACGAGTCGCTTCATCATGACGATCATGGCCCCTCGTCGATCTGCTCGTTGACCGCGTCGGCGATGGTCGACTGACCGGCCGCGGTCGGATGGAAGCTGGAGGCGGCCGGGTGGGTGTTGAACCAGTCCCACTCGATGTCGAGGTCGTGGATCCAGGGGTCGTCGCTGCCGACCTCGTGGCCGGCGAAGTCGTCGCGGATGTCGACGAACTCGACGCCGGCATTGGCCTGCCCGATGGCGTCTTGAATGGCCTGGTCGGCCATGTCGGCCACCTCGTTGAGGAACTGTCGCTCCTCCCCGGTGATGGTCGAGGAATAACTCACGTCGTGGTCGCCGCTCTCGACGAACAGGTGGGGATAGCCGACCACGACGATGACGGCGTCGGGGCCGGCCCGATCGCGCATGTCCTGATACATCGCGACCAGTTGCTGCTGCGTGGCGGCGACGGTCTGCTCGAGCTGCTGTCGGTATTCCTCGGTGTCGCAGTTGTGCCTGACGCAGTATTCCAGCACCGTGGCGAAGCCGAAGTCGTTGCCACCCATGCTGATGGTGATCAGCGAGGTGTCGTCGGTGATCTGGTCGCGTTGTGGCCCTTCACCGGCATTGCCGCTGGTGTTGTTGCCGTAGTAGTCCGCCACGACGCCGCCGCTACAGGCGCCGAAGACGAAGTCGCCGGCGAAGTCGCCACCGTCGTAGACCTGGCTGCCATAGGCGTGGGCGCTGCGGTGGCACTGATTGTCGTCCTCATCGGTGCCGGGGAGGTAGTCGAAAGCGCCCTCGCCCGCGGAGTAGGAGTCACCGAGCGCGACGTAGTCCCCGGCCTCGGCCCGGTCACGATGGCTGAGCGGCTTCGTGCCGCTGTCGTGGGGGGCCGGGGCGCCCCCCCCCCCCGCCCCCCCGCCCCCCCCCCCCCCCGCCCAAAAGTCCCCCACCCCCAGCCAGCAGGAGAACCCC
>NZ_JASGDQ010000143.1:0-39127 GCF_047607185.1 Nocardioides sp. | reverse complement strand
GTCGGCAGAAGTGCGGGAATCGTCCACAGACCCCTGTGCACAACCACCTGCACTTCTGCCGACTCGGCGGGTTCTGGACCAGCACTTCTGCCGACTCGCGCTATTGGCGGAAGAGGTCGGGGTCGTCCCGGAGTGCCTCGATGGCCGCCTTGAGATGCTCGAAGTGGGTCGCCGACTCCGTGACCAGCCGGTCGGCGTCGCGGGCGACATAGGCGGCCAGCATCCGGTCGTGGTCGTCGTGGAACAGCACCCGGCCGTCGGCGGAGACTCGGGCCATCGGCCGGGCCGGCTCGGTGATATTCCAGGCCGCCTCGTACATGTGCACCAGCCGGTCCATCCGCGAAGGCCGCAGCAGCGCGACGTGGAAGCGGCGCGACTCCAGGTGGTAGGACCGCTCGTCGCCGGCGGCGATCGTCGCGGCCATCGCCGCATTGGACTCGGTGAGCAGTTCGTCGTCGATCGAGGTGGCGTGCACGACCGCCTCGCGCAGCGCGGCCGCCTCCAGCGCCGCTCGGACGTCGTACAGCTCGCGGAACTCGGTGAAGGTCAGCTTCGCGACGCTGTAGCCGATATTGGGGGTGTGGTCGACCAGTCCCTCGCCGGTGAGCACCTTGAGCGCCTCGCGGACCGGGATCTGGCTGACGCCGAAGAAGCCGGCCACCGCGTCGATCGGGATCAGCGTCCCGGGGGGCTCGTCGCCGGAGAGGATCGCTCGCCGGATGTCGTCGATGACGTGTGGCTGCTCCCCGGGTGTCGAGTTGACCAGGCGAGCGGTGAAGGCGGAGCGACGACGAGTGCCCTGCATGGGCGGGACCCTAGCCGCGGAATGTTTCGGCTGGTCGGTTCCGCTTGCCACTACTGGCAAGTAACCTTCGACCATGACTGATGCTCACGCTCCCGAACGGGACGACGAACTGCAGACCACCATCACCATCGAGGCGACGCCCGCGCAGGTCTGGGCGCTGGTCACCGACGTGAAGCGGATGAACGAGTGGAGCCCTCAGGTCGTCAAGACCGTGGTGCTCGGCGGGCCGCTACGGCTCGGCACCCGGTTCGTCAACCTCAACCGCCAGGGCTGGAAGCGCTGGCCGACCACCGCGAAGGTCGTCCGCTTCCAGCCCCACGCCGACTTCGCCTTCCGGGTCACGGAGAACGGCACGATCTGGTCCTTCCAGCTCGGGCCCACCGACGACGGTGGCACCTTGGTCACCCACCGGCGGGAGACGCCCAACGGCATCTCGGCGCTCTCGCGGGTGCTGACCAAGGTCGCGCTCGGCGGCCAGGAGCCCTTCGTCGCCGAGCTGCGCGCGGGGATGGCGCAGACCCTGGCGCGAGTGAAGGCCGAGGCCGAGTCGCACCAGTAGGCGACGTACCAACCCGCTGGTATCACAATGACCGCCCGTGGATTTACAAGGGACGGGCCGCGGCGGACAATCCGGGCCATGGCGATCGGCGACGCAGTGGCCGAGCCGCCGCTGTCATCGAGGGCCGTCGAGCTGTTGGAGCACGGCGATCCGGTCGTGCTCGTTCATGCCCCGCCCGGGATGGTCGCCCTCGCCCCGCCCGGGCTAGCCGACACCCTCGGCGCCCTGACCGGCGGCTGGCCCGGCCTGGTCCAGGCGGCGGTGCGCGCCGCAGCAGGACTGGAGCCCGAGGTGCAGGCCGAGGCGGCGTCGTACGCCGTGCGGCAGCGGTTGCGCGTCGAGCTGCTGCCCTGGCTGGCACCCGAGTGGTCGGAGCTGCTGCACTACCTGGCGGTGGCCGGCGACGTCAGCGCCGCCGAGATCGAGTCCCAGCCCGGCGCCCCGAAGATCGCGGCGCTGCTGGAGGAGCTCGGCATCATCGCCCGGGCGACCTTCCTCGGTGCGCCGGTGCTCCGGCCGCCGCCGAGACCGCCCGGTCGGCGGCACGGCAGATCGAGCGCGCCGAGCTGTACGCCGTCGCTGCCGGCGTACCGCGGTCGAGACTGGCGGCGCTGGCCGCCGACGTCCCCGAGCTCGTCGGCCTGCTCACCAGGCTCGACGCCGCCGGCGTCGGATCGGTCTACCCCGAGCGGGTGGTGCTGGTCAGCCTGACCGAGCGCGAGTCGGTGGTGCTCGCCGGCCTCGCCGACAGCATGAGCATGGAGCAGCTGGCGCAGTCGCTCTACGTCTCCCGCAACACCCTCAAGAGCCACACCCGCAGCCTCTATCTCAAGCTGGGAGCCCACTCCCGTGAGGAGGCGCTGGCTCGCGCCCGCCAGCTCGGGCTGCTCTGAACGGGCCGAAATGGCAGGTGCCCCGCCCGATTGATCGGGCGGGGCACCAGCAGGTCACTCGGCTGCGATGAACTTCTCCAGCAGGGCGCGACCCTCGGTGTCCTCGATCTGTACCGGCGGGCTCTTCATCAGGTACGCCGAGGCCGGGATGATCGGGCCGCCGATGCCGCGGTCCTTGGCGATCTTCGCGGCCCGGACGGCGTCGATGATGATGCCGGCGCTGTTGGGGGAGTCCCAGACCTCGAGCTTGTACTCCAGGTTGAGTGGGACGTCGCCGAAGGCGCGACCCTCGAGGCGGACGTAGGCCCACTTGCGGTCGTCGAGCCACTGGACGTAGTCGGACGGGCCGATGTGGACGTTCCGGTCGTGGATCTTGCCGGACAGCGGGCCCTCGAGGTTGCTGGTGACGGCCTGGGTCTTGGAGACCTTCTTGGACTCCAGCCGCTCGCGCTCGAGCATGTTCTTGAAGTCCATATTGCCGCCGACATTGAGCTGGTAGGTGCGGTCGAGCACGACGCCGCGGTCCTCGAACAGCTTGGCCATCACCCGGTGGGTGATGGTGGCGCCGACCTGCGACTTGATGTCGTCGCCGACGATCGGCACGCCGGCGGCCTCGAACTTCGCGGCCCACTCCGGGTCGGAGGCGATGAAGACCGGCAGCGCGTTGACGAAGGCCACGCCCGCGTCGATCGCGCACTGGGCGTAGAACTTGTCGGCCTCCTCGGAGCCCACCGGGAGGTAGGAGACCAGCACGTCGGCCTCGGCGTCCTTGAGCGCCTGCACGACGTCGACCGGCTCCGCCGCCGACTCCTCGATGGTCTGCTTGTAGTACTTGCCCAGACCGTCGAGCGTCGGACCGCGCTGCACCTCGACGCCGAGGGTGGGGACGTCGGCGATCTTGATGGTGTTGTTCTCGGAGGCGTTGATGGCCTCGGAGAGGTCCTTGCCGACCTTCTTGTCGTCGACGTCGAAGGCGGCCACGAACTGCACGTCACCGACGTGGTAGTCGCCGAACTTGACGTGCATCAGGCCGGGGACGGTGCCGGTAGGGTCGGCGTCCTTGTAGTAGTGCACACCCTGGACCAGGGAGCTGGCGCAGTTGCCAACGCCCACGATTGCTACGCGTACCGAACCCATCAGGGCTCCTTCCGTATGTTCTCTCGGGTTCCCGTGGGGCGGGGCCCGTTGTCGGTCGTGCCGCGCTCGGCGTTGATGAGCTCCGAGAGCCATCGGACCTCGCTCTCGACCTGTTCGACGCCGTGCCTCTGCAGCTCGGCGGCGTACTGGTCGACCTCCTTCTGGGTCATCGCCAGCTCGCGCTGGACGCGGTCGAGCCGCTCCTGGAGGCGGGTACGACGTCCCTCGAGGACGCGCAGCCGGATCTCCATGTCGGTGCGACCGAAGAAGGCGAACCTGATGTCGAAGTTGTCGTCCTCCCAGGCGGTGGGACCCACCTCCGACATCAGGCGCTCGAACTCCCGGTGGCCGGTCTCGGTGACTCGGTAGACGATGCGGGGGCGCCGGGTCACCGGGGTGATCGACGCGGTCTCCTCCTCGATGAGGTGAGCCCGCAGCATCTTCTTCAACGTGGGGTAGAGCGACCCGTAGGACAACACCCGACCCCAACCGAGCATGAGGTTGAGCCGCTTGCGCAGCTCGTAGCCGTGCATGGGGCCCTCGTGCAGCAGTCCGAGGACCGCGAGCTCGATGGTCTCAGCGCGACGTGCCATGCGATGCATCGTAGCGATATATCCGTTCGATCGGAAACAAGCGTGTTGCGCGACGAGATGGAACGCCGATCCTGCTCCGGGCAGCCGGCCGGCTCCCTGCCCGGGGTTTCGATCGAGCTGAGAAATCGGGATCATCAGCCGGGTTGCGTACTCTCTATCGCGCAGCGATACCAGTCCCCGCACCCTCTGGAGTCCCGAAGTCGTGACCGAGCCCTCCGCCGGCAGGCGCCGCGCCGCGTCGTCGCGCAAGAAGACAGCGAAGAAGGCACCCCCGAAGAGGCGGCCGGCCGGGAAGGCGTCGGCCCAGGCGAAGGGGCGGGACGGCAAGAAGAAGGGCTGGTTCCGGCGGCAGCCGGGGATCAAGGGTCTGCTGTTCTGGCTGCTCCGGCTCGGTGTGGTCACCGGCGCGGTGTTCGTCGTGCTCGGTGTCGCGGCGACCTGGTACGCCTACCAGAAGACCACGATCCCGGACCCCAACGAGGCGTTCGAGACCCAGACGACCTACATCTACTACGCCGGCGGCAAGACGAAGGTCGGGCAGTTCGCCGAACAGAACCGCGAGTCGATCTCCTACGACCAGATGCCCGAGTGCATCAAAGAAGCCGTCGTGGCTGCCGAGGACCACAGCTTCTGGACCAACAAGGGCATCGACCCGATGGGGATCCTGCGGGCGGCGTTCAGCAACGCCCAGAGCGGCGAGATCACCGCGGGTGGCTCGACGATCACCCAGCAGTACGTGAAGATCCTCTATCTCAACCAGGAGCGGACCTACACCCGCAAGATCAAGGAGGCCTTCCTCTCGCTCAAGATCCAGCGGACGAAGAGCAAGCAGGAGATCCTCGAGGGCTACCTCAACACCATCTACTTCGGTCGCGGCGCCTACGGCATCCAGGCCGCGAGTCGCGCCTGGTTCAGCAAGCCGGCCAGCAAGCTCAACCTGCAACAGTGCGCGGTGCTGGCGTCGGTGATCAACAACCCCTACCGGCTCGATCCCGACAACGGCGAGGAGTCGGTCGCGGCGCTCAAGCAGCGCTATCGCTATGTGCTCACCTGGATGGCCGACGCCGACGACATCACCGAGGCCGAGGCCCAGGAGGCGATGGTCGACCTGCCGAAGTTCCCCGCGCAGAAGGTCGAGTCCGCCAACGGCGGCCAGAAGGGCCACATGCTCAAGCTGGTCAGCGACGAGCTCCACCAGCTCGGGTTCGAGGACGCCGAGATCCAGGGCGGCGGCCTGCGGGTGACCACGACGTTCACCCAGGAGGCCATGAACGCCGCCGAACAGGCGGTGAAGGAGGAGGCGCCGACCGAGGCCCTCGACGGCAGCAAGATCACCGACGAGGAGCTGCATGTCGGCGTCGCCACCGTCGAGGTCGGCACCGGCGCGCTGGTCGGCTTCTACGGCGGCCAGGACTTCCTCGAGTCGCAGATCAACTGGGCCTCGGCCGGCGGCATGGCCGGCTCGACGATGAAGCCGTTCACGCTGGCGGCCGCACTGGAGGCCGGGTTCTCGCTGAAGGACACCTTCGACGGCAACTCGCCCTACACGTTCGAGGGCAGCACCCTCGAGGTGCACAACGAGGGCGAGAACTCCGGCCAGGCCAACGGCCACTCCTACGGCTCGGCCATCAGCGCGAC
Source organism: Nocardioides sp. (assembly GCF_047607185.1). Lineage (GTDB taxonomy): Bacteria > Actinomycetota > Actinomycetes > Propionibacteriales > Nocardioidaceae > Nocardioides. Next base: position 33,502 of record NZ_JASGDQ010000143.1, on the reverse strand, counting down.
GTACGCCCTGGAGCAGTCGGTCAACACCGCCTTCGTGGACATGAGCGAGTCGATTCCCGACGGCCCCAAGATGATCTACCAGACTGCGTTGAAGATGGGGCTCACGCCGGGGAGCGAGGCGAGCGAGGACTATCCCGGCATCCCGAGCACCACCACCGACCTGCTGCCCGAGGACCGGCTGATCACCCTGGGCAAGGCGCAGGTCAGCCCGATCAACATGGCCAACGCCTATGCCACCATCGCCAACCGCGGCCAGCGCTCGGACGTGCACGTGATCGCCAAGGTCGAGGACCGCTACGGCAACGTGAAGTACCAGTGGAAGAACAAGTCCACCGACGCCATCGACGAGCCGATCGCCGACGACGTCTCCTACGCGATGCAGCAGGTGGTCGAGAACGGCACCGGTCGTGCCGCGCTGGCGCTGGACCGGCCGGCCGGCGGCAAGACCGGCACCGCGACCAACGACGACGGCGACGTCTCCTCGGCCTGGTTCGTGGGCTTCACCCCGCAGTACTCCACCGCGGTGATGTACGTGCGCGGCAACGGCCGGGAGAAGCTCGACGGCTGGATGCCGTCCTACTTCGGAGCCGACTACCCCACCGACACCTGGCTCAACACCATGGAGCGCGACCTGGAAGGCACCGAGGTCGTGGACTTCCCGCCGGCGGCGAACGTCGACGGCGATGCCCCGACCGAGGGCCATGCGGCGGCGACGACCAGGCCGGCCACCACCCCGAAGGCGACCACCACCAAGTCCTCGAAGTCCACCAAGTCCTCGAAGGCGCCAGTGAGCACCCCGACGCGCGAGACCCAGACGAGCGAGGCGGCGACCGAGGCGGCGACCGAGGCGGCGACCACGGCCGCGCCGTCGTCGGCCACCACGTCGGCCGAGTCGCCGCCCTCGACGACCAGCAGCGCAGCCGGGGGCTCGGCGGCGTCGGGCGCCGCGACCTCCTCGGCGGTGCCATAGCCAACCCGCCGAGTCGGCAGAAGTGCTGGTCCCAGAACCGCCGAGTCGGCAGAAGTGCAGGTGTCGACACCCGCACTTCTGCCGACTGGGGCTTGTTTGAGCCGGCATTAGCCTGGGTCCGTGGCTAAGGTCGTCGGTGTGCAGCCCACCCGCGAGGACCCGGCGATCGCCGCGCTCTCCGAGACCGTCGGCGGCCCAGCGGGCGGGCACGCCGGCCGGCATCCCTGGTGGACGCCGCTGCGGGTCCTGCTGCTGATCACCGCGATCACCTTCGCGGCCGGCATGGTCCAGAAGTCGGGCTGCTTCAAGGAGACCTGGAGCGGCAACGAGTCGCGCTACGTGCAGATGTGCTACTCCGACCTGCCCTATCTCTACACCGGCCGAGGCTTCGCCGAGCTGGCCTGGCCCTACACCGACGACACCCAGACACGGGATCGGTACGACGTCATGGAGTATCCCGTCGGGATCTCCTACTGGGCCTACGGCACCGCCTGGGTGACCCACTGGCTGGCCGGCTCGCCGCCGCTCGACCCGCGCTACGAGGCAACGCCGGACGCCCTGTGGGGGGTGCCGGGCGTCCAGCACGAGGTCAGGCTCTTCGTCGTCGTCAATGCGGTGGGCTTCGCGGCGCTTGCGCTGCTGGCCAGCTGGCTACTGGTGCGCGCCCGGCCATCACGTCCCTGGGACGTGGCCACCTTCGCGGCCGCACCGACGCTGCTGTTCACCGGGCTGATCAACTGGGACATGTTGGCCGTCGCCTGCGTGGCCGGCGCGCTCTTCGCCTGGTCGCGCGGCCGACCCGGCTGGACCGGCGTGCTGATCGGGCTCGGCACTGCGGTCAAGCTCTATCCGCTCTACCTGCTGGGCGCGGTGCTGGTGCTGTGCTGGCGGCGCCGGGCCTGGCCGCAGTTCGGCACCGCGGTGCTCGGCGCGGCGGTGACCTGGGTGGTGGTCAACGCACCCGCCTACCTCGGCAACCCGGACGCCTGGAAGGTGTTCTGGTCCTTCAACAGTCAGCGCACCAGCGATCTGGGATCGATCTGGCTGGTGCTGAGCCAGTCGCTGGACCTGACCATCACCGCTCACACCATCAACGCCTGGTCGTGGGCGTTCTTCGCGACCTGGTGTCTCGGCGTGCTGCTCGTCGGGCTGCTCGCCCGACGTACCCCCACCCTGGCCGAGCTCGGCTTCCTGATCGTCGCCGGCTTCCTGCTGGTCAACAAGGTCTACTCGCCGCAGTACGTGCTGTGGCTGCTCCCTCTCGCCGTGCTGGCCCGGCCGCGATGGCGAGACCAGTTCATCTGGCAGGGCTGCGAGCTCTTCTACTTCGCCGCAGTGTGGTGGTACCTCGGCGGCTTCCTGGCCTCCCCGGGGGGCGAGGCCCCGGTCTACTGGATCGCGATCGTGGTGCGGCTGGTCGGCGAGCTCTACCTCGTTGCGGTGATCGTCCGCTCGCTGCTGTGGCCGGCCGGGGCTACTGAATCGTCACCGAGTCGAACGTCGTCGTCGTGTAGCGGACGTTGAGGGTCAGCCGCTCGCCGACCTCGGGCACCCGCCTCCCGCGCGGCAGCAGCAGCGGGCTGGCCTGCATGTGGGGTGGCTCGGCGAAGTGGAGCGGCTCGCCGTCGAGGGAGTACGGCGAGCGCAGCACGCCCAGCGACTCCAGCCCGCCCTTGGCGGCCGTCTTGACCCGCCCCCGGGCGGTGCTGTCGCCGGAGGGAGCCACCAGCCCGATGCCGTGGGCGGTGCCACCGCTGGCGATGACCAGCTGTCCCGCCCGGCCGCTGGTCTGGCGATAGCCGTAGCTCTCGCCCCGGCCGATCGGATGGACGTCGAGCACGTGCGCGGTCACGCTCAGCGCGCCCCGATCGCCGAGCCAGAGCCCGGTGCCGATGCGGGGCCGGATCGTCAGGTCGGGGTGCTCGGCACGCAGCCGGGCCAGCTCGGCGGTGTCGAGGTGGCTCACCCAGACCGTGGTGGTCTCCGCGCCGACCACGTCGCTCATCAGGCCGGTCGCCTCGCGCAGGTTCGCGCCGGTCATCGGGAAGTGCAACGCCACCCCCTCGAACCGGGCGTGGTGGCGGGCCTCGCGAGCCGCGTCCCACAGCTGCGTCGCGCTCATCCCGTGGCGCCGCATCGAGGTCATCCGCTCCAGCACCACCCGGGCACCGGGCTGCCGCGCCAGCAGGTCGCTCAGGTCCTGCGGGCGGGAGACGGTATGGACGACCCGCCGGGCCAGCGCGGCGTCGAGCGGTGCGCACCAGGGCCGCCAGGGGGTGAGGACGAGCAGGCTGCCGTCGTACCGCTGGGCGACCTCGGGCAGCTCCTCGTAGGTCCCGACCGCGAGCACGTCGGCGCCGAGCCAGGCCGTACGCCGAGCCAGCGAGCCCAGCCCGAGGCCGTAGCCGTTGCCCTTGGCGACCGGCACCAGGCCGGGGGTGGCCTCGGCGACGCCACGCAGGTGCGCGCGCCAGCGGTCCCCGTCGATGGTCAGATCGAGACTCATCGCGCGCGCCGCCTCATGTAGAGGTCGAACGCGCGATAGAGCAGCGGCCGCAGCGGCAGGTCCCACTCCCCGACATAGCGCACCGCCTGCCCGCCGGTGCCGACCTTGAACTGGATCAGGCCCACATGGGGGTCCTCGGCGGACAGGGTGGGGGTGATGCCGCGCAGGTCGTAGACGTCGCAGCCGGCGTGCAGCGCGTCGCGGATCATCGCCCACTGGCAGGCGTTGGAGCCGCGCACCTCGCGCTTGTGGGTGGAGGAGGCGCCGTAGGAGTACCAGGCGTGGGCGCCCACCCATACCAGGATGGTGGCGGCGACCAGGTCGCCCTGGTGGCGGGCGAGGTAGAGCCTGATCCGCTGTGTCCCATCTTCGGGGGAATCCTCGGCCCTCATCGCCGCGAACATGGTCTCGAAGTAGCGCAGCGGCCGGGGGGTGAAGTGGTCGCGCTCGGCGGTGTGGACATAGAGGTCGTGGAACGCCTTCAGGTCATCGCCGACGGTAACCTCGACGCCCTCCTTGGCCGCCTTCTTGATGTTGCGGCGCCAGAGCTGGTTCATGCCCGCCAGGACGTCGTCCTCGGACCGGCCCGGCCCATTCTCTTGGCGCAGCGGGATCTCGTAGGTGAACTGCGGCTGTCCGGCGCCGAAGCCGTCCTCCGGGCTCTGCGGCAGCCAGCCGGCGTCGCGCAGTTGGCTGGTCACCCGGGCGCCGACCGGGTCGGCGTGCTGGCTGGGCAGCTCGGTCAGGCGCTCGATCGCCGGATCGGCGATGCCTTCCTTGACCTGCGCCGCCGACCAGGTGTGGGTGCGCACCGGTGGCCCGAGCCGGATCGCGAAGGCGCCGTTCTGCTTCAGGTACGACGCCAGCGGGTCGAGCCAGCGCGGCAGCTCGCCGGTCCAGTCGATGGCCGGGCCCTCGGGCAGATAGGCCAGCGTGGCTCGCTTGAGTCGCGGCACCGGCCGGTGCAGCACCAGCCCGGCGCCGACCAGCCGCTCGCCGTCGTACCAGCCGAGGGACTCGCTGCGCCACTCGGTCTTGACCTGTCCCCAGGCCGGGGTCTGCAGGAAGCTCACGGTCCGTTGCGCTCGCACGAACTCCAGATGCTGCGCGGCACTGATGGGGCGTACGGCGAGACTCACGCAAGCGACCCTAACGGGTAGATGTGTCTCAGCGGACTCACAGACTCTCTCCCCAAATGCGTCGATAGATGTCACCCTAGGGATGGGCCCGAAACTCGGGTAGGGCCGATGTATCAAGCGCCCGCCTCGACGCTCCTCGAGGAACGTGACCGTGACGAGCACCCGGGGAGCACCGCCGATGAGCAGCAGCACCGTCACCCGACGTGGTGATGAGTCCGGCGCGCATCCGGGCGAGGTCTGGGCGCGGGCGACGGCGGCCTTCGACCGGTGGCTCGGCGGTGACCCGACCGGGCTGGACGACCTGGTCACGGTGATGACGCCGGTGCTCTGGCATGTGGTGCGGGCCTATCGGCTGGAGACCGGTCAGGCCGAGGACGTCATCCAGACGACCTGGCTCGCGCTGGTGCGGCGGAGCACCTCGATCATCGACTCGACCGCGGTAGGCGGCTGGCTGACCACCACGGCGCGCCGTGAGGCGTGGCGGGCCGCAAAGGCGGCCGGCCGGGCGGTGCCCGCCGAGGACGAGGAGCTGCAGCCGCACCTGCCACGGCAGCGCTCGGCGGAGTCGGTGGTCGTCGAGGACGACCGGCAGCGCCGGCTGTGGGCGGCCGTCGACGCGCTGCCGGAGCGCTGCCGCCGGCTGCTGCGGGTGGTCGCGTTCGAGAACCGGCCCGACTACGCCTCGCTGGCGGTGGACCTCGGTATGCCGGTCGGGAGCATCGGCCCGACCCGGGGCCGGTGCCTGGCGAAGCTGCGCGTCGCGCTTCTGGAAGTAGGGGAGTTCTGATGTCGGAGATGAGCCGCGAGCAGCTGTTCGAGGTAGTCCGGTCGGCCTACTCCGCCGCCGACCCGGTGCCCGACGGGCTGGTCGAGCGAATGCGTGCCGCCGCCGCGACGGCAGCCGAGGACGCCGGCTTCGCGTTCGAGCTGGAGCTGATGACGCTGCTGGAGCGGTCGGAGGAGCTGGCCGGAGCACGTGGCACCGGCATGGGCTCGGCGTACACCCTGCGGTTCGTGCACGGCGAGATCGACCTACTGCTGCGGATCGCTCGCGACGGGGAGGCCGCCCGGGTCGACGGCTGGGTGGTGCCCCCCGAGCCGATGACGGTCCGGGCGCTCGTCGGCGCGCCCGACTCCTCGCTCTCCCCCGCCGCTGCCGCGGTCAGCGACTCCGGCCGGTTCGAGCTCACCGGCCTCCCGGCCGGCCTGGCCCGGCTCCGGCTGGAGCCCCACGACACCTCCCGCCCCCCCTTCGCCACCCCCACCTTCGAGATCTGAGGAGTTCCTGGTGCAGTCTCCCGAGCAGAAGCCAACCCGCAAGCCGCCGCTCGATCGCGACCCGCTGCCACCACGGCGCGAGGTGATCAAGGCCGTCGAAGGCCGCGTCCTCGACCCGGCGACGGCGGTGGTCGTCAGAGGCGTCGAGCCGAGGCCTACGGTCTACATAGGACCGAGTCTGCTGATCTCCAAGAGCATCGATGTCGACGGTGCGGTCGAGGTGCTGTCGGCTGTCGCGAAGAAGCTGGGCTGGGAGGTCGTCCTCGAGCCCGAGGATCGCCGCACCGCCGGCCTCAGGTTCGGCGTACGCCGGGTGCGCATCGAGGTCTCCTCCGACCAGGCGTCGATCGCCCCCGACGGCTGGACGCTGCTCCAGCAGACCCGCGCGCAGTTCGGTGTCGAGAACGTCAAGGGCGTGAGCCTGGAGCACATCATCTTCGCCGATCCGTTCGATGTCGGGCACCCGTTCGATGTCGGGCACCCGTTCGATGTCGGGCACCCGTTCGATGTTGGGCATCCCTTCGACGTCGGTCACTCCGCCAACAACTACGGCGGCCGCTGGCCGGTCGCCTATGTGGGACCGGCACCGCAGAGGGCGAAGCAGGTCGCGGGCGACCGGCCGGTCGTCGCGATCCTCGACACGGGCTGTGGCTCCCACCCGTGGCTGGACACCGTGGTCCAGGAGAACGTCAAGCTCGACGGCTTCGATATCGGCTTCGGTCCTGCTGTCGATGACCTGGAGATCACCGGCGACCTGGTCGGTCCGTTGGACGGCGGGCTCGACAAGTACGCCGGCCATGGCACGTTCATCGCCGGGCTCGTGCATCAGGCCTGCCCCGACGCCGACATCCTCTCCTGGCGGATCATGCCTCCGGAGGGACCGATCCCGGAGGCGGAGTGGATCGCCGCCCTGGCCCAGATCGCCGAGCTGGTTCGGCGTGCCTGGGAGGGCGAGCCGGGCGGGCAGCGGATCGACGTGCTCACGATGTCCATCGGCTACTACCACGAGACGCCGACCGACGAGCTGTTCGACCCGACCCTCTACAGCATTCTGGAGGATCTGTCGTCCCACGGCTGCATGGTCGTCTGCTCGGCCGGCAACGACGCCACCAGCCGGCCGGCCTTCCCGGCCGCCTTCGCGCCCTGGAGCGACGGTGCCGGTCCGATCGCACCGACCCCGGGCGTGCTGCCGATCGTCTCCGTCGGGGCGCTCAACCCCAACCGCAAGACGGACGCGCTCTTCTCCAACACCGGGCCGTGGGTGGTGGCCTATGTAGAGGGGGCGCTGGTGATGAGCACGCTGCCCACGACGTTCCAGGGTGGCCTCCAGGCGCCGGCCGCAACGGTGGCCTTCGGCCGGTCGCGGTCCTCCGTCGACCCCGACGACTTCTCGGGGGGCTTCGCGATCTGGAGTGGCACCTCCTTCGCCGCGCCGCTGATGGCCGGCCGGCTCGCGGCAGCGATCGAGAGGTGTCGCGCAGCGGCTCCCGGAGCCTCGGCGTACGACCACGCCCTGCAGGCGGTGCGCGAGAACACCCTCATCACGTCATGATGTGAGGTGTGCTGACTGCCGAGGAGTTGCATCGTCGTGGCGTGATCGCCATGAACGCCGGCAAGCTCGCGGCAGCGACCCGCTACCTGACGCGAGCGAGCGCGGCCGCCACTGACGAGGCACTGAGGGCACGAATCGAGGCGAGCCGTGCCTACGTCGCCTCGGACTCGGCGGACCTGCAGGATGCGCTGCGCCGATGTCGCTCCGCGCTCGACTTTCCGGGTCTGCCGACGGAGGTGCGCGGGATCCTGCAGTCGCAACAGGCGGCGATCCTGCGACGGTGTGGGCAGCCGAAGCAGGCCCTGGAGACCTTCGGTGCCGCCATTGCCAGTCTTGAGGGACTGCCGTGGGACCTCGGGACCGCGCTGATCAATCGGGGCATGGTCCACCTGGACCAGGGCAGGCTCGCCCAGGCGGACGACGACTTCACCGCCGCGGCACATGCCTACGAGCGAGCGGGGGATGTGGTCCACAAGGCGAAGGCCGAGCACAACCGTGGCTATGTGCAGATGCTGCTCGGCGACCTCGTCGGTGCGCTGGCTGCCATGGAGCGGGCTCGTCCGGCGCTGGAATCCGAAGGAGCGGTGGTTCGCGCGGTCTTGGCACAGGATCGTGCCGAGGTGCTGCTGGCCGCCGGACTCGTCGAGGAGGGTCTAGCACTCCTGAACACCGCGGCCGCCGACTATGGCCGACGGCGCCTGGCCCGGCGGCAGGCGGAGGCCGAGCTGGTGATGTCCGGACACCTGCGAGCGAACCGACCGATCGCGGCAGAGCAGATCGCTCGCCGCGCTCGCCGCCGCCTCCGCTCCTTGGGCGCCGACGCGCTGCTGATGCGGGCCGAGGCCGCCCGCTATGTCGCCGCCGTCGAGGCAGGGTCGGCGCGGCCCTCGCTGGTTGCGGAGGGGGAGCGGCTGGCGGCGGCGCTGGAGGAGGCGGGGCTGCCGTGGGTGGCGGCGACGGCGCGGCTCTCGACGGCCCGGGTGCTCACCCGGCGGGGCGACCTTCGGGGCGCCCGGGCGGCGGCTGAGTCGGTGAGGGTGCGGCGAGCGCCGCTCGACGTACGACTGCTCGCGGCGGACGTCCGCGCCGAGCTCGCGGCGGCGGAGGGCAGCCGGGGCGAGGCGTTCCGGCAGCTGCGCCGGGGCTTGGCCGACCTCCATGCGTGGCAGTCGTCGTTCGGGTCGCTGGACCTGCAGACCAACGTGGCCGGCCACGGTGTCCGGCTGGGGCAGCGGGGTCTGGCACTGGCGGTGGCGTCACGGCGGTCGGCGACGCTCTTCGAGTGGTCGGAGCGGGCCCGGATGTTGGCCTCCCGGGTGCAGCCGGTGCGGGCGCCACGCAACGAGGAGATCGCGGCGGGGCTCGCCGAGCTGCGCGGTGAGGTGACGCCGGCGCGGGAGGCGGAGCTGCGGGCGCGGATCCGGGAGCTGGCCTGGCAGCACGACGGCTCCCGAGAGGTACTCGATCCGGTGTCGCTCAAGGAGCTACGGGCGGCGCTCGGCCCGGGGACCGCCTTGGTCGCCTACGTCGTGGCGGCCGATGTCGTCACCGCACTGGTCGTCACCAACGAGCGGGTCGGCTGGCACGACCTGGGCCCGGCTGACGTCGTGAGCGACATGCTTGGCGGCCTGCTGCCGGACCTCGACATGGCCGCCTCCGAGCTGCCGGGCGCGCTGGGCGAGATGGTGCGCGGCGAGCTGGCCGCCCGGCTCGGCCGACTCGGTGACCTGCTGGTCGCGCCGCTGGTCGCCGCGCTCGGCGACCGCGCCGCGGTGCTCACTCCTTCCGGCGGCCTCGCCGGGGTGCCGTGGACGCTGCTCCCCGGCCTGGTCGGCCGGCCCGTCACCGTCGCCCAGTCGGCCACCTCCTGGCTGACCCGCTCCGCCACCCTGCTGCGCACCGGGACGGCCGGCTTCGTGGCCGGCCCGCGCGTCGCCCGCGCCGAGGACGAGGTCACCGCGGCGGCGAAGGAGTGGGCCGGCGCGCAGGTGCTGGTGCGCGAGGCGGCCAGCGCCGCCGCCGTGACCGAGCTGGCGTCCCAGGTCGACGTGCTCCACGTCGCCGCCCACGGTCGCCACTCCGCCGAGAACCCGCTCTTCTCCGGTCTCCAACTCGCCGACGGGCCCTGGTTCGGCTACGACATCGACCAGCTCCGCGCCGTCCCCGATGTCGTGCTGCTGTCGGCGTGCGAGGTCGGCCGATCCAGCGTCCGCTGGGGCGAGGAGCTCATCGGCATGACGACGGCTTGGCTCCATGCCGGGGCCCGCTGCGTGATCGCATCGCCGGCGGCGGTCGCCGACCAGGCGGCGTACGACGTCCTGGTCCGGGTCCACCAGGGCCTCGCCGCCGGCCGGGCCCCGGCCGAGGCGCTCGCCGCCGCGATCCCGGCCCCCAGCAAGGACCAGCCGCCGGCGCCGTTCGTCTGCTTCGGCTGATGCAGGGTGGCGCACTCGCGTGCCGGCCGCCCGGCGCCGGCGCCTCGGTCGCCGACGCCTATCTGGATCGGCTCCTCGACTTCTGCGACCGACTGCCGGCTCGAGGCTCCCTGATGAGCATTCGCCTGCTTCGGGTGGGGAATCTCCAAAATGTAGGGATGATCCCTGATGTCTTGGCCACCTCGAGGCGCCAGAGTCGTTGCGCGTGCTGATGTATCAGTGGCTTTGGGACGGCCTCCTCTCGGGTGTTGGACAGCACTCGAGGAGGGACCATGAGCATGACCACCGCCGTCGTTCCGACGGTCAATGTCGTCAGCGACCCCAGGTCCGGTGAGATCCTGACCGCGGACGCCGGCACCTACCTGCAGCTCCGCTTCGCTCGGAAGGGCATCGCGCTCTCGGAGTGGCGGATCGCCGACCGCCCCGGCCACCTGCTGCCCATCGAGGAGGGTGACCACGTCTTCACGTTCCTGGTCTTCGGGGACGAGGCGCCGCAGCCGCTCCGGCTGGCCCGCTACCGCGGCGATCGCGTCGAGCCGTCGGAGGAGCGCGAGCTCTTCGTCGTGCCCGCCCAGCGCTGACCCTCCGCAACGTCATGCGGACGGAGCGACCGCTTGCTCCGTCCGCATGACGTTGCGAGACGGGCCGTGGCGGTTGTCCACAGGGACGGCAGTCCGGGGTGTGAGAGGGGTACGACGGGGTAGTCGATGCGCATGCCGAAGGCTCCCGCTCCCGATGACGTCCGTCTCCGACGCGCTCGCCAACTCGCCGCGTCGCAAGGCCATGTGCTCTCTCGTAAACAGGTCTACGGCCTCGGCATCACCCGGTGGGAGATCCGCGGCCAGGTGGGGAGCGGTCGTTGGCAGCTGATCGGGGACCAGTCGGTCTGCCTGCACAACGGCCCGATCGGCGACGAGGGACATCGCTGGGCGGCAGTCTTCCAAGGCGGTCCCAGCGCCTGCCTCGACGGAGCGTCGGCGCTGATCGCGGCGGGGCTGACGAGGTTCGAGGTCAGCAGGCACCGGGTTTCGGTGCCGCGTGGGGCCCGTGTCCGTCGTACCAGGCTCTACGACATCCGGCAGACCCGCCGCCTCCGGCCGGAAGACCGGGCGGCGAGCGGCATCCCTCGCACCCGGGCCCCGGTCGCGGCGGTGCGCGCGGCGCTGTGGGCGGTGACCGACAAGCAGGCGACATACGTGTTGACGCTGACGGTCCAGCAAGGACTCGCCCGTGCCGAGGAGATCGGCATCGAGCTCTTGAGGGTGAGACGAGACAGGCGCCGCCTGCTCCTGCACGAGGTCGTCAACGATCTCATCGACGGTGCCCGCTCACTGGGTGAGCTCGATGTCGTCAAGGAGCTGCGCCGTCGCGGCCTGCCGCCCCCGGAGAGACAGTCGTTGCGCCGGGATCGTCGTGGCCGCTACTACCTCGATCTCTACTGGCCCGCGCACCGCCTCGTCGTCGAGATCGACGGGATCCACCATGCCTGGGTCGAGAACGTCGTCGATGACGCGCTGCGCCAGAACGCCTTGGCACTCGACGGCGACACCATCCTGCGGCTCCCCCTGCTCGGACTGCGACTCAACGCCGACGAATTCTTCGACCAGATAGCCGAGGCGCTCGGCGCACCCACCCGGAGGGCCGCATAGCGTCATGCGGACGGAGCAACCGTCGGCTCCGTCCGCATGACGTTGCGGCTGGGGCGGGCGGTCAGGAGAGGTGGGAGGTCAGCCAGGCGATGTCGGCACGGTGCTCCTCGGCACCCCCGGGTGTCTCCAGCACCACCGGCGCGTCGGCGTCGCGCACCATCGCCGCCAGCAGGTCGGGGTCGATGTGTCCGGCGCCGAGATTGGCGTGTCGGTCGGCACCGGAGTCGAACAGGTCGCGGGAGTCGTTGCAGTGCACCAGGTCGATGCGGCCGGTGATCTTGCGGATGTCGTCGACCACCGTCTCGAGGTCGTTGCCGCCGGCATGGGCGTGACAGGTGTCGAGGCAGAACCCGACCTCCTCGAAGCCCTCGGCCGTCGAGATCGCGTCCCACACCCCGGCGATCCGCTCCAGATAGCGCGCCATCGCGTTGTCGCCACCGGCGGTGTTCTCGATGAGCAGCGGGACCTTGATGTCGGTCGCCTCGACGGCTTTGCGCCAGTTGTCGAAGCCGACCGACGGGTCGACCCCCTTCTCGACATGGCCGCCGTGCACGATCAGCCCGGCCGCGCCGATCGCGGCGGCCGCGTCCATGTGCTGCTGCAGCAGCTTGCGGCTCGGGATGCGGATCCGGTTGTTGGTGGTCGCGACGTTGACGATGTAGGGCGCGTGGACATAGAGCGTCACCCCGGCGGCCTCGGCCGCCGCCCGCAGCGCATCGGCCCCACCGTCGTACCGAATCTCGGGTCCGCGATAGCCCTGCGGGTCGCCGAGGAAGAACTGCACCAGTGTGCTGCCGCGCGCCGCCGCCTCCGCGATCGGGTCGGCCTGCTCGACGTGCGCTCCGATCGAAATCATGCTTCCCAGCCTAGGGAATCGCTGATCAATCCCGCCTGCTGCGCGCCGAGATGCGGCACGCTGGCCGCGCCGCGGACGCTCGACAGGCGCCCAGCCTGCCTTCGCGCCCAGGTCTGAACGAAGTGGCCTTTGCCAGCGCACTCGCCTCGCGACGCTCGCGACGGCGCCATCGATCAGCGTTTCCCTGGGCCGGGCAGGGATACTGAGAGGGTGACCTTCCTCCTCACCTCGCTCGTCATCGTGCTGCTTCCCGGGGCGGGCACGGTCTACACCGTGGCCGCCGCGCTGGCGCGTGGCGCCCGGGCGGGCCTGCTCGCGGCGTTCGCCTCGACGCTCGGGATCGTGCCGCACCTGCTCGCCGCGATCACCGGCCTGGCGGCGCTGCTGCACGCGAGCGGAGTCGCCTACAACGTCGTGAAGTACGCCGGCGTGGCCTACCTCCTCTACCTCGCCTGGGCGACCTGGCGCGACACCGGCGCCCTCAAGCTCGACGGCGCGCCGTCCCAGGCCGGGTTCGCGAAGGTGATCGGCAACGGCATCGCGGTCAACCTGCTCAACCCCAAGCTGACGGTCTTCTTCGTCGCGTTCCTGCCGCAGTTCGTGCCGGCGGGACCGGGCTCGACGGCTCACATGCTCGCGCTCAGCGGCGTCTTCATGCTGATGACCTTCGTCGTTTTCGCGCTGTACGCCGTCCTGGCCGGCGCGCTCCGCGACCGAGTGCTCGCCAGCGACCGGATCATGACCGCCGTACGTCGTTGCTTCGCCGCCTGCTTCGCGCTGCTGGCCGGCAAGCTCGCCGTCGAGCCGCGCTGACCTCGGCCGTCTCGCTCGATGTCGAGGACACTCACCCGGAGGTGCCGGAGATGAGGATCGCCGTAGCGGGTGGTACCGGAGTGCTGGGCAGACACGTGGTCGCCGCCCTGGAGCGGGCCGGCCACGAGCCCGTCGTGATCGCCCGGTCGCGTGGCATCGACCTGACGACCGGCGCCGGCCTCACCGACGCTCTGAGCGGTGTCGACGCGGTGGTCGACGCCAGCAACGTGACGACCGCCAGAGGCTCGGTGGCGAGACGGTTCTTCGAGACGGTCACCACCAACCTGATCGCCGCTGCGCGGGAGGCGGGCGTCGGACATCTGGTGGTCGTCTCGATCATCGGCATCGACCGCGTTCCCTACGGCTACTACCGGGCCAAGGAGCGGCAGGAGGAACTGCTGCGGGCGGCGCCGATCCCGGTCAGCATCCTGCGCGCGGCGCAGTTCCACGACTTTCCCGGCCAACTGCTGGCGCGGCTGCCCGGCCCGGTCGCGGTGATCCCCCGCTGGCAGGTGCAGCCGGTGGCCGCCAGCGAGGTCGGCGTCGCGCTCGCCGACCTGGCGAGCGGTGACCCGGTGCCGACGAGCGAGATGGCGGGGCCGGAGGTGACCCGGATGGCGGACCTGGTGCGCCGGTTGCTGCGTGCCGAGGGATCGCGCAAGCCGGTCCTGGAGTTCCGGGCACCCGGTGGGATGGGCCGAGCCGCCGCTGCCGGGGGCAACCTGCCGACGGGCGAGGTCAGGCTGGGCGAGCAGACCTTCAACGAGTGGCTGGCGAGTCGGAGCTGACCGACCCCACCGGCTGATGGATCCGTGAGGGAGTGGCCTTCGCCTCTTGTCAAAATACCCTAGGGGGGTAAGGTAATTGGTGTGAGCGAGCACCAGCACGGCTACCTTGCAGCCGGCAAGAAGCAGGACCACCTCAAGCGGCTGCGCCGCATCGAGGGCCAGATCCGCGGCCTGCAGCGGATGGTGGCGGAGGAGGCCTATTGCATCGACGTCCTCACCCAGATCTCGGCGGCGACCAAGGCGCTGCAGTCGGTCGCCCTCAGCCTGCTGGAGGACCACCTCGGTCATTGCGTCGCCGAGGCCGTGCAGCACGGCGGCCCCGAGGCCGACGAGAAGGTCCGCGAGGCCTCCGCGGCGATCGCCCGACTGGTCCGCTCCTGATTCCCCGACCCTGAAAGGCGTTTCGACATGACCACCCAGAGCTACACCGTGACCGGCATGACCTGCGCGCACTGTGTGGCATCGGTGACCGAGGAGGTTTCCGCCATCGCCGGCGTCACCACCGTGGACGTCGACCTTGCCAGCGGGGCGCTCACCATCACCGCCGACCAGCCGGTCGCCGACGACGCGGTCCGGGCCGCCGTCGACGAGGCCGGCTACGCGCTGGCGTGAGCGAGCTTGCGAGCGAATCGTGGGCACCATGTCGGCCACGAGCGCAGCGAGGGGCGGCATGAATGCCCCGGTCGGACTGGTCGGGTTCGTCGCGGTGCGCACCGCCCACTTCACGCTGACGGCGGGCCGCTCGGAAGGGGGCGACCATGGCCACTGAGCCGCAGCACGTCGAGCTCGACATCGAGGGGATGACCTGCGCCTCGTGCGCCAACCGGATCGAGCGCAAGCTCAACAAGCTCGACGGCGTCAGCGCCGTGGTCAACTTCGCGACCGAGAAGGCGCGCGTCGACTTCCCCGACGAGGTCACCCCCGAGCAGCTGATCGAGACCGTCCGGTCCGCCGGCTACGACGCCACGCTGCCGGCGACGGCCGCCGAGGAGCCGGCGGACCCGCTGCGGCAGCGGTTGATCGTCTCTGCCCTGCTGTCCATCCCGGTCGTGGTGCTGGCGATGGTGCCGGCCTGGCAGTTCGACGGCTGGCAATGGCTCTCCCTCACCTTGGCCTCGCCGGTCGTGGTGTGGGGAGCGCTGCCCTTCCACAAGGCCACCTGGGTCAACCTGCGCCACGGCGCCACCACCATGGACACGCTGGTCTCGGTGGGCGTGCTGGCCGCCTACGGCTGGTCGGTCTACGCGCTGTTCTGGGGCGAGGCCGGCATGATCGGGATGCGGCACGGCTTCAGCTTCACCGTCGAGCGGGGCAACGGCTCGGCGATGATCTACCTCGAGGCGGCCGCCGGGGTGACCACGCTGATCCTCGCCGGGAGGTACGCCGAGGCACGGGCCAAGCGCCGCGCCGGCGCCGCGATCCGGTCGCTGCTGGAGCTGGGTGCCAAGGACGTGGTGGTGCTGCGCGCCGGCGTCGAGGCTCCGGTGCCGATCGAGGCGCTGCAGGTGGGCGATCTGTTCGTGGTGCGACCCGGCGAGAAGGTCGCCACCGATGGCATCGTCGAGGACGGCTCCTCGGCGGTCGACGCCTCGCTGCTGACCGGGGAGTCGGTGCCGGTCGAGGTCGGCCCCGGCTCGGAGGTGGTCGGGGCCACCGTGAACGCCGGCGGCCGGCTGGTGGTGCGCGCCACCAAGGTCGGCAGGGACACCCAGTTGGCGCAGCTGGCCCGGCTGGTCGAGCAGGCGCAGTTCGGCAAGGCGGAGGTGCAGCGGCTCGCCGACCGGGTCTCCGGGGTCTTCGTGCCGGTCGTCATCGGCATCGCCGTCGCCACGCTCGGCTACTGGCTCGGCACCGGCTCCGGAGCCTCCGCCGCCTTCACCGCCGCGGTCGCGGTGCTGGTCATCGCCTGCCCCTGCGCACTGGGCCTGGCCACGCCCACCGCGCTGATGGTCGGCACCGGCCGGGGCGCCCAGCTCGGCATCGTCATCAAGGGCCCCGAGGTGCTGGAGTCGACCCGCGCGGTCGACACCGTCGTACTCGACAAGACCGGCACCGTCACGACCGGCCAGCTGGCGGTCAGCGGGGTGTCGCCGGCGAGCGGCGTCGAGGCTGCGGAGGTGCTGCGGCTGGCGGCTGCGGTCGAGGCCGGCTCCGAGCACCCGATCGGCCGGGCCATCGTGGCGGCCCACGCCGGCCCGCTGCCGGCGGTCTCCGGCTTCACCGCAACGCCCGGGGTAGGCGTCTCGGGCACCGTCGAGGGAGTCGAGGTGTCGGTGTCGCGTGGCGCCCAGGCGGGTGCCGAGACCGCCGTCGACGTGGTCTGGAGCGGCCGGTGGCGGGGCACCGTCACGCTTGCGGACACCATCAAGCCGACGTCGTACGACGCGGTGAGGGAGTTGAAGGGGCTCGGGCTGCGGCCGGTGCTGCTGACCGGCGACGCCCGGTCGGTCGCCGAGCAGGTGGCTGCCGAGGTGGGCATCGAGGAGGTGCACGCTGGGGTCTTCCCCGCCGACAAGGTCGACGTGGTCAAGCGGCTGCAGGCCGAGGGCCGGGTCGTCGCCATGGTCGGCGACGGTGTCAACGACGCCGCCGCGCTGGCGACCGCCGACCTCGGCATCGCCATGGGCACCGGCACCGACGTCGCCATCGAGGCCTCGGACCTCACCGTGGTGAGCGGCGACCTGACCAAGGCCGCCGATGCCATCCGGCTCTCCCGTCGTACCCTCGCGATCATCAAGGGCAACCTGTTCTGGGCCTTCGCCTACAACGTCGCGGCGATCCCGCTGGCGATGGCGGGCCTGCTGCAGCCGATGATCGCCGGCGCGGCGATGGCCTTCTCCAGCGTCTTCGTGGTCGGCAACTCGCTGCGGCTGCGCACCTTCCGCTGAACACCCGCGACCAGTCGCAAACTGACATCCGGAAGCCGGTGAGCGGTCGCAAACTGACAGGTGGGGCAGGGTCTCGGTTGGGTCCAGAGCCCGCCGCCCTGTTACCGTTGCCCGTCCCCAAGTCGTGTGGGGACACAACGCAGTAGCCCTCCTGCCACGGAGAGACCGTGGCCGCTGAGTCCAGAGGAGGTGGAGATCGCTATGCGTGCTTATGAAGTGGTCGTCATTCTCGACCCAAGCCTCGACGAGCGCACCGTCGCTCCGTCGCTCGACAAGTACCTCAACGTGGTCCGCACCGACGGTGGCACCGTCGACAACGTGGACGTGTGGGGCCGTCGCCGACTGGCCTACGAGATCAAGAAGAACGCCGAGGGCATCTACGCCATCGTCAACCTTCAGGCCGAGCCCGCCACCGTCAAGGAGCTCGACCGTCAGCTCACGCTGAACGAGTCGATCCTCCGTACCAAGGTCATTCGCCCCGGCAAGTGATCCATGTCGGTGCCATCCGTCAGGATGGACGCTGACGACTCTCTGATCGAGACGGAGGACTAGACATGGCCGGCGACACCATCATCACCGTGATCGGCAACCTGACCGACGACCCCGAGCTTCGGTTCACCCCCTCGGGTGCCGCGGTCGCCAACTTCACGGTGGCCTCGACGCCGCGGACGTTCAAGCGCGACACGAACAGCTGGGAGGACGGCGAGACCCTCTTCCTGCGCTGCTCGATCTGGCGCCAGGCCGCGGAGAACGTCGCGGAGTCGCTCACCCGGGGCACCCGCGTCATCGTGCAGGGCCGGCTGGTGTCGCGCTCCTACGAGACCCGTGAGGGCGAGCGGCGCACGGTCAACGAGCTGCAGGTCGATGAGATCGGCCCGTCGCTCACCTGGGCCACCGCCAAGGTCACCCGCGCCAACCGCTCCTCGGGCGGCTCCGGTGGCGGCTTCGGCGGCGGTGCTCCCGCCGCTGCTCCGGCCAACGACCCCTGGGCGACCCCGTCGGCTCCGGCCGCCGGTGGCGGGCAGTACGGCGGCGCTCCCGCGCAGTCGGCCCCCGCCAACGACCCCTGGGCGACGCCCGGGGTGTCGTCCGAAGAGCCCCCGTTCTGATCATTCCCATCCCTTAACCATTCCGGCCCAGTAATCAGCCTGGTCCGGGCTTCTAGAAAGGAAGCACCACAATGGCCAAGGCAGTGATTCGCAAGCCCAAGAAGAAGGTTTGCCAGTTCTGCAAGGAGAAGGCGACCGGCGTCGACTACAAGGACGCCACCCTGCTCCGCAAGTTCATCTCCGACCGCGGCAAGATCCGCGCCCGTCGGGTGACCGGCAACTGCGTCCAGCACCAGCGTGACGTGGCCATCGCCGTCAAGAACGCCCGCGAGGTCGCCCTGCTGCCCTACACCTCCACCGGTCGCTGAGAGGAGCCCTGACATGGTTACCAAGATCATCCTGACCCAGGAGGTCACCGGTCTCGGCTCTGCCGGCGACGTCATCGAGGTCAAGGACGGCTACGCCCGCAACTACCTCGTGCCCCGCGGCGACGCGATCCGCTGGACCCGCGGTGCCGAGAAGCAGGTCGAGGTTATCAAGGCCGCTCGCGCCGCCCGTGCGCTGCGCGACTCCGACCACGCCGACGCCGTGAAGGCCAAGCTCGAGGCCGCGCCGGTGCAGCTCAAGGTCCGCGCCGGCAAGGAGGGCCGTCTGTTCGGCTCGGTGACGGTGGGCGATGTCGCCGAGGCGCTCGCCGCTGCGGCTGGTGAGGCGATCGACAAGCGCTCGATCGTGATCGGCAACCCGATCAAGTCGCTCGGTGCGCACCAGATCTCCGTCAAGCTCCACGACGAGGTGTCCGCCACGGTGGCTCTCAACGTCGTCCCCGCCTGACGCTTACGCATCGAAGGCCGGTCCCCTCGGGGGCCGGCCTTCTGCTTCTCAGAACCGGTCGGCGAGGTCGGTCAGCCTCGCGACGTACGCCGGCCAGTCGTAGTCGTCGGGGATATTGGGCGCGGCCGGGTTGAGGCCGACGGCGCCGTCGATGTGCTCGCGCAGGATGTCGGCCTGGCCGGCGTGGCGCGAGGTGTCGTCGATGACCCGTACGACGATGTGGTGGAGCGTGACGTCGGCGCCGTCGACGGGCCACCAGGGCACCCGACCGGGCGCGTCGAGCGGCAGCTGGGCGATGGTCTCGTCGGAGAAGGCCCACACCCGCCGGTAGAGGTCGAGCAGGCCGGCGGCGGTCTCGTCCTCGGTGGCGTACCAGTCCGCCTGCGGGTCGGTGTCGTAGGCGGAGAGCGGCAGCAGCTCGCCCGGGGTCGGGAACTCCCGGCCGAAGGTGAGGCCGAGATAGCCGTACTCGACGTTGAGCACGTGCTTCACGATGCCGAGCAGGCTCGTGCCGGTGGGCGTGCGGGGCAGCCGCAGCTCCCGCTCCGAGAGTCCGTCGAGCTTCATCACCAGCCCGTCGCGGGCGCGTTGGAGATAGTGCTGCAGGGTCGCCTTCGGGTCCTCGCTCATGAGTCCAGCCTGCCCCAATCGGCGACTGCGGTCACCGCCTGACGAGCACCAGCCCGAGCGCGGCGATGCCGACGATGATCGCGGTCGGCACCGGCAGGGCGGCCACGCCGCCCCGGTCCACGAGTAGTGAGGCCAGTGCCGCGCCGACGGCGATGCCGCCGTTGAAGACCACCGGGATCAGCGCGCCAGCGGTGGCCCGGTGCCCGGGCCCGGCGAGCCGGAGGATCTCGGTCTGCGCCAGCGGCGGCAGCGCGCCCGAGGCCACTCCCCAGGCAACCACCACGCCGACCCCGATCCAGGCGTGGTCGGCGACAGCGAGCCCGAGCAGCGCGGCGGCGGTCAGCCCGACGGCGACGAGCAGGCCCGTCAGCGTCCGGGCCACCCGCCCGGCCAGCGCCACCCCGACCGCCGAGGCGACGCCGAAGACGAGCAGCAGCGTGCCCACCCCGCCCGGGAGGACGTCCGCGGGATGCTCGGCGAGCCGGGTGATGAAGGTGTAGGCGCCGTAGTGACCGACCAGGACCAGCCCCACCAGACCGGTGACGACGAGCATGGGTCGCGGCGAGGCGTGGCCATCCGCCGCGGGACCGCCGACCTCGACCGGCGCCCCGCGCGGGACCACTATGCGCACGAGCACCGCCACGACCAGGCCGAGCCCTGCCAGCACCACGAACGCGGTCCGCCATCCCGCGACGTCGGCGACCACGCGCGCCAGCGGCGTGCCCAGCACCATGCCGAGCGTCGCGCCGCCGAGCACCACGGCGATGGCGGGCCCCAGCAGCCGGTCGCTGACGAGGTCGGCCACCTGCGCGTTGAGCGTCGACCACAGCAGCCCGACCGCGGCGGCTCCTACCAGTCGGGCACCGAGCGCGGCGGCGTACGTCGGGGCGAGAGCGGTCAGCACCGAGGACGCCGCGAGCACCAACAGCGCCCCGACGACCACGGAGCGCTTGTCCCAGCGGCGGGTCAGCCGCACCAGCGGGAAGCTGGCGACCACCACGACGGCGGCCCAGACCGAGACCAGTCGGGCGGTGCGGGCGTCATCGACGCCGAGGCCGGCGCTCATCGGCGCCAGCACCGCGGTGGGCAGCATCTCAGCGGTCACCATGGTGAGCGCGGCGGCGCCGAGGACAAGCAGGCCGGGCCAGGGCAGGGTGTCGGATCGGTCCGTGGTGGGGGTGGTGATCGCCATGTCTTCGACGGTAAAGTCTCACATTAATGTCAATGTCAATCTTGGGGGCGCGATGAAGATCGGCGAGGTGGCGGCACGGACAAGCGTCCCGCCGCGGCTGATCAGGTACTACGAGCAGCAGGGCCTGCTCACCGCCGATCGGTCGCCGAACGGCTACCGGTCCTACAGCGAGGAGCACGTCGCTCGGGTCTCGCGGATCGCCGGGCTGGTGCAGGCCGGCATCCCGACCCGGCTGGTCAAGCTGCTGATCGAGACCGAGGACGCCGCCGCCCGGGACGAGCCGACCTGTCCCGTCCAACTCGCCGAGCAGCTCGCGGCCGAGCTGCGCGGCATCGAGGCACGCATCGCCTGCCTGACGAGGAGCCGCGACACCATCCGCGAGTACCTGGTGCGCACCGAGCATCAGGCGCTGCTCGCCGCGAAGCCGGTCAGGAGCCAGTGACCAGCCAGCGATCGCCGCGCTCCCGGGAGACCAGGACGACCAGTCGAGCGCCCATGAAGACGGCGGAGAAGAACACCCACACGACCA
Source organism: Nocardioides sp. (assembly GCF_047607185.1). Classification (GTDB taxonomy): domain Bacteria; phylum Actinomycetota; class Actinomycetes; order Propionibacteriales; family Nocardioidaceae; genus Nocardioides. The sequence goes on along the minus strand of NZ_JASGDQ010000143.1, from coordinate 12,394 downwards.
GCAGCGACGGGTGCCACACCAGCACCATGGGGGCGTAGACGACTAGCGGCACCAGGCCCGCGAAAGCGAGATAGCGGCCGTCGCCGGCGCCGATCAACACCCCGTCGAGCACGAACACCACACCTGCGATCGGCTGTCCGGCGGCCGCGACCAACAGCACCGGCACCAGCAGGTCCATCACCTCGGCGCTGTCGGTGAAGAGGTGGCCCAGGAACGGGCTGGTGGCCGCGAGCCCGAGCCCGGTCACCACGCCGCTGACCACGCCCCAGCGGATCATCCGAGCGGTGAGCACTCGGGTCGTGGCGATGTCCCCGGCCCCCAGCGCGCGACCGGTCAGCGCCTGCGCCGCGATGGCGATGGCGTCGAGCACGAAGGACAGGAACGTCCACAGCGTGAACGCGATCTGGTGCGCGGCGAGGCTGTCGGCCTGTGCGCTGGAGGACAGCGTGACGGCGTACGTCGTGACGAGGAGCGCGACGCGCAACGTCAGGGTGCGCACTACGAGCGCCACCGCCGCGCGGGCCGCCGACCTGATGCCGGCCAGGTCGGGGCGCAGCGAGGAGCCGTGCCGGCGAGCGCCGCGCACCACGACCGCCACCAACGCGGCGGCGCTTGCGGCCTGGGCGAGCACCGAGCCGAGTGCCGAGCCGGCGATGCCCAGCCCGACGCCGTACACGAGTGCCAGGTTGAGGACGACGTTGAGCAGGTTGCCGCCGACCGCGACGACGAGCGGGGTGCGGGTGTCCTGCAGTCCACGTAGCACGCCGTTGGCGGCGAGCATCAGCAGCAGCGGCGTGACCCCGAGCACGGCGAGACGGAGGTACGTCGTCCCCTGCTCGGCCACCTCCCCGTCTGCGCCGACGGCCTCGACCAGGGGGCCGGCCGCGATCATCACCGGGACCGTGACGACCACGCCGATGACGACCGCCAGCCAGAGCCCGTCGACACCCTGGGCGATGGCGCCGCGCAGGTCGCCCGCGCCGAGCCGACGCGCCACGCCGGCGGTGGTGCCGTAGGCGAGGAAGACGCACAGCCCGACCACCGTCTGGAGCACGACGCCGGCGACGCCGAGGCCGGCCAGCTCGACGGTGCCGAGATGGCCGACGATCGCCGAGTCGGCGAGCAGGAAGAGCGGCTCGGCGACGAGGGCGAGGAACGCCGGGAAGGCCAGCCGGAGGATCTCCCGGTCGGTCGCGCGCCCCATGGCCGGCCACGCTAGCGGTCCTGGGGGAGCGGTGGAAAAGTGGGTGACTCCTGTGGATCGTGTGACGATCGCGGCGGTATGTCGACAAACCGCTTTACGACCGGAACATGGACCGGAGATGAACACGGCTCGGTCCCGAGAAATTTCGCTCCACATCATCTGGATCGCGTTTACGCAGGTCAGAGCCCACTTTGTGGGCTTCCGCGGGTTGTGTTCCACAGAAGTCTCCCCATGCTGTGCACAGCGAACCGCGTGTCGTCCACGGGGTCCCAGGCGTTATCCACAGCCGGGTGTGGATAACGGGGCGTCCGTGTCTTCGCGACACGCCGAGACCTCGCCTAGGGTCGCAAGACCGCTCTCAGAACTGTCGGTGCTCGCACCTAGGTTCGAGGGCGTGGGGTCGAGCCGAGGTTGGTCTGCCGAGGGGGGCACAGTTGAGCGTCACCGAGTCCGACACGCGTGGGGTCCCGGAGCCGCCGTTCGACGACTGGGGCGATGGTCCGGTGGCCTACGAGCCGGGTGAGCGTCCGACCAGCGGGGGCGACCGCACGCCCCCGCAGGACATGGCCGCCGAGCAGTCGGTGCTGGGCGCCATGCTGATCTCCAAGGACGCCATCGCCGACGTCGCCGAGGTGCTGCGCGGCGTCGACTTCTACCGGCCCGCCCACGAGACGATCCACGACGCGATCATCGACCTCTACGGCCGCAACGAGCCGGTCGACATGGTCACCGTCGCGGCCGAGCTGCAGCGCCGTGGCGAGCTGCAGAAGATCGGCGGCGCGCCGTACCTCCACACCCTCTCGGCCAACGTCCCGATCGCCGCCAACGCCGGCTTCTATGCCGAGATCGTCCGCGAGAAGGCGATCCTGCGCCGCCTCGTCGACGCGGGCACCAAGATCGTCCAGATCGGCTACGCCGGCGAGGGCGTCGTCGACGACATCGTCGACCAGGCACAGGCCGAGGTCTACAAGATCACCGACAAGCGGGCCACCGAGGACTACGCCCCACTGTCGGAGATCATGGGCCCGGTCCTCGACGAGATCGAGGCGATCGGCAACCGTGAGGCGGGGCTCTACGGCGTCCCCACCGGCTTCGCCGACCTCGACGAGCTCACCAACGGCCTCCACGCCGGCCAGATGATCATCGTCGCGGCCCGCCCCGCCATGGGGAAGAGCACGCTTGCGCTGGACCTGTGCCGGTCCGCCTCGATCCAGAACGGCCTGGCCTGCGTCTTCTTCAGCCTGGAGATGACGCGCTCGGAGATCACCATGCGGCTGCTCTCCGCCGAGGCGAAGGTGCCGCTCAACCACATCCGCAACGGCCAGATGACCGATGAGGACTGGAACAAGCTCGCCCGCAAGATGGGGGAGATCTCCTCGGCGCCGTTCTTCATCGACGACAGCCCCAACATGACGATGATGGAGATCCGGTCGAAGGCCCGACGCCTCAAGCAGCGCCACGACCTCAAGCTCATCGTCATCGACTACCTTCAGCTGATGACCTCCGGCAAGAAGGTCGAGAGCCGCCAGCTCGAGGTCTCGGAGTTCTCTCGCCAGATCAAGCTGCTCGCCAAGGAGCTCGAGGTGCCGATCATCGCCCTCTCCCAGCTCAACCGCGGCCCCGAGCAGCGTGGCGACAAGCGCCCGATGATGGCCGATCTCCGCGAGTCGGGCAGCATAGAACAGGACGCCGACATGGTGGTCCTGCTCCACCGCGACGACGTCTACGAGAAGGAGTCCACCCGCCCCGGCGAGGCCGACCTGATCGTCGCCAAGCACCGCAACGGCCCCACCCGTGACATCGTCGTGGTCTTCCAGGGTCACTACAGCCGCTTCGTCGACATGGCCCACTGAGTTGGTTCGCTGTTGTCGAGATGCAGCGAGCTTCGACAACGCGCTGCCAGGTCAAGATCTACTGATCCGGTCGACCCCGAGTTCAGACCGACGGGATCTTCGCGATCGCGTTCGTGACCGCGGTGAACTGCGACGCCGGGGGAATGTCGGGGTAGATCGCCGGTGAGGCGCCGCGCACGTAGTCGACGTACTGCTGGGCCGCGGCCGGGATGGTCTGGGTCTTGGTCGTGGCGCCGCGGGCGAGGAAGATCGTGGTGAAGCCCTGGCCGTGGGCGGCCTTGAGGACCTTGAGGGCGTACTTCTGGCCGCCCCCGACGTTGGAGAGGACCTTGACGACGACCCGGCTCTGCCACGCCGAGCCGTACGCCGCCTGGGCCCGGGCGGCGAGGTTGGTGAACGCGGCCCGGAGGGCAGCCTGCGTCGTGAAGGGCTTGATGTTCTTGACCTCCCACTCGACCGAGAGGCCGTGGGCGGCGTTCTGCTGGAAGGTCATCTCCGCATTGCGCAGACCCTCGTGCTTCTTCAGGGCGGTCCAGGTCTTGTCCTCGAACCGGCCCTTCTTGAGCCACGCCGGGTTGTACGGCGCACCGTGGGCGTTGACCCAGACCACCTGGTCGGCGCTGGTGACGCTGGCGGCCCCCGCCCGCTTACGGCTCGCGTTGGCGAACGCGAGCTGGCCGTCCTGATCGATCCAGGTGTAGCCCTTGCGCTGGGCCTTCCGGGTGCCCTTCAGCGAGTCGCCCACCGTGCCGCCGGCGGTCTTCATCCGGGTGTTGTTGTGGTAGAAGCTCTTGCCCGGTGCGGCGAAGGCGACCTTCCCGAGGATGACCTGGTAGCCCGGCTCACCGGTGGTGTGGAAGGTGTTGAGGTTGAGGTCGGCGTACACGTCGTAGCCGCCCGGGGTCGTGACGCCGGTGCTGAACGAGACTTGTCCGCGTACGTCGCTGACCTGTGTCTGGTTCTGCCGGACGACCGGGCCGGCCGCCTGGCCGCCGAGGTGCATGAGGACGCCGGTCACGGGCTGGCCGTACTGGTCGGTGACCGTCGCGGTGATCTCCGTCGTGTCGGTGCCGGCCACCGGGGTCGTGGTGGCACGTACGGCGGTGACGACCTGGTCGTAGACCGCGATGGCGGCGGCGTCGGAGGAGACCTCGTCGCGGACCTGGACGGCCACCTGGCTGGCGGCGGTCAGGACGCCGTAGGCACCCAGGTCGACCGGCTCGACGAACGACTTGGCGGTCGCGTCGAACTCTCCGGTCGGCAGGGGCAGCGTCGAGGCGGTGAGCGAGTCGTGAGCGGGATCGGCCAGCGTGGGCGCGGTGGTCCCGGTCGTCGTACCGGAGATGGCGGCGAACGAGTGGCCGTCCGCGCGGCGGAAGACGCCGACCCGGATCTCCCTGCCGCCATAGGTCGGCTGGGTGAGGGTGAACCGGGTGCCGCTGGTGCTCGACAGGACGACGTCGGCCTCGGCGGGAGTGCCCGTGACCGGCACGTCGGCCGCCAGCCCGGTGGCGCGCAATTCGACGGCGCCGCTGACGGCGGGGGTCCAGGAGAAGTCGAAGAGCCCGGTCGCCTCGCTGCGAGCCAGCGAGGTGGCCAGGTCCTGCCAGGTCTCGCCGGCGTCGATGCTGTACTCGAGGTGGATGGTCTCCACCGACGCGCCGGCCCCCAGCACGACGTGGACGTCGCTGGTGGTGTTGACGGTCCCGGGCTGATCAGCGGTGCCGACCGGCGTGTAGAAGCGGACCTGCGTGGAGTCCACAGGGTCCGGCACCGGCGTTGCCGCCGTCGCTGCCGGAGTGATCACCGGGGCTGCGGCGAGCAGGAGGGCGCCGCTGGCGAGGCCGCTGATACGGATGATGCGCATGGGACTCATGGGAGGAGGGTAATCGGTGTCAAGGCCGTAAGCGACAGCGGCGAGTCGCCGTACGACGTCAGCAACCGATGAACCGACCCGGGTCAGTAGCATCGGGGTATGCCTCGCCCGAGGCCGACGAGTCGCCGACGCATTTCCCGCCTTTATCGGAGCCGACGCGGTCGCCAAGGTCTACATCGACAGGGTGCGAGACTGGTTCGCCGACCTGAACGTGATGCTGGTCCGCGACGACGAGCCCATCGCGACCGGCTGGGGCGTGCCGATCCGATGGAACGGCGAGGTCGGTGATCTGCCGTCCGGCTACACAGACACCACTCGTCGGGCGGTGGAGTTGCGCGAGTGCGGCGGACAGGCCGACACCTTCGTCATCTGTGGCCGCATCCTCGGCACCGCCCCCCACTCACAGACGATGACCGGCACGGTCGAGCAATGGGAGAGCTGGACCTCGATGCCGCTGCCGTCCACGGGTCACTACGTGATCCCCCACGGACTCAGCCCGCTCTACATCGACCGCGAAGCCGACCTCGGCACCTACACCGAACCCAACATCTGGGTCCAGCACCGATAGCCAGTGGACTGATTCCGCAGACCGCGCCGCCTCTCCCACGACCGGCCGATCTCGTGGCAGAAGTGACCACTCGAGGTCGGTGAGAACCGGCGCGGCTCCGGGTCGGCGAATAGGCAGGAAGGGCCGGCCGGGCGTACACTGAAACAGCAGTTGCAGAGGGTTTCTCGCGTCTTGGTGGTGGGTTCGGCGCGTCGTTGAGACGCACCCGAAAGGCCCCAGAAAGTGTCACCCATCGCCTCCTACCGCCGGCTCTTCGAGCTGGCTGGGACGACGTACGTCGTCATCGCGTTCCTGGCCCGGCTCCCGCTCGCCATGAGCCAGCTCGGCACCTTGCTGCTCGTCTCCGAGGCGACCGGCAGCTACGGCCTCGGCGGCCTCTCCGCCGGGGCGCTGGCCGTCGCCAACGCCGTCGGAGCGCCGTTCGCCGGCTCGCTCGCCGACCGACTGGGGCAGCGCCACGTGGTGCTCGTCCAGGCGCTGGCCGGCGCGGCCGCGCTCACCGCCCTGGTCGCGCTGGTGCACGCCGGCGCCGCTGACGCCGCGGTCGTCGGTGCCGCGGCGCTGGCCGGGCTGACCATGCCGCAGGTCGGCCCGCTCGCCCGGGTGCGGTGGCGCCCGATCACCGCCCGGAGCGGCGCCCACCAGCGCCGCCTGGTCGACACCGCCTTCTCCTACGAGGGCGCGGTGGACGAGGCCTCCTTCGCCGTCGGGCCGGCGCTGATCGGGCTCGGCGTCGTGCTGATCTCACCCGGCGGCGCGCTGCTGGTCGCGGCCGGCCTGCTCGCCGTCTTCGGCGCCGCGTTCGCGCTGCATCCCACGGCGCGCACCGGTCGCCGCCACGGACCCCTGGCCGGGGCGGGCCGACTGGTGACTCCGGTGCTCGTCGTACTGGTCCTCGCCGAGCTGCTCATCGGTGCCTTCTTCGGCGCCACCCAGACCGGCACCACGGTGCTCGCGACCGACGCCGGCCAGCCCGGCATCGCAGGCCTGATCCATGCCACCCTCGGCGTGGGCAGCGCGCTGGCGGGCGTGCTGACGGCGTTCATCCCCGACCACGTCGGCCTGGAGCGCCGCATCCTCGCGGCCGTCGCCGCGCTGCTGATGCTCTCGCTGCCGCTGCCGCTGGTCGACGGACCGCCGACGCTGGTCCTCGTGGTCGCCATCCTCGGCTGCGCCGTCGCGCCGTTCATGATCGGCGTCTTCACGATCGCCGAGCGGGTCGTCGACCCGGCACGCGTGGCGACGGCGATGACCGTGCTCGCCAGTGCCACCGGCCTGGGGTACGCCGTCGGCTCCTCCCTTGCCGGCCGGCTGGCCGACCGGGCCGGCTACCCGGCGGCGTTCGCGGTGACCGTCTCGGCGATGACGCTGGCGCTGATCCTCGTCGCGGCGTCCCAGCGGCGACTGCGGGCCGCGCTGGCTCCGGCGGTCCGCCGGGAGCGGGAGCTGGTCAACGCCTGATGGCATAGTGCGGCGCCATGACCCGGCGTTCCCTCGCACCGCTGCGGGACGCGCGCTTCCGCTGGTACTTCCTGTCCCGGCTGGTCAACCAGGCCGGTTCCACGATGGCGCCGATCGCGCTGGCGTTCGCGGTGCTGGAGGTCAGCGAGTCGGCGGGCGCGCTGCCGCCGCGCACGCCGACCGCTGGTCGGTCCTCGATCGTCCAGGACCTGGCCGAGGGCTGGGTCTACTTCCGCCGTACGACGTGGTTGTGGGTCGTGGTGCTCTCCTTCGCGCTCCTCAACGCGATCCATGCCGGCGCCTTCTACACGCTCGGGCCGATCGTGGCCAAGCAGACCGCGATCGGCATCCACGGCTGGGGGCTGATCATGTCCGCCGAGGCCGTCGGGGTGCTGGTGCTGACCGTGATCATGCTGCGCCTGCCGATCCGGCGGCCGCTGCTGACCGGGATGCTCGGCGCCGCCCTGGCCGGCATCCCGCTCGTTGTGATGGGCCTCCATCCCGCCACCGCTGCGGTCATGGTCGTCGCCTTCGCGGCCGGCATGGGGGTCGAGCTCTTCAGCCTGGGCTGGGCCCTCGCGATGCAGGAGAACGTCCCCGACGAGATGCTCTCCCGGGCCAACTCCTACGACATGCTGGGCTCGTTCGTCGCGATCCCCGCCGGCCAGCTCGCCGTCGTACCGCTCGCGGGCGTCTTCGGCGAGCGGGAGATCCTGGTGGCTGGTGGCGTCGCCTACGTCGCGATCGCGTTGCTGGCGCTGGCCTCGCCGGCGGTCCGCGACCTGCCGCGCGCCGGCGCCGTCACGACAGGTCCCAGGTGAGGTAGCCGCCCTGGTCGTTGCCGGAGTGGAAGGCGATCTTCCAGCCCTCGGCGGAGTCGAGCAGACAAGGGGATTCCGCGGGCGGCGCTGGTGGTCTACGGTGAATCGATCCGTCGGCGCAGACGGCATACGAGAGCTTCCAAAGGCGGGGGTCGGTCATATGACACACAAGGACGTGCTGGAGCCGGCGCTGATCGCTCTCGACGTCGGTTCGACGGCCTCCCGGGGCATCCTGGTCGATCCCACCGGTCGGCAGGTCGGCAAGCGGGTCAAGGTCCCGCACGCCTTCACCAGCGCCTCCGACGGCACCTCGACGATCGACCCCGACCAGGTCGCCGACGAGATCGCCACCATCCTCGACGGCCTCACCGAGGCGACCGAGACGAATCTCGCCGCCGTCGCGATGGACACCTTCGCCAGCTCGCTGATCGGCGTCGACGAGCACGGCAACGCGCTCACTCCTTGCTACACCTATGCCGACGGCCGCTGCGCGGCCTGGGTGACCCGGCTGCGCGAGGAGCTCGACGAGCACAAGCTGCAGCAGCGCACCGGCACCCGGCTGCACTCCAGCTACCTGGCGCCCCGGCTGCTCTGGCTGCGCGACACCGCTCCGGAGGTCTTCGGCCGGGTCAGCCGCTGGCTCTCGCTGGGCGAGTACGTCCAGCTCAAGCTCTTCGGAGCCACCGCCTGCGGTACGCCGACGGCCGCCTGGACAGGGATGCTCGACCGGCTCACCGGCCACTGGGACGCCGAGCTGCTGATGGTCGCCGGGGTCCCCGAGGAGGCCTTCTCGCCGATCCAGGACCCGGGCGTCCCCATCGCCGGAGCCGACGCGAGCCGGTGGCCGCGACTGGCCGGCGCGGCGGTGCTGCCCACCATTGCCGACGGGCTCGGCGCCAACTTCGGCATCGGGGCAGGCGATGGCGTCAGCGCCGGGCTGTCGGCCTCCACCAGCGGCGCGGTCCGCGTGGTGGTCGACAACGCCGCGGCGCTGGAGTTGCCCGGCGGCCTGTGGGGCTACCGCATCGACGCGGGCCGCAGCCTGCTCGGCGGCGCGATCAACGACGTCGGCCGGGTGGTCGACTGGTGCCGCACCACGCTCCAGCTCGGCGATCTCGGCAAGCAGGAGGCGCTGCTGATCGCCGACCCGTCGCCGCACACCCCGGTCATGCTGCCCTTCCTCACCGGCGAGCGCAGCACCGGCTGGGCGGCCGGTGCCACCGCCACCTTCGCCGGCGTCACCGCCTCGACGACCGCGGCCGACCTGTTCCGGGGCGCGGCGGAGGGCATCGCCATCTCCTACGCCCGGATCGTGGAGCAGCTTCTCGCCACCGCGCCCGGCATCGGCCGGGTGGTCGCCACCGGCGGAGTGGGGCAGGACCTGCCGCACCTGCTGCAGATCATCGCCGACGTCGTCGGCCGGCCACTGGAGTTCGTCAACATCCGCCGTTCCACGGTGCTCGGCACCGCGCTGCTGGCGCTGGAGAGCGTGGCGCCCGAGGTCGAGCGGGCGCCGGTTCCGACAGCCGGCAGCTTCGAGCCCCGGCCGGCCTTCACCGAGCACTACCACGACGTACGACGCCGCTTCGAGGAGATCTATCCGGTCGCCGTCGGCGGGTGAGCGAGGCTCGATCCGCGACGTTGTCGAATCCCGGATCGGTGAGGCCCGCCCGGGTAGCGCGGCCGTAACCTCCGCCCGCCAGACTGGTGTCATGACTGAGCGGAGCGTCGAGGAGATCCTGGCTGCCGATCACCGTGAGCCGGATGCGGCGGTCTTCGGCGGCGGGGTCGCCTCCGACGCCCACAATGCGGCGCTGCGGGCCTCGGTGCGACAGCTCACCACTCTGCTCGGCGAGGCGCTGGCGCGCCACGAGGGGTCTGAGCTGCTGGAGCTGGTCGAGCGGGTCCGCCAGCTCGCCCGCCAGCCCGACCGGACCGAGCTGCAGCGGCTGCTGGCCGGTCTCGACGAGTCCGAGACGGTGGTGCTGGCGCGCGCCTTCACGGCGTACTTCCAGCTCGTCAACGCCACCGAGCAGCTGCACCGCTGGCGGGAGCTGGAGACCGAGGAGGGCCCGCTGGCGCGGACGGTGGGACGGATCGCCGCCGCTCTTGATGACGGCTCGCTGGACCCGGAGCTGCTGGCGAGCGTGCTCGGCAGGGTGGAGTACCGACCCGTCTTCACCGCCCACCCGACCGAGGCCAGCCGCCGCAGCGTGCTGCTCCTGCTGCGCCGACTGGTCGAGACCGCCGACGCGTTGGAGGACCCCCGGCGTCCCGGTAGCGCCACCGCCGAGCAACGGCTGGCCGAGCTGGTCGACCTGCTGTGGCAGACCGACGAGCTGCGGGTGGTGCGCCCCGAGCCGAAGGACGAGGCCCGCAACGCGCTCTACTACCTGCACTCCCTCGCCGCCGACGTGGTCCCGGACCTGCTGGCCGAGCTCGACCGGCAGCTGGCCACGCTCGGGGTGGAGCTGCCGGCCACGGCCCGGCCGCTCCGGTTCGGCACCTGGGCCGGCGGCGACCGGGACGGCAACCCGAATGTCACCCCGGCGGTGACGCTGGAGGTGCTCGACCTGCAGTACGCCGCCGGCCTCGCCGCCCTCGTCGAGCTGGTCGACGACCTGCTGGTCGAGGCCACCGCCTCCACCCGGGTGGTCGCCGTCAGCGACGCGCTGCGCGAGAGCCTGGCCGCCGACGCCGCCGCGCTGCCGATCACCTGGGAGACCATCAGAAGGCTCAACGCCGAGGAGCCCTACCGCTGCAAGCTGAGCTTCGTGAAGGTCCGGCTGGAGCGGACCGCCGCCAGGCTGCGGCACGGCACCCCGCACGAGCCCGGCCGCGACTACCTCGCCTTCGACGAGGTCGTCGCCGACCTGGCGCTGGTGCGCGACTCGATGCTGGCGGCCGGAGATGTCGTCGTCGGCAACGGCACCGTGCTGCGGGCGATCCGGACCGCGGTCGCCTTCGGCGCGGGCCTGGCCACGCTGGACATCCGGGAGCACTCCGGCAAGCACCACGCCGCGCTCGCGGAGCTCCTCGGTCGCATCGGGCAGACGTCGTACGACGACCTCGACCGGCCTGCCCGGATCGAGCTGCTGCGGGCCGAGATGGCCAGCCGGCGGCCGCTGGTCGGCATCGTCCGCGACGACCTCGGCCCGGCCGCGACGGCCTCGCTGGAGCTGCTCGACACCATCCGGACCGCGCTGGAGCGCTACGGCCCCGACGTCGTCGAGACTTATATCGTCTCGATGACCCACGACGTCGACGACCTCTACGCGCTGGTCGTGCTCGCCCGCGAGGCCGGCCTGGTCGATCCCGGCGCACCGGAGGTGCCGGCCACCGCCCGGATCGGCTTCGCGCCGCTCTTCGAGACCGTCGCCGAGCTGGCTGCCGCCGGACCGCTGCTCGACGCGCTGCTGTCCGAGCCGACCTACCGCCGCATCGTGGCCGCCCGCGGCGACGTCCAGGAGATCATGCTGGGCTACTCCGACTCCTCCAAGGGCGCCGGCATCGCCGCCTCGCAATGGCAGATCCACCGGGCACAGCGGGCGCTGCGCGACATCGCCCGCCGCCACGGCGTCGTGCTCCGGCTCTTCCACGGTCGCGGCGGCTCGGTCGGCCGGGGCGGCGGCCCCACCGCGGAGGCGATCATGGCGCAGCCCTACGGCAGCCTCGACGGCCCCATCAAGATCACCGAGCAGGGCGAGGTCATCTCCGACAAGTACAGCCTGCCCGGGCTGGGCCGGCTCAACCTCGAGGGCGCCTTGGCCGCGGTCATCGAGGCCTCGGCGCTGCACCGGGTCTCGCTGCTGCCGGCCGACGTGCTCGACGTCTGGAACTCCGCCATGGACCTGATCGCCGGGGCCGGGCAGGCGGCGTACGAGAGGCTGGTCGGCGACCCGTCGCTGGTCCCCTTCTTCCTCACCGCGACGCCGGTGGACGAGCTCGGCAAGCTCAACATCGGCTCCCGGCCGGCCAAGCGACCCGGCGGCGACGGCAGCCTCGACGACCTGCGGGCGATCCCCTGGGTCTTCGGCTGGACCCAGTCCCGGATCATCCTGCCGGGCTGGTTCGGCGTCGGCTCCGGGCTGGCGGCCGCCCGCGAGGCCGGCCTGGCGGACCGGCTGCGCGAGATGTACGGCTCGTGGGCCTTCTTCCGCACCTTCTGCTCCAACGTGCAGATGACGCTGACCAAGACCGACCTCAACATCGCCAACGAGTACGTCGACTCGCTGGTGCCGGCGCAGCATCGTGGCCCGTTCGAGGTGATCCGGGCGGAGTACGACCGGACCGTGGCCGAGCTGCTGGCACTGACCGGCCAGTCGACCCTGCTGGAGGGGGCGCCGGTGCTGCGGCAGACGCTGGCGCTGCGCGACTCCTACCTGGCTCCGCTGCACGCCCTGCAGGTCTCCCTGCTGGCCCGCAGCCGGGCCGGCGACGACGCCTTCACGCCGGATCTGGAGCGGGCCCTGCTGCTCACCGTCAACGGCATCGCCGCCGGGCTGCGCAACACCGGCTGAGCGGCGTCTCAACCAGATAGTGCGGTGGGTGCGAGTGAAAGGGTTTATCGGGTGCACCCCGCAAGGGGTCATAAACCGGAGTTCGTACCCG
>NZ_JASGDQ010000142.1:0-33118 GCF_047607185.1 Nocardioides sp. | reverse complement strand
TCGTCACCGTCCAGCGAGCCCTCGGCCACTCCACCGCCACGACCACGCTGAACACCTACAGCCATCTGTGGCCGACCGCCGAGGACCGCACCCGCGCCGCCGCCAGCGGCCTGATGCAGGAAGCCCTCCGCGTCAATGAACCGGAACCGGAGCAGCCGCCGCGACCACAGCGACGGCGCGCTGGTGTCACGTTGGAGGAACGCCTCGCCAACGCGCCCGAGTCGAACCAACCCAAGCGGACGCAACGCCGACGGTTAGTCCGCCAACCCGAGAATCGCGTCAGCGACCTCACTCGGGAACAGAGTCGACCAGATGATCTCTCCTTGTGACGGTTCCAACTCCGCCAACGGTGATGGCTCGGGCTGCCAGTCTTCTCGGCGATGATCGCCAAGTACGCCTCATGACCGTTGTCTGCCCTGACCAGCGCCTTGATCCGATGCTGCCGGAACTCGGCAATCGCAAGATTCCCCGAGGTCAGCGACATCGCGATCAGGCGAATCACGATGCCTTTCATCTCGTGCCGCCAAGCAATCGCCTGCTCGGCGGTCAGGCGCTTCCAGTCCCACTCCGTCGGAAGTAGCCGACCGTCGAACGGTCTTGCCCGCGGTGCTCTCGCGAGTGATCGAGGCGTAGAAATCCCGCTGGGGGCTGTCGGCCTGGCGGCGACCCGCCGCGCCGATCCACCAATTGCCGATCCCCTGGACGTAGTCCTCAGCCCTCTCGCCGTCTGCCAACTCAGTGACGACGGCGCGCCGAGTCGGGCGCACACCACCAGTCGTTCGAGCCATGACTTCAGCCTATGCGGAGGGTCAGACACTCCCCGCCACGACATCAGGCAGGGAGACCACCAAGGTCATCGAGCTCGTCAGCGCTGAGACCAGTCATCAGCGTCACGGCGGCTGCATCAGTTCCATTCAGCTGGCCGAGAGCAGCCTTGATGCCAGCGTTGATCTCGTCGCGGTGAACGTCGATGTACTCACGCACGGCAGCATCGACGATGTCCTTCTTCGAGCGCGACAGGAAGTGCGCTGCGTGAGACACAAGCTCGTCGGTCGCGGGATCGACCTTGATCGGTGCAGTTGCGGTCGCCATGACACTTCCCCTCTGAAGCTCGACTTTGAACCCGAGTACCAAAGTACCACGGGTCCATCAAGGCGCTCAACCGAGGCCGGAGATGGCGTCGTACCGGCAGTTGCCGAGATTCTTGCGGACTCTTTGCGGACTACGGGGGTGTCCGAGACCCTCTATACCCGTCCTGACCTGCGGAAACGTCCTCGGATCAGTAGTACCAGGGGTACGGCGACCAGTCCGGCTCGCGCTTCTCCAGGAACTGGTCACGGCCCTCCTGGGCCTCGTCGGTCATGTAGGCGAGGCGGGTGGTCTCGCCGGCGAAGAGCTGCTGGCCGACCAGGCCGTCGTCGAGGAGGTTGAAGGAGTACTTCAGCATCCGCTGGGCGGTCGGGGACTTGCCGTTGATCTTCGCGCCCCAGTCCAGCGCCACCTTCTCCAGGTCAGCATGGGGAACGGCCCGGTTGACCGTGCCCATCCGGACACCGTCCTCGGCGGAGTACTCCTCGGCCAGGAAGAAGATCTCGCGGGCGAACTTCTGGCCGACCTGGCGGGCGAGGTAGGCCGAACCGTAGCCGCCGTCGAAGGACCCCACGTCGGCGTCGGTCTGCTTGAACCGGGCATGCTCGGCGCTGGCCAGGGTCAGGTCGCAGACCACGTGGAGGGAGTGGCCGCCGCCGGCGGCCCAGCCGGGCACCACGCAGATCACGATCTTCGGCATGAACCGGATCAGCCGCTGGCACTCCAGGATGTGGAGCCGGGCGAGCTTGGCCTTGTCGATCGGGTTGGGCGGCGCGCCGGCGTCCGCCCCAGAACGCGGCTCAGCACCGTCGGTCTCGTACTGATAGCCGGCCTTGCCCCGGATGCGCTGGTCGCCGCCGGTGCAGAAGGCCCACTTGCCGTGCTTGGCCGAGGGGCCGTTGCCGGTGAGGATGACGCAACCGACATCGGCCGACGTACGCGCGTGCTCCAACGTGCGCAGCAGCTCGTCCACCGTGTGCGGCCGGAATGCGTTGAGCACGTCGGGCCGGTCGAACGCGATCCGGACGGTGCCGTGCGCCTTCGCGCGGTGGTAGGTGAGATCTGTCAGGTCCTCGAAGCCGGGCACGGGGTCCCAGTCGGCGGTGTCGAAGATCTCGGAGACTCCCTCGATGGCGCTCATGGACGCCGAGGCTATCGCCGCCGGAATATCGGGCGGCGCGGTGGTCTTGTGAAGGGCATGGCACTTCAAGGCGAATACGCGCCCAGCCCGTCGGACTGGGTCCGCGAGCAGGTCGAGGCGTTCGAAGCCTCGGGCGGCACCGCCGCCAACACGCTGCGCGACACCGGCTACCCGATCGTCGTCATCACCAACCTCGGCGCGAAGTCAGGCAAGGTCCGCAAGACCCCGGTCATGCGCATCGAGAAGGACGGCCGCTACCTCGCGGTGGCTTCCAAGGGCGGCGGACCGGAGGACCCGCTGTGGACCAACAACTTCCGTGCCCATCCCGAGGTCGAGCTCCAGGACGGCACCGTCAAGGCCAGCTTCGTCGCCCGTGAGCTGACCGGCGCGGAGTACGACGAGTGGTACGCCGAGGCCGAGCGACAGTGGCCGACCTATATCGACTACAAGAAGCGGGCCGCAGGGTTCGACCGCATCATCCCCATCTTCCTGCTGGAGCAGAAGGACTGACGGTCCCTGGGCCGGGCCGGACACGAGTGGCAAGCCGCCCGCGGAAGCCCACGCCTGCCCGGTGAGCGGTCGCAAACTGACATCCCCGCCGCACTCCTGGTGTCAGTTTGCGACCGGTCACCGTCCCACGCGTGTCAGTTTGCGACTGGTCACGGGGCTTTGGGTGTCAGTTTGGGACTGCTCACCCCCCCCGGGGGAGGTCAGGGGCGGGCGATGCTTGCCGCGAGGCTGACCAGGTGGCCGAGCCGGGCCAGCTCGGAGTCGAGGAACTCCGGGCCGCCGCGGCGGCCGATGACGACGATCTCGTTGCCGTCGATGCGCGCGCCGGCGTAGAGGTTGTCGTCGTCGCCCTCGACCTCTAGCCGCATCGGGCGCTCGATGTCGACGAAGGGGAGGTCGTCGGGGGCCGACTCGGTGCCGGCCACCACGCCACCGGCCCGGTGGATCCGGACCGCCCAGTCGGCACGGAAGGTGTGCGGCAGCACGTCGACGAGCCGGGTCAGCGCCTCGTCGGGGCTCTCGGTCAGATCCTCGACCGCCTCCAGGTCGAGGAAGAGGTTGCCGCCGGCTGCGTAGCGGCTGATCCAGACGACCTCGACTCCGTCGAGGCCGTTGCAGGCCGAGACGATGGAGTCGGGCATCGCGCCGGGCGACATCTCCAGCAGTACGTCGTCGACGGCGTGACCCTCGTGCGACTTCTCGACGATCTCGATCGCCTCGATGTCACCACCTGCCTCACCGATCGCGGTCGCCAGGCGTCCCAGGGAGCCGGGAATATCGGGCAGCCGGACGCGGAGCAGGTAGGGCACCACTCGACACTAGCGGGGATTGGTTGCCACGGCATTTCGACAGTGTCGCGCCGGGGTCAGCCGAGACGCCGGACCAGGCCCGTGGCGCGGAGCGCTCGCCGAGCCACCGCCGCCCGCACCGACGCCTCGGTACCGACCACCCGGACCCGCTCCTCGGCCCGGGTGACGGCGGTGTAGAACAGCTCGCGCGTCAGCAGCGGCGACTCCTCCGGCGGCAGCAGCACCGTCACCTCGCGGGCCTGGCTGCCCTGGCTCTTGTGAACGGTCATCGCGTGCAGCGTCTCGACCTCGTTGAGCCGCGAAGGCGGGTACGACGGCCGCCCGGCGCTGTCGATAACCGCTCGCAGCTCCTCGCCGGCGGCGACTACCACCCCGGTGTCGCCGTTGAACAGGTTGAGGCCGTAGTCGTTGGCGGTGATGAGGACCGGCCGGCCGGCATACCACTCCGGGAGGTAGCCGACTCCGACGGCCTCGGCGAGCCAGCGCTCCACCTGCCGGTTCCAGTGGGCCGCGCCCCAGGGTCCGTCGCGATGGGCGCAGAGCAGCCGGTGCTCGGCCGCTGCCGCGAGCGCCGCGTCGGCGTCGCCGTCGGCGGCGAGTCGTCGTACCGTGACGGCGTGGTCGGTGAGCCGGTCGCGGAGCGCGGCGGTCGCCGCGGTGTCGTCGGGCGCTATCAGACTCACGGTGTCCTCGCCCGAGGTCAGCAGTTCGACGACGGCGTCCTCGTCGCCGGCCCGCAGCGCCGCTGCGAGTGCGTCGATCGGGCTGCGGCCGGCGAACCGGTGCGGCGTCACCAGCCTGGCGATCGCCGCCGGCGCACGGGTCGAGAGCCCGGTGACGAGGTCGGAGAGCAGCGCGCCCGCCTCGACCGAGGCCAGCTGGTCGGGGTCACCGACCAGGATCAGCCGGGTCTCCGGGCGGACCGTCTCGATGAGCCGGGCCATCATCGTCAGCGACACCATGGAGGTCTCGTCGACGACGATCACGTCGTGCGGCAGCTTGTTGCCGCGGTGGTGCTTGAAGCGCGTCGAGGAGCCCGGCCGCCAGCCGAGCAGCCGGTGCAGCGTCGAGGCGGTCAGCCCGCTCAGCCCGGCCCGGTCGGCCGCGGCGAACCGGTCGGCCGCCTGGGCCTGCTCGACCGCCTGCTGCAGCCGGGCCGCCGCCTTGCCGGTGGGTGCGGTCAGCGCGATCCGCAGCGGACCGGCGTCGGTCCGGCGAGCCTGCTCGCCCAGCAGCGCCAGCAGGCCGGCGACCGTCGTGGTCTTGCCGGTGCCGGGGCCGCCGGTGAGGACGGTCGTCCGCTGCCGGGCAGCGGCGAGGGCCGCGGCCCGCTGCTCGGCGTACCCCTCGCCCGGGAAGAGCCGCTCGGCTCCCGCCGCCAGCGCCGCCTCGTCGACGGCGGGCGGGGCGAGTGCGAGCCGGGCGACGAGGTCGTCGCGGACCTGGCCCTCCTCGCGGTGGTAGCGATCGAGGTAGAGCAGCGGGCCGTCGATCTGGACCACCGAGCTCGCCCGCAGCGGCGAGGCGGCGACCCGGTCGAGCCAGCCGTCGGGTGAGGGCCAGGGCAGGGTCTCGTCCTCGGCGGGCAGCGCGGCGAGGTCGACGCAGACCGAGCCGAGCCGGGCGGCGCGGACGGCGAGCGCCACCGCGAGGCGGATGTCATCGGCCGATTCCCCCACCAGCTCGGCGGTGCGCGTCGCGACATGGACGTCGGCGGCGGTCAGCACGCCTGCCTGGTTGAACTCCTTGAGCAGCCCGGTCGCGGTCAGCGCCAGCCGGGCGTCGTGCGGGTCGTCGCTCTCCCAGCGCTCGATCATCGCTCGATCATCGCGTGCTCCCTTCGCGAGGCGTCGTACGAGCCGGCTGCTCCGACGACCCACTCGTATGACACTGGCCGTCGAGCAGGTCGGAGAGCGCGGTCACCAGCGACGCCGGTGGCCGCCAGGAGAAGACACCGGTCGGGTGGCCGTCGATCAGCGGGGTGTCCGGGCCGATCATGCCGCGGACGTAGAGGTAGAGCACGCCGCCCAGGTGCCGGTCCGGGTCGTAGGCGGGCAGTCGCCAGCGCAGGAACCGGTGCACCACCACGGAGTAGAGCAGCGCCTGCAGCGGGTAGTGCGAGTGGAGCATCGCCTCGGCGAGCCGGCCCGGGGCGTAGTCGGCGGCGGTCTGATCGCCGAGCAGGTTGGTCTTGTAGTCGACGACGACGAACCTGTCCCCCGAGGAGTCGGCAGAGCGGAGTCGCAGTACGGCGTCCACCGAGCCGGAGAGGTAGCCGCGCAGGGCCTGGTCGCCGAGCAGGGGCGCCTCGAGCCTGTCGGAGTACGACGCGAGCGGATCGTCGGCCGGCAGGTGCTCGCGCAGCAGCGGGGCCAGGTCGCGGAGCCTGACCTCGGGCACCTCACCGCGCAGGTCGCCACCGGCGAGCGGGAACTCGAATTCCAGCTCTCGGAGCCGGTCTCGCAACGGGATCTCGGCCAGGGTGAGGCCGTCGGCGAGCGGGCCGAGCGGGCTGTGGTTCATCGGCACCAGGCCGTCGGCGAGGTCTTCGGGAGTGGCGTCGACCGGCCACCAACGCAGCTGCTCGGTGACATGGGTGAGCAGTTCCTCGCGCAGGTCGGAGGCTTGCGGGTCGGCGTGTTCGAGGACCGCGTGGACCAGCGAGCCGAAGGTCGCCCCGGCCGGCAGCTGTGCCATCGGCAAGTCCGGGCTGTCGACCGGGACGTCCTCGGGGTCGACGGCCGGCTCGTCGTCCAGGCCGTCGGTCTCCGGCTCGCTGTCGACGCCGGTGGCGGCCTGCTCCTCGACCCGGATCAGGCCGCTGTAGGAGGTCCGGCGCCACTCGGCGTCGATGGCCCGGTCGAAGACGCGAGCGCTGAGCGGACCGGGATCGGCCGGTGCCGGGGCCGGCACCGGCGGGGCCGGCGAGGCGAGCTCGTGGGCGGGGCCGCCGAGGCCCTCGACGAGGGTGAGCACCCGCTCGGCGTACGCGTCGTCGAAGACCTCCTGCTGCTCGGGCACCGCCGGCGTCCCTGGCTGCCGGCCGAAGATCAGCCGGTGCAGGCCGCTGCAGGACGTGTTGGTGGTGGGCGCCCACCAGGCGACCACCTGGGACTGGGCGCGGGTGAGGGCGACGTAGAGGTTGCGGAGCTCCTCGCCGAGCTCTTCGGCGCGGTGGCGGGCGAGGTTGGCCGGCCACAGCGAGCCGCCGCCGGTGACGTCGAGAGCGCGGCGGGGGTTGCCGTCGACCGTGTCGTGGAAGCGGGCGATGGCGACCCGGTCGTTGACCCAGTTGTCATAGGCGAACGGAATGTAGGTGACTGGATATTGCAGGCCCTTGCTGCCCCAGATGGTCACGATCTGCACCGCCGCGGCGTCGGAGTCGAGGCGGCGGGGCCGCTCCCGGGCGGCGGTACGACGACGCTCGTCGCGGAACCAGCCGAGCAGCGCGGTCAGCCCCAGCCCGTCGCGCACGCAGACCTCGTGGAGCAGCTGGCCGAGGTGGCGCAGGTCGGTGAGCAGCCGCTCGCCGTCCTCAAGACCGAGCACCCGGCTGGTCAGCCCGCGCTCCTCGGCGGCCTCGACCAGGGCGGCCACGCTTCCCCGGGATCTGGCAGAGCCACGCACCAGCAGCGCCCAGCCCCGCAGCGTGTCGGCGACCTCCGCGGTGAGGGCCTCCCCGCGCTCGTCGAGGTCGACGGCGGTGCGGCCGAAGAACGGTGTCAGCGCGGCAGCCCTGACCAGCCCGGAGCGGTGCGGCGACTCCATCGCCTCCAGCAGCGTGGTCCAGGCCTCGGCGGCCGGGGTAAGGAAGACGTCGCCGCCACCGGCCATCACGGCCGGGATGCCGCGCTCGGCGAGCGCGCGCTGCACCAGCAGGCCGTGGGCACGCTGGGCGACGATGACCGCCACGTCGCCGGCGACCAGCAGCCGCTCGCACCAGGTCGCCCCGGAGGCGAGCAGGGCGGCGATGTCGGCGGCGCAGTCGCGGGCCACGAAGTCGCGGGCATCGGCGACCTTGATGAGCTCCTTGTAGGTCCGGAACCCGTCCCGGGCCACTCGCCGCAGCCGGAACGGCGCCCCGGCCCCGACCAGCCGGGAGCCGGGGTGATGGCCCTCGACCTCGCGGACGGTGATCGCCGGGTCGCCGAGCTCGGCACCGCCGAGGACGACCCGCAGCCGGGCGAGGAGGTCGGCGTCGCTGCGCCGGTTGGTGCCGAGGGTGGCCCTCGCGGCGGCGGTGCGCGCGGCCTCGAGATAGGTGACGACGTCGCCGCCGCGGAAACCGTAGATCGCCTGCTTCGGGTCGCCGATGAGCACCATCGTGGCGTGGCCGGTGAAGGCGCGGTCGAGCACCTGCCACTGGGTCGGGTCGGTGTCCTGGAACTCGTCGACCAGCACGATCCGCCAGCGCTGCCGCATCCGCTCCCGGGCCGGCGCGTCCGGGTCCTCGAGCGCGGTCGCGAGCCGGCTGAGCAGGTCGTCGTAGGAGAGGATGCCGAGCCGGCGCTTGCGCCGGTCCAGCTCGGCGCGGCAGCCGACGGCGAAGGCGACCTTGGCCTCCCCGGCCGCCTCGCCCGGACCGGCCGGGGCGAGGCTGGCCTGCCGGTCCTCGACGGCGGCTCGGGCGATGGCCAGCGCGGTGGCGCGGTCGAAGGGCGGCCTCTCGCGCTGCTCGCCGTACCGCCCCAGGTAGAGGTCGTCGACGACCTCGACCAGCAGCTCGTCGAGCGACTCGACCAGCGTGGCGCCAGCGTCGGTGTCGCCCGCGACGCCGAGGGAGCGCAGCACGATCTGGCAGAACTGGTGGGTGGTGGCGATGGTCGCGGAGTCGAAGGCGGCCAGCGCGTCGGTGATCCGGCGGTGCCGCTGCGCCCGTTGCGACTCCTCGCGCAGCAGCAGCTCGATCACGGTGTTGTCGAGGTCGGCGGTGGCGGGGTCGGCGAGCGCGCGCTGCGCCTCGACGAGCTGGTCGCGGACTCGCTCACGCAGCTCCTGGCTGGCGGCCCGGCCGAAGGTGATGACGAGCAGCTCGTCGAGCTTGGCGACGCCCTCGGCGACATAGCGGGTCACCAGCGCGGCGACGGTGAAGGTCTTGCCGGTGCCGGCGCTGGCCTCCAGCAGGGTGGTGCCGGTCGGCAGCGCTCCGGTGAGGTCGAAGGGGATCATCAGAAGGACCCCTGCTCTGCCGCCAGCAGCGGGCTCCACAGTCGCAGCGCGAGCGCGCCGAAGCGGCTCCTCTCCCCCGGCCACTCCTCGCCGGGCAGCACGTCGGCCAGGCCGGGCACGCCGGCACCGGCGCCCCAGGCCCGCACCTGCTCGGGCTGTGACTGCTCCCCCGGGAACATGGCGTCCTTCCAGTCGCGCTCGGCCTGAGCCAGCGCGGTCTCCTCGGTGCCCTGGGTGCGTCGCTGCCGGGCATAGGTCAGCGAGGTCTTGAGCGGCAGCGGCAGCGGCGCGGTCAGCCCGCTGTCGCGCAGCCGCACCAGCTCGCGCAGGACGTCGCGAGCGGTGTGGTCGAGCGGGCCGAGCTGGGAGAGCGCGAACGGCCCCCTGCCGTACGACGGCCGGCCCAGCGTGAACGCCGACCAGGCCCGGTCCTCGTCGGCCGAGGCCAGCGCGAGCAGCCTGATCCACGACTGCAGTCGATGCGTCGCGGCGAGCCTGCTGTAGTGGACCGGGACCAGCCGGTCGCCGTAGAGCTCCGTCACGGTGCCGGTCAGCCGCCGGCCGTCGCCGAGGTCGACCTCGACGTCGACCGCGCTCGCCTCTCGGGTGCGCAGCCGGAGCCCTTCGGCGGCCAGCGGCTTGGCCTTGGTCATGACGTCCTCGAGGATGCGCCAGCCGAGCCACTTGGGCGGCAGCACGCCGCGCCGCCACTCCTGCTGCATCGCCTGCTCGGGGTCGAGGCCGCGCAGCAGGTCGCCGAGCACCCGGTCGCCCACCGACCACTGGGCCAGCGGGTCCAGCTCGACCGGCAGACCGGAGTCGAGCGGCTCCTCCTCGCGGGGCAGGGCGAGGTCGAGTCGCTGCTTGAAGAAGCCGCGCACCGGCGACTTCCAGAAGTCGAGCAGGTCGTCGAGGGAGACGTCCTGCCTCGGCTCGGGCGTCAGCGGGTCGGCCAGCAGCGGTGGCAGCGGCGCTCGCTGGCGGGCGGCCGAGCGGGCGCCCGCCAGGGCGGATCGGTCGAAGGAGAACGGACGCTCGGGCACGAGTGCGCCGGGGACCAGGTTGCGGGTGTCGAACGGCTGCAGCGGGTGGTGGACGGTGACCGCCTCGGCCGCCCCGGCGGCCGTCAGGTCGAGGGCGTCCAGCAGCTCGCCCAGCGGCACTGCGGGCGGTCGCGGCTGGCCGGAGAACTCGTTGGCGCCGGTGTAGGTGACCACCAGTGTCTCGGTGGCGGCGAGGATGGCGTCGAGGAAGAGCTGGCGGTCCTCGGTACGTGGGTCGCGCTCGCCGGTGAGCGGGGTGCGGGCGAGCAGGTCGTCGCCGTCGACGGCGCCCACTCGGGGGAAGACGCCGTCGTCGAGGCCGAGCAGCGCGACGACCCGGTGCGGCACCGAGCGCATCGGCACCAGGGTGGCAACGGTGAGGGTGCCGGTACGGAAGTTGGCGCGGGTCGGTCGGCCGGCGAGCCGGTCGGCGAGCATGGCGCGCACGTCGGGCAGCCGCAGATGCGTCGAGACGGAGCCGGCGGCCTCGCGCACGCGTCCGAGCTCGCGGGTCACCTGCCCGGTCATCCAGGCGTCAGCCGTCGAGGTGGCGGTGAGCGCGGCGACGCCGTCCTCGAGCGTGGTGAGCCAGTGGTCGAGCGGGTGGCTGCCGACCAGCGCGTCGGTGACATCGCGCAGGCGTCGTACGAACTCGGTGAGCCGGCCGACCAGCTCGATCGACCCGCTGCCGACGTCGTCGAGCGGCAGCGTCTTGTCGAGCCAGGTGTGGGCGGCGCCCTGATCGGGCCCGGAGATCGCGACGCCGGCGAGCAGCCGGTCGAGGCCGAACTCCCAGGTGTTGGCGACATAGCCGTCGAGGCCGAACTCTGCCCGGTGCGGGGCGTCGAAGCCCCATCTGATGCCGGCCTGCACGGCCCAGTCGCCCAGGGTGTCGAGGTCGTCGTCGCGGAGCCCGAAGCGACGCCTGACCGGCTCCGCGTGGGCGAGGTCGAGCACGTCGGCGACGCCGGCGCGTCCGCCTGCCAGGTCGAGCAGTCGGGAGGCGATCGCGAGCAGCGGGTTGGTGCTGTCCAGTGCCCGGTCGGCGAGCCTGACCCGCAGCTGGTGGGCCGGGTGCCCCTGCGGGCCGACCACCTCGGCCAGTCCGAAGCCGGCGGCGACGAGCGGGGCGTAGGTCTCGATGTCGGGACACATCACGAGCACGTCGCGGGGCTCCAGCGTCGGGTCGTCGGCGAGCAGGCCGAGCAGCACCTCGCGCAGCACCTCGACCTGGCGGGCGGGGCCGTGGCAGGCGTGGATCTGGACGCTCCGATCCCCCGGGATCGGCTGGCGCGGGGTGGCTGGGACGGCGTTGGCGCGCAGGTCGTGCTGGAGCCAGCCCAGCAGGGTGTCGGGCACCTGGGCAGCGGCCGCCGGCTCGTCGGTCGCCAGGTCGATGGTGGCGAGGGTGCGCTGCAGCTCGCGCACGTCGCGGCCGAGGGTGGCCAGCAGTGGGTGATCGACCTCGTCGTGGGAGCGGTCCTCCTCCCGAGCGACCGGGCCCTGCACTTGTGCCGACTCGGCACCCTGAGCACCTGCACTTCTGCCGACTCGGCGGGCGAGCCGGTCCCAGAGGTCGGCGGAGGGGTGGGGCAGCCACAGGTGCACCTCGCGGTGGCGGCCGAGCGCCTCGATCAGCCGCACCTCGGCCAGCGGCAGCCGGGTGTGGCCGAACAGGGAGAGCCGTGCCGGCAGGTCGAAGGCGTCGGGCTCCTCGCTCAACCGGGCGAGGGTGGCCGCCAGCCCGAGATGGGGCGGCGGCGCGGCGACCCGGGTGGCGAGCCGGCGCCACAGCTCCGGCTGCCAGGCCAGGTCGACGGGGACGGGGTGGCCGAGGCCGTCGCTTGAGCCGCCCGCCGCCCAGTCCTCGACCAGGGCGGGGCGCTGCCCGGCGTACGACGCGAACAGCCGGGCCAGCCGCCGGGCCACCGAGAACCGCCGTCCCTGCCGCAGCTCGGCCTCGTCCCCGGCCCAGGAGTCGGGCAGTGGGCCGTGGCCGAGGTGGCGCGCCAGGGTCGCCGCCCAGGGCTCGTCGAGCACGTCGTCGATGGTGTCCAGCAGCGGCCAGGTCAGCGCCTCCGGCCCCCAGGGGTCCTCGTCACGGGTGCCGGAGATCTCGGCGAACAGCGACCACGGCGAGCGGAACTCCACCCCGGCGCAGACCCCGTCGCCGCGCCCCGGGGCCGCGCCCAGCCGGTGCGAGAGTCGTTGCGAGAGCCAGCGCTCGACGCCCTTGGCGGGCACCACCACGACCTCGGTCGCGAACGGGTCGGCCAGTGGCACGGCCAGCAGCTCGCCGAGGCCCTCGGCGAGCTGGTCGGTGCGCGGAGCGCGGTGGAGGTGGACGGCCACACCGGCACAGTAGTGACCCCCGCCGACATTCCCGGCGCCGATCTCACGACCTACAGCGTGACCCGGATCAGCCGGTCGTCGCCGTCGGCCGGTACGACGCGGCCGTCGCGGTTCGAGGTGCCGACCCACAGCGCCCCGTCCGGCGCGAGGGCGACCAGCCGGATCCGGCCGTGGCCCTCCAGGTGGCGGCGGGCGCGGCCCGAGGACAGCGACACCGACCAGACGCACTCGCCCTGCAGCGCGCCCAGCCAGGCGCGGCCGCGGGTGATGGCGATGCCGGACGGCGAGCAGTCCGAGGTCGGCCACTGGGCCAGCGGCGAGCGCCCGAAGCCGCTGCCCTCCCCCGCCGGCCAGCCGTAGTCGGCTCCGGCGACGATCCGGTTGAGCTCGTCGTACCCCTTGTCGCCGAACTCCGAGGCCCACAGCCGTCCCTTCGCGTCGAGCGCCATGCCCTCGACGTTGCGGTGGCCGTAGGACCAGACCGGGTTGTCGAAAGGGTTGCCGGGCGGCACCTCGCCAGTGTCGGTGATCCGCAGGATCTTGCCGTTGAGCGAGGAGGTGTCGGGGGCGAGCGCGGAGTCCTCGGCGTCACCGGTGGAGACGTAGAGCAGGCCGTCGGGGCCGAAGAGCAGGCCGCCGCCGTTGTGGTGGATCGAGGTTTCGATGCCGTCCAGGATCACCGCCGGCTCACCCAGCGAGGAGCCGTCCCACGACATCCGCACCACCCGGTTGTCCGCGGCGGTGGAGACATAGGCGTAGAGCCAGCTGCCGGTGGGGTGCAGCGCGAAGCCGAGCAGGCCACCCTCGCCGGAGGAGGAGACCTGGGAGACGACGCCGGGCACCTCGCCGACCTCCTCCACGCCCGAGTCGGCGACCCGCAGCACCCGGAAGGTGTCGCGCTCGCCGACCAGCGCCGACCCGTCGGGCAGGAAGGCGATGCCCCACGGAACTGACACGCCCTCGGCCAGCGTTGCCGCCTCCTGTGGGTCAGGAGCCGACCGTGAGGCCGAGGGCGTGGTGCTGCCGGCGTTGTTGGGAGACGGAACCGGCGAGCGGGTGGACCCGGTTCGATCGCTGCCGGGCCCAGTCTGGGAGTCACAACCGACGACCGCGAGCGGTGCGGCCAGCAGCAGGACTCGGCGGCTCATCTCCATCCCCAGGACGGTAGCCGCCAGGGTCGTCAGGAGACCAGGGCAGTCTCCAAGTGGTCGCGGCGGACGGGGCTGACCCGGCTGCGCTCGGCCAGGATGAGGCGAGCGTCGCGAACGCCGTCGACCAGCCCCAGACGGCGGGACCGGCCGAAGATCCGGAAGCGCTGCACGCTGGGCACCTCGACGACGCGGGCGCCGACGGCGACCAGTCGGAGGGCCACGACGGTGGCGATCTGCGGCGTGTGGAGGTCGGCCACATCGAGCAGCCGGTCACGGAGCCGGCCGCTGATGGCATAGAAGCCGTACGCCGGGTCGCTGAGCCCGATCCGGGCGGCGTGGTGGCCCAGCCAGGAGACGACCCGGCTGCTGGCGACCTCGAGCGAGGTGGCGTCGGAGGCGCCGCCGCCGTCGAGGAAGCGCGACCCCTTGGCGAAGTCGGCGCCCTGCTCGATCGCGGCGACGAAGCGCGGCAACTCGGCGGGATCGGCGGAGCCGTCGACGGGGAAGGTGGCGATGACGTCGCCGGTTGCGGCGGCGAGACCTGCCGCCAGCGCTCGGCCGGGCGTGGCGCCGGGCTGGCTCAGCAGACGGACGCTCGGCCGTGCCTGCACCGCGGCGGCGGTGTCGGTGCCGGCGCCCCGGTCGACGAGGACGACCTCGTGGTCGTCCGGGAGCTGACGCAGGAGGATAGGCAGATGCGTCGCGTCGTCGGACACCGACAACACGATGCTGACACGAGTCCCGAGAGAGTTTGGATCGCGCTCCATGGCGATTGCCCTCTCAACAGGGTTCGCGGACCCCATTCCGCGAACCAGTTGACAATGAAACTACTTCGCCGATCGGGGGCTGTCGAACGCCAACAGGTCGGTAACCACGATGTGATTCCGCAGGTCAGCGGCAGGTTTCGGGGACTACGCCGGTCCCAAGGTGTTGGTCACTTTTGCCCGTCGTTACCGGATTGATGACGACTCTCTCCGGTGACCGGCTCGTCGGTCCACTCGCTGACCGCCAGCCGCTCGCCCCAGCGGTCGGCGGCGTCGATCTCCGCCTCCAGCGCCAGCCGGGCCTCGGGCTTGTCGTGAAAGCGCCGGAAGCTGTAGACCAGCAGGCCGATCGCCAGCGCCCCGGAGATCATCAGGGTCACCCCGGTCCAGGGTCCGCCGAAGAGCCAGTGCGACTCCTCGAGCGGCCACCAGCCCGGCGCCGCCGGCCGTACCGCCCACAGCACCCCGAAGCCGACGATGGCCAGCGCCCCGATCGCCGAGGCGATGGTGCGCGGCCAGGTCTCGACACCCTCCGCCGCGCCGCGGAGCGCGCGCAGTCGCACCGGCTCCAGTCGGCGCTCGGCCCATTCGTACTGCTGCGAGAGCAGCGCCAACCCGCCGAACACCATGAGCAGACCGGGGCCGGGCAGCACCAGCGCGGCCACCCCGGCGACGACGAGGATCCACCCGAGACCCTCGAGCACGAGGCGCTTCGCCGCCGACCGCATGACCCGAGCCTGCCAGATCGCGACAAGCAAGCGGGGGTGGTCCGGGGCCACCCGCTGACCGCTCTCGCACTGCGACACGCCGTCGTCACGGCGTGTCGCCGGGAGCGGTGGCCCAGAAGTGGCCCTTGCACAATTGAAGGAACCCCTGGCGTCTCGGGTCACCAGGGGTTCCGGGATAAAGACTGCCGCATCCGGCGGCGGTTGTCAGCCGTTTCGGGAAAAAATTCTTCAGAATTTTTCTCCGACGACAGTGCCCCGGGGCGGAAGCCCCGGGGCACTGGACGGATCACGCCGTGGTACGACGCCCTCAGGCCTCCTCGAGCGCGGCGGCCACCCGGCGGTGGGCCTCCCAGATCTCCTCCGGCAGCCGGTCGAACTGGTTGAGGTGCTCCTCGCGGAAGCCGATCTCCTGCTTCCAGCGGTCGACGTCGATGGTCAGGATCGCGTCGAGGTCCTCCTGGCTGATCGTCATACCCTCGAGGTTGAGCTCGTCCTGGGTCGGGATGACGCCGACCGGGGTGACATTGCCCTTGACCTCGCCGTTCTTGAACTGGACCAGCCAGAGCAGCGCGCGCAGGTTGTCGCGGTAGCCCGGCCAGCGGAAGTGGCCGTCCTCGGGGTCGCGCTGGAACCAGTTGACGTGGGCGAAGATCGGCTGGTCGCTGGCCTGGCCGATGACGTCGAGCCAGTGCCGGGCGTAGTCGCCCTCGCCGTAGGCCATGAAGGGCCGGTTGGACATCGGGTCGTAGCGCAGCTGGCCATCGACGCCCTCGGCGGCGAAGGTCGCCTCGGCGCCCAGGGTGAGGCCGTCGTAGACGCCCTCGGCGAGGTCGGTGATGGCGCGGATCAGCGGCTCCCGGTCACGGGTGCGGCCGCCGAAGATGATCGCGTCGACCGGGACGCCGCGCGGGTCGTCGTAGTCCTCGGCGATATTGGGCACGTTGGCGAGCGTGGTGGTGAAGCGGCTGTTGGGGTGGGCCCAGGGCTCCTTCAGCTCGTCCTCGATGCGGTCGGCGATCCGCTCGCCCTTCCAGTCGAGCCAGCCGTCGAGGTCGTCGGGGTGGTGCTTGGTGCGCCCCTCCCACCAGACCTCCTGGGTCTTCTCGTTGTAGGCGACGTTGGTGAAGATCGCGCCGCTGCCGGCCTGGATGGAGTCCAGCGCGCCGGGGTTGGTGGCCTCGTTGGTGTCCTTGGCGACGCCGAAGACGCCGAACTCCGGGTTGAAGGCGTAGATCTTGCCGCTGGCCTCGTCGTGCCAGAGCCAGGCGATGTCGTCGCCGTAGAACTCGACGTAGTAGCGGTCGCCGAGCACGTCGGGGGCCAGCGTCATCGACAGGTTGGTCTTGCCGGACGCGGACGGGAAGCCGCCGGCGACGTGGTACTTCTTGCCGGTCTGCTTGTCGACGATCCCCAGCAGCATGAACTGCTCGCCGAGGAAGGCGTTCTTCCAGCCGTCGTACATCGCCTGGCGCAGGCCGTGGGCGATCTTGCCGAGCAGCGCGTTGCCGCCGTACGACGACCCGTAGTGCAGGATCGTGCGCTGGTCGGCCACCGTGGCGAACAACCGCTGGTCGCTGGCGGTGCCCTGGCCGAGGTTGGGCAGGTCGCCGGTGACGTGTACGGCGCGCACGAAACTGGCCGGCTCGGCGAGGTTGTTGATGTAGTCGACGCCGACGCGCGACATCCGGATCATCTGCTGCACGACCGGGCGGGAGTCGGTGAGCTCCACCCCGGCGGCGAACGCCTCGAGCGGGCTGCCGGGAGGCGACATCAGGTAGGGGATGACGTACATGGTCTTGCCCGCCGAGGCGCCGGTCATCCGCTCGGTGAGCGTGGCGACGGTCTCCTCGGCCGGCTTCCAGTTGTTGTAGACGCCCTTGTCCGCCGGGTCGGAGGTGGCCACGACGGTGCGCTCCTCGGACCGGGCGGTGTCCTTGTAGTAGGAGCGGCTGTAGTAGAGGCCGCCGGTCACCGGCAGCAACTCGCCCGCGTCGAGGCTCTCCTGGAGGAGCCGGGCGTCGTCGTCGGCGCTGACGACCTCGATCCGGTCGGCGCCGGTGATGCCCGCCCAGTAGGTCACGAACTCCCGAACATGGGGGTTGGTGAGCCCCGCTTCGTCGAGCACTTTGTCCACGTCAACCATCAATCGAAGCCCTTCAGAAGTCAGCGATGTGCCCGGCAGGCTACCCCAATTGAAGAATCCTTCAAGTGGGGTACTGTCTCCCAGCGTGAGTCCTTTCTCACGCTTGCACTAATGGATCGATCCAACCGGGCTAGCTACTGATCAGTCACCGAATTCCGGCCCCGGATCGGTTCCCGACACGGCCGAGAGAAGCGGCCGGGAGACCGCTCGGATGGGGGCCCCGATGAAGCTCTACGACGCCAAGGCGGAGCTGTTCAGGACGCTCGGGCACCCGACCCGGATCCGGGTGCTGGAGATCCTGCAGGCCGGGCCCACCCCGGTCCGCGACATCCTCGCCGAGCTCGACCTCGAGGCCTCCAACCTCTCCCAGCAGCTGGCGGTGCTGCGTCGCGCCGGCCTGGTCTCGGCCACCCGCACCGGCTCGACGGTGCTCTACGAGCTGGCGACCCCCGAGGTCGCCGCCCTGCTGGCCGCCGGCCGGGCGATCCTCAGCAAGGAGCCGGTCTCCACCGACGGGCTCCTCGCCGCGATCCCTACCCGCGAGTAGCCCACCCGGGCCACGCCCGCGGGCGCGGCAGGCGCATGATGCTGCCATGAGCATCGAGAAGGTTGGAGTCATCGGTGGCGGCCTGATGGGGTCGGGCATCACCGAGGTGAGCGCCCGCGCCGGACTGGACACCGTCGTGGTCGAGGTGACCGAGGAGGCGGCCAAGGCCGCCGAGGGCCGAGTCCGCGCCAGCCTGGAGCGCGCCGCGTCACGGGGCAAGATCACCGAGGCCGACCTCGACGAGACGCTCGGCCGGATCGAGTTCACCACCGACCTCGCCGCGCTGGCCGACCGCGACCTGGTCGTCGAGGCCGCCAGCGAGAACGAGGACGTCAAGCTCGAGCTGTTCAAGAAGGTCGGGTCGATCCTCACCAAGGACACCGCGATCCTGACCTCCAACACCTCCTCGATCCCGATCGTCAAGCTCGGTGCCGTCTCCGGCCGCGCCACCAACGTGATGGGCGTGCACTTCTTCAACCCGGCCCCGGTGATGCAGCTGGTCGAGCTCATCCCCAGCCTGACCACCTCTCCGGAGACGATGGCCTCGATGCAGTCCTTCGTCACCGACACCCTCGGCAAGCAGCCCATCGAGGCCACCGACCGGGCCGGGTTCGTCGTCAACAGCCTGCTGGTCCCCTACCTGCTCAGCGCCATCCGGATGTACGAAGCCGGCTACGCCTCCGCCGCCGACATCGACCGCGGCATGGTGCTCGGCTGCGGCCACCCGATGGGCCCGCTGGCGCTCTCCGACCTGATCGGCCTGGACACCATCCGGGCCATCGGCATCTCCATGTACGAGGAGTTCAAGGAGCCGCTCTACTCCCCGCCGCCGCTGCTGGACCGGATGGTCGACGCCGGCCTGCTCGGCAAGAAGTCCGGACACGGCTTCTACGCCTACTGAGACACTGGCGCGCGTGAGGCGCGTGGAAAGGGCGGGAGAACAGCGCTACGGGAGTTCGTCGGCGCGCCGTTCTCCCGCCCTTTTCCGTGCCCGCGCCCGTGTCGTCCTCGGCGTCGCCCTCTGCCTCGCCCTCCTCGCGGCGTGTACGCCGGACCGGGCCGAGGTCAGCTGGCACGAGGTCACCCTGCCGGCACCCGGGGCCGAGGGCCGAGTCACCGTCCGCGACGCGACCCGCTGCGGCGAGGAGTGGCTGGCCGTCGGCGGCGTCTGGCTCGCCCACCCCACCGCCGACCAGGACAGCACCCCGGCCGCCTGGCGCTCGGCCGACGGCCGCGACTGGCAGCCGGTCGCGATCCACGCCGACACCTACTGGGGGCAGCGGGCGCTGCTCACCTCGGTGGCTTGCTCGGACGGCAGGGTCACCGTCATCGGCGCCCGGGCCGGCGGCGCGCACGGCATCCCCCGCGTCACCCCCTTCTACCTGCAGGGCGGCGCGCTTGAGGACGTCGCCGTCGGCTACACCCTCTTCGGCGGCGAGAACGCCACCAACGTCGGCCCGATGACCGGCGGCCCGCAATGGCTCATCGCCGGCAACCGCTCCAGCGGGCCGGCGTTCTGGACCTCGACCGGGCAGGGCGAGTTCACCCTGCACGAGGGCGTGCCCGGGCTGGCGAACGACGCGGGCTTCTCAGCGCTCGCGCAGGCGGCGACCTGGACCGGGAACGGCTGGCTGCTGGTCGGCGCCGGCTCGGTCCCGGGCGTCCTCGACCGGGTGCCACTGGCCTGGACCTCCCCCGACGGCGAGACCTGGCAGCGCGAGGAGGCGCCCGGCAGCGACGGCTTCGACGACCTCCAGCGCGTGATCGCCACCGCCGACGGCGCGCTGGCGCTCGGCCTGCTCGGCGACACCTTCGGCGCCTGGCGCCGGACCGAGGACGGCTGGTCGACGCCGACGCCGTTCGGGCGGCTGCCCAGCACCGCCAGCAAGAGTCCGTACGTCGCCTCGCTGACCAGCGACGGGGACGAGTTCTGGGCGACCACGAGCGACGGGGCGTCGTACTCGCTGTGGCGCTCGGCGGACGGCGAGGACTGGCAGCGGGTGACACCGCCGGCGCCGCCACCCGAGGCCGGCGGTGAGCAGCTGCTGGCCGCCGCGGCCGCCGCCGGCAGGGTGCTGCTGTTCTCCGACGACGGCGAGTCATCGCGGCTGTGGTGGACCGACTAGTGTGGCCGGCGCACCGGAGCCAAGGAGGGACCGTGGAGGTCGAGGAGATCAAGCTGCCTGGGATCGGGCTGCGACACGACTTCACCACCGCGGCCGGCCGCCGGGTCGGCGTCATCTCGCTGAAGTCGGGCGCCCGTCACCTGGCGATCTACTGCGCGGACGATCCCGACACGGTGCTGGCCAGCGTCGAGCTGAGCAATGAGGAGGCCCAGGTCCTCTCCGAGCTGCTCGGTATGCCCCGCGTCGTCGAGCGGCTTGCGAAGCTGCGCGAGCAGGTCGAGGGCATCACCACGGCGGGCGTGCCGCTCACCGGCGACTCGCCGTACGTCGGGCGCACCCTGGGCGACGCGCAGATCCGCAGCCGGACCGGCGCCTCCGTCGTCGCCGTCTTCCGCAACGACGAGGTGGCGGCCTCTCCCGCGCCCGACTTCCGCTTCCGGGTCGGCGACCGTGTCGTCATCGTCGGCACCGAGGAGGGCGTCAAGGCCGCCACCGCCGTCCTCGAGCCGAACGCCTGAATCCACCCGGATGGATCACACCGCACAGCTCCTTCTGGAGCTCGGCGTCGTCCTGTTCGCGCTCGGCGTGCTCTCCCGGCTGGCGGCGCGCTGGAGCCTGTCGCCGATCCCGCTCTACCTGCTGGCGGGGCTGGCGTTCGGCACCGGCGGACTGCTGCCGCTCAACGCCCCCGAGGGCTTCTTCGACACCGGCTCGGAGATCGGCGTCATCCTGCTGCTGCTGATGATCGGCATGGAGTACACCGCCGCCGACCTCGTCGGCAACCTGCGCACCCAGGCGCCGGCCGGCGTGGTGGACCTGCTCCTCAATGGCCTGCCGGGGGCGGTCTTCGCGCTGCTGATGGGCTGGGGAGGTACGGCGGCGGTGGCGATGTTCGGCATCACCGCGGTCTCCTCCTCGGGCATCGCCTCGAAGGTGCTCGGCGACTTCGGCTGGCTCGGCAACCGCGAGACGCCGGCGATCCTCGGCATCCTCGTCCTCGAGGACCTGGCGATGGCCGTCTACCTGCCGATCGTCACGGCACTGGCCGCCTCGGCCAGTGGGTTCGCCGCGCTGGAGTCGGTGGTGATCGCGCTGGCCGTGCTGACGATGGTCCTCTTCGTCGCGCTGAAGTTCGGCAATGCTGTCACCCAGGTCGTCGGCAGCGGCTCCAACGAGGTCATGCTGCTGCGGCTGCTCGGGCTGGCGCTGCTCGTCGCCGGCTTCGCCGAGGCGGCGCACGTGTCGGCGGCGGTCGGTGCGTTCCTGCTCGGCATCGCGCTCTCCACCGACCTGGTGGAGCGCATCCACGGCATCCTGGAGCCGCTGCGCGACATCTTCGCCGCGGTGTTCTTCGTCTTCTTCGGTCTCTCCACCGACCCCGGCGAGCTGCCGTCGGTGATCCTCCCGGCGCTGGCCCTGGCGCTGGTCGGCATCGCCACCAAGATGGCGACCGGCTGGATCGCCGGCGCCCGGGCCGGGGTCGCCCGGAAGGCCCGGCTGCGCGCCGGCGCGGTGCTGGTGCCGCGTGGTGAGTTCTCGATCATCGTGGCCGGCCTGGTCGCCGCGACGGTGCCCTCGGCACTGACCTCGACCGCGGCCGCCTATGTGCTCATCCTGGCCGTGCTCGGCCCGGTGATGCCGCGGCTGGTCGAGCCACTGTCGCGGATGATCAGCCGCTGACCACCGTTGATGGGCGGCGCGGAGCCGGCGCCTCCGAGTTCTCAAACGCGCTCTCAGTCCGCGCCGAGGTAGTCGCGGATCGCGCGCATCGAGGCGTCGAGCCGATCCTCGAGCGAGGCATGCTCGTCCGGCAGCCAGGCCTCGTACGCCGCGAGGGCGAGGGCGAGCGAGAGGTGGCCGACGCCGCGCGGCAGCACGTCGTCGGGGTGGCTGCCGGTGCGCGCGGCGACGTACTCCGCGATCACCGCGCGCCAGTCGGCGTAGCGGAGCATGGAGTGCGCCTGCAGGGCCGGGGTCGTGAGGATGAGCCGCATCCGCTCGCGGTGTGAGGGGTTCGCATCCGTCGGGAAGCGGTTGAAGATCACCACGCCGCGATGGACGCTCTCCCACAGCGGCTGCTCCGGCGGCATCGCGGCGAGAAGCTCGCGGAATCCGGCCAGGGTGACGTCGAACTGGCCCCACGGGATGTCGTTCTTCGAGGCGTAGTAGCGGGTGATGGTGCGTCGCCCGACCCCGACGGCCGCGGCGATGTCCTCGAGCGTGGTGGCCTCGAAGCCGCGCTCGGCGAACAGGCCGAAGGCGACCTGCTCGATCTCCTCGTGGGAGGTGGCCGCCGGCCTGCCCCGCAGCGAGCGCGCGGGGGAGACGGCCATGGGGCGCAAATTATCAGCCGCACCCCCCTTCTTTTTGACCACGGTAGTCACTAATATGACCCGCGTCACCTCTCGCACACCAAGGAGCGCAGCATGAACCCGGAGACCAACGTGGAGCAGCACGACGACCTCGGCGAGGACGTGATCGTCGAGGAGGTCTCGATCGACGGCATGTGCGGCGTCTACTGAGAGACGCCGACCGATGTCTCGCAGGCCGGAGCGCTTCGGCTTCCTCGATTACGACTTCGACAGCCGTCGGCTGACGTTTCAGCGTCGTCGTGACAGCGCGCCGCTGCGCGACCAGTTCGAGCACGGCCTCGACGCGCCGATCTGCCTGACCTGGGAGCTGACGTACGCCTGCAACCTGGAGTGCGCGCACTGCCTGTCCTCCTCCGGTCGCCGTGATCCTCGTGAGCTGACCACCGCCCAGTGCGAGGCGGTGATCGACGAGTTGCAGCGAATACAGGTCTTCTATGTCAACATCGGCGGCGGCGAGCCCACGGTGCGCCCAGACTTCTGGCACCTGGTGGAGTACGCGGTGGCCCATCAGGTGGGGGTGAAGTTCTCCACCAACGGCGTTCGGCTCACCCCCGAGCGAGCCCGCTGGCTGGCGGGCACCGACTACGTCGACGTGCAGATCTCCCTGGACGGCGCGACCGCCGAGGTCAACGACCGGGTCCGCGGCCCGGGGTCCTACGACACCGCGATCACCGCGCTGCGCAACCTGGCCGACGCGGGCTTCGCCGACGCCAAGATCTCGGTGGTCTGCACCCGGGAGAACATCGGCCAGCTCGACGAGTTCAAGGCCCTCGCGGACCGCTACGGCGCCACCCTGCGGCTGACCCGACTGCGGCCCTCAGGTCGCGGCGCGGAGGTGTGGGACGAACTGCACCCGCTGCCCGAGCAGCAGCGCGAGCTCTACGACTGGCTCCTCGCCCACGGTGAGGGCGTGCTGACCGGGGACTCCTTCTTCCACCTCGCGGCGTTCGGCCCCGCCGACGGCAGCGGGGCGCTGCCCGGTCTGAACCTGTGCGGCGCCGGCCGGGTGGTCTGCCTGATCGACCCCGTCGGCGACGTCTATGCCTGCCCGTTCGCCATCCACGATGAATTCCTGGCCGGCAACCTGCTCACCGACGGCGGCTTCCAGCGGGTCTGGCAGGACTCGCCGCTGTTCACCCGGCTCCGGCAGCCCACCGGCGGCGGCGCCTGCTCGGGATGTGCGCACTTCGACTCCTGCCGGGGCGGTTGCATGGCCGCGAAGTTCTTCACCGGCCTCCCCCTCGACGGGCCGGACCCCGAGTGCGTACAGGGCTACGGCCAGCCCGCACTGGCCGGCGCCCGCACCGTGCCGGCATCGAGCCAGGACCACTCCCGCAAGGTCGCCACCAGGAACGCCCCGGTCCTGCTGACACTCTCGCGCCGAGGCCCCGACTCGCCCGTCCCGGTGAGCCTCTGTGCGGAGTCGCCGCTAGCCGGCTTCACCCCCAACTGATCCACTAGCCCGACCCGAGGAAGGACTCGAGCGATGCCTCGCCCTACGTGGCTGGAGAATCCCTGGAAGCAGAACCCCTGGTTCGAGTCCGTCGCGATCGCGCAGGAGCGGGCCCGCAAGCGGCTTCCCCAGCCCGTCTACGGCGCCCTGGTCGCCGGCTCCGAGCGGGGCCAGACCATCGCCGACAACCAGGCCGCCTTCGCCGAGCTGGGCCTCGCTCCGCATGTCGCGGGCCAGCAGCCGAAGCGGTCCATGGAGACCACCGTGATGGGCCAGCAGGTCAGCCTGCCAGTGCTCATCTCCCCGACCGGCGTACAGGCGGTCCATCCCGACGGCGAGGTCGCGGTCGCCCGCGCTGCCGCGGCCCGGGGCACCGTCATGGGGCTGTCCAACTTTGCCTCGAAGCCGGTCGAGGAGGTCTGCGCCGCCAACCCGGCCACCTTCTTCCAGATGTACTGGACCGGCGAGCGCGAGGTGATGATCCACCGCATGCAGCGCGCCCATGCCGCCGGCGCGCAGGGCCTGATCGCCACCCTGGACTGGTCCTTCTCGATGGGCCGTGACTGGGGCAGTCCCGAGATCCCCGAGAAGGTCGACTTCAGGACCGCCGTACGGTTCGCGCCGAAGGTCGCCACCAAGGTCCGCTGGATGACGCAGTTCGCCAAGGCCGGCGTCATTCCCGACCTCACCGCGCCCAACCTCGCCCCGCCCGGACCGGACGGGACCCGGGGACCGGCGCCGACCTTCTTCGGCGCCTACTACGAGTGGATGACCACCCCGCCCCCCTCCTGGGAGGACGTCGCCTGGATGCGGCAGACCTGGGCAGAGCTCTCCGGCAAGCCGTTCATGCTCAAGGGCATCTGTCGGGTCGACGACGCTCGGCGCGCCGTCGACGCCGGCGTGGACGCCATCTCGGTGTCCAACCATGGCGGCAACAACCTCGACGGCACCCCCGCCTCGATCCGCTGCCTGCACCCCATCGCCACCGCAGTCGGGGACCAGATCGAGGTGCTGCTGGACGGCGGCGTGCGCCGCGGCTCCGACGTGGTCAAGGCACTCGCCCTCGGCGCACGAGCGGTCATGATCGGCCGCGCCTACCTGTGGGGCCTGGCCGCCAACGGCCAGACCGGCGTCGAGAACGTCCTCGACATCCTCAAGAGCGGCATCGACTCGGCCCTGCTCGGCCTCGGCGTCGGAGGAATCGAGGAGCTCGCTCCCGAGCACCTGCTCATCCCGGACGGCTTCCACCGATCGCTCGGCGGCTGAGCGAGCATCACATGGGCATGGCCGACCTGACCTGGCCAGACCTGGTCCGCGGCGGCACCGTGCTGGTGCCGCTGGGCTCGGTCGAGCAGCACGGCCCGCATCTCCCGCTGGACACCGACACCGTCATCGCCCGCGCCGTCGCCGAGGAGTTGGGCGCGCTGCTCGGAGCCGATGTCACGCCCGCCGTGGGCTTCGGTGCCAGCGGGGAGCACCAGTCCTTCCCCGGTACCATCTCGATCGGCACCGAGGCGCTGACCGCCGTCCTGGTCGAGCTCGTCCGCTCAGCCACCACCTGGGCGGCACGCGTGATCTTCGTCAACGGCCACGGCGGCAACCTCGAGGCGGTGCGGCGGGCGGTGAGCCAGCTGCGTGCCGAGGGTCACGACGTGAGCTGGGTGCCGTGCGCCACCCACGACGCCGACGCCCACGCCGGCAGGACCGAGACCTCCCTGATGCTCCATCTCGACCCGCAACGGGTGCAGGCCGCGCGGGCGAGCGCGGGCAACACCGCGCCCCTGACCGAGCTGCTGCCGACACTGCGTGCCTCCGGCGTGGCCGCGGTGGCCCCCAACGGCGTGCTGGGCGATCCCGCCGGCGCGAGCGCCGAGGAGGGCCGTGACATCCTGCACGCCATGGTGAGGCTGGCTCACGACATCGTGCGGGATGTCGATGCGTCGCCCGCGGAGCGGTCGAGCTGATGGCCGGGTCGAAGCCCAGGGTCGCGCTGGTGACCGACTTCGCCTGCTCGCGGGAGGGGGCCACTCTCAACGGCTCGGTCGTCAGCGCCCACGGCGGCTTCGGCGGATGAGGCTTCCCGCCGGCTTCACCGTGCGGCTCCGAGACGACGTACGGCGGCTGCCGGGTCCTGACGGCGGCGTCGTCCTGGTCGGCGGCTCGCCGCTGCGGGCGCTGCGGCTCGCTCCCGCAGCCTCCCGGATGATCGTGGCCGCCCGGCTCCAGGTCACCTCACCCGCGTCGGCGACGGTCGCCGGGCGCCTGTTGGACGGCAACCTCGCCGACCCGGTCGGCCTGACTCCGGCCGCTGCCACCGATCTCACGGTCGTGGTGCCGACCCGCGACCGCCCCGAGCAGCTCGACCGTTGCCTGGCCGCGCTGGGAGGCCTGGCGACCATCGTCGTCGACGACGCCTCCCGCGAGCCGGCGGCCGTCGCCGCCGTGGCCGGCAGACACGGTGCGACGCTCGTCGTGCTGCCCGTCAACCGAGGCCCGGCCGCCGCCCGCAACGAGGGCCTGGCCCGGGTCGAGACGCCCTACGCCGCGTTCGTCGACTCCGACGTCACCGCGACGCCCGAGATCCTGCGCGCGCTCGCCGGGCACCTCGCCGACCCGCGAGTCGCGCTGGTCGGACCCCTCGTGCAGGGTCGCAGCCGCAGCGAGCGGCCGCGGTGGTTCGAGCGCTACGACGAGGCCGCCTCCTCGCTCGCCCTCGGCACCCGCGCCTGCTCGGTCCGCCCCGGGGCCGCCGTGGGCTGGCTCCCCAGCGCCTGTCTCGTCGGGCGCGCCGCCGCACTCCGGTCGCCCGAGATCGACGGCTTCGACGCCGCCCTGCGGGTGGGCGAGGATGTCGACCTCGTCTGGCGGCTCGTCCAGGCCGGACACGCCGTGCGGTATGAGCCGTCGCTGCGAGCCGACCACGACGTCCGCACGACGATGCACGGCTGGCTCGGCCGCAAGGTGCTCTACGGCAGCGGCAGTGCGGAGCTGGCGCGCCGCCATCCCGGCGCCGTCGCGCCCGCCATCCTCACCCCGGCCATGGCCGCCGCCGGCGCCGCCGTACTGGCCCGCCGCCGATGGTCGCCACCCGTCGTCGCGCTCGCGGTCGCCCTCGGCGCGCGGTCGGTCTCCCGAGCCCTTCCCGACGTCCCCGGCCGGCCGGCTCTCGCGCTGCAGCTGGCCACCCGCGGGCTCGGCTGGGCGGTGCGCCAGGAGTCGGCGCTGCTGCTGCGGCACTGGTGGCCGGCCGCCCTCGCCGGCGCCGCTGCGAGCAGCAACCTCCGGCGGGCAGTCGCCACCGCCCTCCTGGTCGACTCCGCCATCGCCCTGCTGGACCGCCCCGGCGAGAGCTCCGGGCTGATGTCGACCCTGGTCGGCCGGCGGCTCGACGACCTCGCCTACGGCACCGGCCTCTGGCTCGGCGCCCTCCGCCAGCGGAGCCCCGCCTGCCTCCGCCCCACGCTCGTCCGGAGAGGAGGCCGGACCCAGGCAAGGGTCCGGCCTGTCGCCGATCTCCTGAGAGATCACATGGCGCGCCTGTAGGGATTCGAACCCCAAACCTTCTGATCCGTAGTCAGATGCTCTATCCGTTGAGCTACAGGCGCAACGACTGAGAGAGGATAGCCGACCCGCACCGGTTAGCCGAAATCGCTGCCCGCCCTGGCCGCCGCGTGGCCCCCACATGGAATGATCCGAGCTAGTCGTCTCAGGGGAGGAGGCCAGCCTTGGGCAAGTACGGGGCGGACGAACGCGCGTTGTTCGAGGCTGAGTCGATCCCGCTCTACGAGGAGATCGTCACCAGCGGCGGCATCGGACCGGCGGACCCGCGCAGCAAGACGCCGGGGTTCGAACTGCTCATCGACCTGGGCCTGGTCCACCAGGCACCCGAGACCGGCCAGTGGGTGCCGCAGGACCCGACGGCGGCGCAAGCCCGGGTGGTCGCGCCGCTGGGGCTCCAGGGCGCGAAGATGATCGAGGAGTCCTCGCGCTGGGCCCACGACCTCAACACGCTCAACCAGGCCTGGCGCCGTTCAGCCGCCGCCGAGGACCGTGGCCCGTTCACCTATCTCCGTGGCCCGCAGAACATCGGCGCCTACATCGAGGGCACCGTCACCGAGACCCAGGAGGAGCTCCTCACCGCGCAACCGCAGTACGGCCGCGACACGAACGAGGGCCTCGCCGCATCGATCCAGCTGGAGCGCAACGCGCTCGACCGAGGCGCCCGGCTGCTGACGCTCTACCAGCACAGTGCCCGACGCAGCACTGTGACCAGGGAGTACGTCGCCGCGGTGAGCGAGCTCGGCGCGGAGGTGCGCACACTCGATGAGTTCTTCAACCGGATGATCGTGGTCGATCGTCGGGTGGCGATCATCCCGGCGAGCGAGGACTTCCGCACCGCCCTCGCCATCAGGGAGCCGGCCGTGGTGGCCTATCTCGTCGACGTGTTCATGCGCACCTGGGAGCGTGCCAGGCCGTTCACGGCCCAGGACGCGACGGTGATGCGGCGCATCGCGGAGGAGCAGCGCGCCATGACGATGCGGATGCTGATCGAGGGCTACTCGGATCCCGTGTCCGCCAAGCGGCTCGGGGTGAGCCCGCGGACCTACGCCGGCTATGTGGCTGACCTCAAGAACGAGTTCGACGCCGAGACCCGGTTCCAGCTGGGCTACACGATGGGGAAGCTCGGCATCGCGGACGCCATCGCCGACCTCCCCGAGGACACTCCCTCGAAAGACGACTAAGGCAGCGGCCCAACAGCCGCTGCCTTAGCCTTTCGAGTCGCTGCCCGTCTGCTTGGGGGGGTCGAGGCGGGCGGCCACGGAATCGATCACTTCAGGATGCGGGTCCCCACCTTGGTGGTTCCCCAGCTGACGTCAGCGTGGGCAGGAGCCGTCATGCCGAGAATGCCGAGGCTCGCGGTGCAGGCTGCGGCGACAACGATGAACTTGCGGATGGTCTTCATGGTGCGTGTCCTTTTTCCTCGTCGAACTTGGGGGGTCCGAGATGTCACTATTTTCGCTGCAAATCCATGCAGACGTGAGCCTCGGGCTTCCTCAGAAAAATGCACTGCACAAACTTGCAAGCCGTCCGTCCAGATGCGGCACCGAGGCGCACAGGCGCTCGCGGGCACGCTGACGGGCCCCGCCGGGCGGGCGTCCGGCCGCGACAGACCAGGTCACACCATGCCGTAGTAGCGACTGGGCACGCGCAACAGCGCTCCCTGGGCCATCACACTCAGTTGCCGGTCGCCTTCGGTATGCCAGACGCCATTGCTCTCGACCACCAGTCGGCGTGGGTCGACCTGTTGGGCGTCGAACTCCGGCACGTCCGGTCCGCCGTCGAGAAAGGAGCGGTACTCGGCGACGATCTCGTCTCCGCTCTTCGCCCACGTGCTCCGTTCCGATAGACCGGACGAGACCCGCACCGCGTGGCGAAGGTCCGCGGTACGCCGCATCAGGTCGAGGTCCGCGAACTTGAGGTGGACCATCAGCAGCCCGCGGTCCGGGACGTACGGCGCCCGGATGCCGTGCGAGGCCCGGGCCCAGGGCGCCCCGATCCGTTTGAGCGACGGCTTGCTGATCGTGCCGACGAACTTCGCGAACCGGCGCTGTCCCAGGACCGGTTCGCCGGGGTCGAGCCTTCCCTCGTGGTCGAGGTGGTGGACGACATTGAGCCCCAGGCCTGCCGCAACGTCGAGCTCGGGCCGGGCGGCCACGAAGTCCAGCAGACCGTCGTACCGGTCCGGGTCGGCGAGCAGGAACTCGTCGGCATCGGTGAAGATCACCGCGTCGTGGCTTCGGAGCAACTCCGCACCGAGGCGGCTGGCCAGCCTCATCCGGGCCTTCTCGAACCTGCCCTCGCGGAATCCGGAGTGCCGGATCACCCGGCACGGCAGGTCATCGGTCGAGCCGTCGGTCGAGCAGTCGTCCACGACCACCAGGTTCTCCATGCCGAGCTGAGCACCGTAGTACCCGATCCAGCGCGGCAGCATCGCCGCCTCGTCACGCACCACAGTCAGTGCCGCGACCCGCGCCGGCGTGCTGCGTCTACCCCCCCCATCGACACCCAATGCCCTTGAGACGGCATCACGCACCGAGCCTGGGAGCGCCTCGGCGGCACCGGTCGAGTCGGCTGGATCCGGCCACCCTGCATCCGCCCCCTCCACGCCTGAGCCAGGTCGGGCTGTCCCCCTCGGCGGGCTTTCGCCCACCGAGGGTTCCAACCTGAATCAACTGGCGGAGATGGAGGGATTTGAACCCTCGATGGGCTTTAAGACCCAAACCCGCTTAGCAGGCGGGCGCCATAGACCTGACTAGGCGACATCTCCTCGACAAGCCCGCACAGGCTACTAGGAGAGCGCGGCCCCGGGCCAATCGGGCAGAGCCCGCCGGGCCAATCGGGCAGAGCCCCGGGCCAGCCGGCGATCAGCGGCGCTTGTGCTTCACCGGCCGCACGCCCTGTCCGCGCTGGAGATGTCGTTGCAGCTCTCGGACGAACTGGTCGTTGTCGATCGCCAGCACGGAGACCGGGATCGTGGTGGTGCGACCGTCCTTGAGCCGCAGCACCACGCAGGGGATGCCGTGAGGCTTGGTGGTGACGGCGTCCTCGACCTCGCTCCAGCGAGCCGCCTTGACGCCGGCGCCACGCACCAGCCGGACGGTGTAGCCGTCGGCGGCCGCCCGAACGACGTACGCTCGCCTCGCCAGCCACCAGCCGAGCACGCCC
Organism: Nocardioides sp.; assembly: GCF_047607185.1. GTDB lineage: Bacteria > Actinomycetota > Actinomycetes > Propionibacteriales > Nocardioidaceae > Nocardioides. The sequence continues at coordinate 2,995 of NZ_JASGDQ010000142.1, read as the reverse complement.
AGCCCGATCAGGCCGAGGAGCGCCAGCAGGACGATGAGGTCGCCGGAGATCCCGAGGGCGAAGACCAGGACCGTCACGGCGAAGACGAGTACGGCGAGCGCCAACAGGTAGAGGCCGACGAACCGAACGGTCACCGGGGCGGCGAGGCGGTAGTAGACGGGCTGCTGATCGGACACGGCTCGATTGTCCCCTGCCGTCACCGGCGGCGGACGCCGGGTCTAGAGTGCATGGTGACGTGGATCACATCCACGGGAGAGGTCAGGAGATGCAGTTGCCGCCCGTCACGAGTCCGACCGCCGACGCCGTACGCGCCCTCGACCATCTCCTCGACGCGCCCCGCGGCAAGGGCGTCTCGCTGGGCAACTGGCGATGGGCGGTGCGGCAGCGGTTGACGACGGTCCGCGACCGCCTCACCGCCGAGTCGCTCAACGGCCAGAGCTCCTGGCTGGCGAGCCAGGGTGGCGCGCTGCGGCAGGAGCGCAACGACCTGCTGACCCGGATCGGCGCACAGCTTCCTCACGTGTTGGAGGCTCCCGATCCCGAGGCGCTGCGCCGCGATCTCAAGAGGCTGATCGTCGACATCACCCGTCACCTGCATCGAGCCAGCGAGCAGGCGACGGGCGGCGATCCCGGCAAGCCCGAGTAGACTGCCCGTCCGGCCGCTCGCGGGCGGCCGAGGAGGGGTGCCGGAGCGGCCTATCGGAACCGCCTTGAAAGCGGTCGCAGGGAGACCTGCCAGGGGTTCAAATCCCCTCCCCTCTGCGCTTGGGGCAGCGTGCTACAGCAGCGCGTCCAGCCGTCGCGGCTCGGGCCGGATGGCGACCTCACGCTCCTCCGCCTGTCGGCTGCGGCGGCCCACCGCCCGGCGGCCGCCGCCGGTGCCGGTCAGAGCGAGGTCGACCCGGATCACGACGTACCCCAGGACGATGCCGACGACGAGGCCGTAGCCGATCGAGAGCAGCGCCTCGACGCTGGAGATGGCCGGGTTCAGCAGGGCGCCGGCGGCGGGCGCGGTGGCCGCGACGCCGAAGGCGCAGACCCACCAGCCCTGCCGGCGGCGCGCCCGCATGTGGGTGCCCCACATCAGCGCCGGGACGCCGAGCACCGCCTCGACCGGCCGCGGGAAGGCGCCCAGACGATCCCGGCTCCAGCGCACCAGGTCGAGCAGCGAGTCGACCAGGGTGAGGCCGCCGTAACTGCGCAGCGCCTCGGCGTAGACCAGTGTCGCGGCGAGTACGACGGCGCCGAGCAGCACCACGAACGCGCCCCGGCGGCCCAGTCCGTGGAGCCCGGCGCCGAGGCGGTAGACGATGGTGAAGGTGGCGGCGAGGGTGAGGACGAGGACGGCGTACTCGAACTTCACCAGGTCGATGGAGGGCGACCAGCCGAGCGCGGCACCGCCGCCGACGGCAGCGACCAACACGGCTACCACCGCCTCGCGGACCGCCTGCCGGACACGTACGGCGGGCACGGTGATCAGCACGCCGAGCACCGCCGCGATGGTGGCGGTGCTGACCGCGGCGCCGGTGCGCAGCTCGGGTCGGTCGACCGCGATCACGATGGCGCCGGCCAGCAGGGTGAGCACCGCGAAGATCGCCGGTCTGCCGCCGCCCCGATCGGCGAGCACCCAGACGTAGGCGGCCGTGACGGCGGTCGCGCCGACCTCGGGCAGCCAGTCCGGTCCGACCGGGATCGCGGCTGCGGCGAGTGCGGCCAGGCCGAGGAGGGCGACCAGGACCGAAGTCAGGATCTGCCACCACGGGGTGTGGTGGTCGTCGTTCGGCATCACCGTGGTCGAGGTGCCGGGGCCCTCCAACGCGACGGCGCGACGGGCGACGGGGGGCGACTCGGGCACGGGGTCTGGTCGGCGGGTCGACGTGGCGTGCTCCACGATCGCGGGGACGTGAGCGGGGCTCGCGATGCGGCGGCCGCCGCGGCGGCTGACATCCGCGCGGCGGCGGGGCGCGACTCTGCTCACGCCCTCACCCCTCGCTCTGCTCGGGGCCGGCGCGACGCCCTCGGTCCGCTCGCACGCTCACTCACGGCAGGTGAGGCTATGCCCTCGCCCCAACCAGGCCAATCCGACGATTGGCCAGACTGGGGTTGACGGAGCGGGCCTCGGCCAGCCTGGCGGCGTCCAGCCGGGCGGTGAGGACCTCCTCGCCGTCACCGGCCTCGGCAATCACGTCACCGAGCGGGTCGACGACCAGGGAGTGCCCGGAGTAGCGCGGCGCGGGCTGGCCGGCCGCCACGACGTACACGGTGTTCTCGATGGCGCGGGCGCGGACCAGGGTGCGCCAGTGGTCGACCTTGCGCTCGCCGGCCACCCAGGCGGCGGGTACGACGATCACCTCGGCGCCCGCGTCGACGAGCAGTCGGGCGAGCTCGGGGAAGCGCAGGTCGTAGCAGGTCATCAGGCCGATCCTCGCGCCGCCGAGGTCTGCCAGGGTCGGCTCGACCGGGCCGGCGCCGAGGCGGTCGGACTCCCGGTAGCCGAAGGAGTCGTAGAGGTGAATCTTGCGGTAGGCGGTCGGCCCTCGGCCGTCGGTCAGCACCAGGGTGTTGAACGGGTGCGGCGCGGCGGCCTCGAACATCCCGGCGACCAGCGTGCTGTGCCGGTCGGCGGCGACCTTCGCCAGCTCGGTGGCGAACGGTCCGTCGAGCGGCTCGGCATGGGCGGCCAGGTCGTCGGTGACCGGGCCGAAGTCGCGGGCGAACGCCTCGGGGAAGACGACCAGGTCGGCGCCGGCCGGGGCAAGCTCGGCCAGGCGGCGGCGGTTCTGCTCGGGGTCGAGGTCGGCCGCGGCCTGCACCAGGGCGACGTCGAGGTGGTCCCAGCCGGTCACGGTCCCCAGCCTAGCCACGCCCCCGCCGAGTCGGCAGAAGTGCGGGTCCCAGGAGGCCCGAGTCGGCAGAAGTGCGGGTCCCAGGAGGCCCGAGTCGGCAGAAGTGCAGGGCCTGTCCACAGGCGGACTGTGGACGACGCCCACACTTC
>NZ_JASGDQ010000141.1:0-62228 GCF_047607185.1 Nocardioides sp. | reverse complement strand
TGCAGGTCGAGCGCCTGCACTTCTGCCGACTCGGCACTTCTGGGACCAGCACTTCTGCCGACTCGGCACTTCTGGGACCAGCACTTCTGCCGACTCGGCTAGGTTGGTGGGCATGGACGCCGAGCTCTCTCCTGGCCCCAAGAGCCCAGCAGAGCGGTACGCGTCGTACCGGCAGGATCGCAAGCACCCGGTGTTCCGGGACTTCGCGGCGCTCTACGACTTCCCCCTCGACGACTTCCAGGTGCGCGCCTGCAGGGAGATCGAGGAGGGCCGTGGCGTGCTGGTCGCCGCGCCGACCGGCTCCGGCAAGACCATCGTCGGGGAGTTCGCCGTCCATCTGGCGCTGGCGACGGGACGCAAGGCGTTCTACACCACCCCGATCAAGGCGCTCTCCAACCAGAAGTTCCACGACCTGGTGGCCCGCTACGGACCCGATCAGGTCGGCCTGCTGACCGGCGACAACACCGTCAACGGCGAGGCGCCGATCGTGGTGATGACCACCGAGGTGCTGCGCAACATGCTCTACGCCGGCTCCTCGACGCTGCTCGGCCTGGGGTACGTCGTCATGGACGAGGTGCACTACCTCGCCGACCGGTCCCGGGGCGCGGTGTGGGAGGAGGTCATCATCCACCTGCCCGACTCGGTCACCCTGGTCTCGCTCTCCGCAACGGTGTCCAATGCCGAGGAGTTCGGCGAGTGGCTCTCCACGGTCCGTGGCGACACCACCACGATCCTGGAGGAGCGGCGGCCGGTGCCGCTGTTCCAGCATGTGATGGTCGGCAAGCGGATCCTCGACCTGTTCGCCTCCTCCGACGTCGACGCGGCGGCGGGCTTCGTCAAGGAGGGGGCGCCGGTCAACGGTGAGCTGATGAAGCTGGCCCGCGACGACTGGGCCTCCACTCGGATCCGGGACCGGCGCAGCCCGCGCGACTCTCGGAAAGGGGCGAGGCAGGTCGGCAACGGCCGGCGGATCTGGATCCCGTCGCGAGTCGACGTCATCGACGCGCTGGCCCGCGACGGCCTGCTGCCCGCGATCGTGTTCATCTTCAGCCGTGCCGGCTGCGACGCCGCTGTCACCCAGTGCCTGGCGGCCGGGGTCCGACTGACCAGCGCCGAGGAGCGCGACGAGATCTTCGAGTTCGTCGAGGGGGCCTGCGCCGACCTGCCGGGCGAGGACCGGCACGTGCTCGGCTACCACGACTGGCTCGACGGCCTGACCCGCGGCGTCGCGGCCCACCACGCCGGCATGTTGCCGGTCTTCAAGGAGGTGGTCGAGGAGCTCTACCTGCGCGGTCTCATCAAGGTGGTCTTCGCCACCGAGACACTGGCTCTCGGCATCAACATGCCGGCCCGCACCGTGGTCATCGAGAAGCTCACGAAGTGGAACGGCGAGACCCACGCCGACATCACGCCGGGGGAGTACACCCAGCTCACCGGCCGTGCCGGGCGCCGAGGCCTCGATGTCGAGGGCCACGGTGTGGTGCTCTGGCAGCCCGGCATGAACCCGCGCGAGGTGGCTGGCCTGGCCTCGACCCGCACCTACCCGCTGCGGTCCAGCTTCGGGCCGTCGTACAACATGGCGGTCAACCTGGTGAACCAGTTCGGCCGCGCCCGCTCACGCGAGCTGCTGGAGCAGTCCTTCGCGCAGTTCCAGGCCGACAAGGCGGTGGTCGGCCTGGCTCGTCAGCTGCGCAAGGCCGGGGACGCCCTCGACGGCTATCGCGAGGCGGCGAACTGCGATCGCGGCGACTTCATGGAGTACGCCGCGCTGCGCCATCGCATCAGCGACGTCGAGAAGGACGCCTCCCGCGCCCGACGGGCCGACCGACGCGAGGAGATCGTCGCCTCGCTGGAGCGGCTCAAGCCCGGCGACGTGATCGAGGTGCCGTCGGGCAAGTTCGCCGGGATCGCGGTCGTCGTCGACCCCGGCTTCGACCGCGACAACCCCCGGCCCTATGTCGTCACCCTCGACCGGCAGGCCCGCCGACTCGGCATGATCGACTTCCAGGCACCGGTGGAAACGCTGACCCGGCTGCGGATCCCCAAGAGCTTCAACGGCCGCAACCCGCAGCTGCGCCGCGACCTCGCCAGCGCGCTGCGCGAGCGGACCCGGGACCTGCCGCGCTCCCGGCCCTCCCGCGCCGACGGGGGCGCGAAGGGCCTGCCGGCCGCTGTGGAGCGGGAGATCGCCGACCTGCGCGCCCAGCTCCGGGGCCATCCCTGTCACGGCTGCCCCGAACGCGAGGACCATGCCCGGTGGGCGGAGCGGTGGTTCAAGCTGCATCGTGACGCCGAGACGCTGGCGCGCCGGGTCGAGTCGCGGACCAACACCGTCGCCCGGCAGTTCGACCGGGTCTGCGAGGTGCTCGACGCGCTCGGCTATCTCGCCGAGGACGGCGTCACCGACCTGGGCCGGCCGTTGATGCGGCTCTACTCCGAGCTCGACCTGGTGGCCGCGGAGTCGCTGCGAGCCGGGGTCTGGGACTCGCTCTCGGCCGCCGAGCTGGCGGCGGCGCTGTCGACGCTGGTCTTCGAGGCCCGCCGCCCCGACGACGCCTCGGCCCCGCGGCTGCCCGGCGGCCGTGCCAAGACCGCCATCGCCGAGATGGTGCGGATCTGGGGCGACCTCTACGCCCTGGAGCGCGACCACCATCTCGACTTCCTTCGTCAGCCCGACCTCGGCTTCGCCTGGGCCGCCTACCGGTGGGCGGAAGGCGACGACCTCGACGACGTGCTCGGTGTCGTCGAGCTCGCCGCCGGGGACTTCGTGCGCTGGATGAAGCAGCTCATCGACCTGGCCGGCCAGGTCGCCAACGCCGCCGGGGACCGCCCCGTCCGGCGTACCGCCCGCGAGGTGGTGGACCGCCTCAAGCGCGGCGTCGTGGCCCACTCCGGCCTCGACTAGCCACCCCTCCCCGTGACCGGACGCAAACTGACACCCAAAACCAGGTGACTGGACGCAAAGTGACACCCAAAACCGGGTGACCGGACGCAAACTGACGCGCTCGACCTGCGGCGGCGAGCCATCGTGTCCCGCTCGACGAGCTTGACCGTCGTGTCTAGCGCCCGGCAAGGGCGGCGAAGAGCCGGTCCACCGGGCCGCCGAGATTGAGCCGCTCTGCCAGCTCGGCCAGCCGGTCCGGCTCCCGGGGCACCCGCGGCAGCTCGAGGCCGCCGCGCTCCAGGGGCAGGTCACGGGCGACCGCGACCACCCGCGGCGCCACCTCGAGGTACGCCGAGGCAGCATTGATCTTCGCGCGCGGCCCCGGCGCCATGCCACTGTCAGGGTCCTGCGCGGCGGCGACAATCCCGGCCAGCGACCCGAACCGCTGCAGCAGGGTGGCGGCCGTCTTCTCGCCGACGCCCGGCACGCCGGGCAGGCCGTCGGAGGTGTCCCCGCGCATGGTGGCGAAGTCGGCGTACTGGGCCGCCGTGACGCCGTACTTGGCCTGCACCCAGGCGTCGTCGACCAGCTCGTGCCGACTGACGCCACGGGCGGTGTAGAGCACCCGCACCTGGGCGTCGTCATCGACCAGCTGGAACAGGTCGCGGTCGCCGGTGACGACATCGACCGACATGCCAGCGCCGGTGGCCAGGGTGCCGATGACGTCGTCCGCCTCATAGCCCGCCGCGCCCCGGATGGCGATCCCGGCCGCCTCGAGCACCTCGACGATGATCGGCACCTGCACCTCGAGTGGGTCCGGCACCTCCTCCACGTCGGGCCCGACGGGACTCTCGGCCACGACGCGGTGGGCCTTGTAGCCGGGCATCAGCTCGACGCGCCAGTGCGGTCGCCAGTCCTCGTCCCAGCAGCAGACCAGCTCGCTGGGGGAGTACTGGTCCACCAACCGGGCGATGAAGTCGAGCAGGCCACGCACCGCGTTGACCGGCGTACCGTCCGCCGCCCTGATCTCCGGAACGCCGAAGAACGCCCGAAAGTAGAGCGAGGCGGTGTCGAGCAGCATCAACCGTCGTGTCACGGTCTGAATACAACCACGCGATCCGCCCGCGCGGCTCGCTACAGTGGCGGCCGTGAGGGAGTTGGCGAGCGAACCGACCGCAACAGGGGTCGAACGAGAGGTGAGGCCGTGAGCGAGACAACGGCCGAAGCCACCGACCGCAGGATCCTGCAGCTGCTTGCTGCCGACGGCCGGATGTCGTTCACCGACCTCGGGAAGGCGACCGGGCTCTCCACCTCGGCGGTGCACCAGCGGGTCAAGCGGCTCGAGCAGCGCGGCCTGATCCAGGGGTACGGCGCCGCGGTCAACCATGCCGAGCTCGGCCTGCCGCTGACGGCGTTCGTGGCGATCCGGCCGTTCGACCCTTCCGAGCCCGACGACCAGCCGGAGAGGCTGCGCGGCATCCCGGAGATCGAGAGCTGCTGGTCGGTCGCCGGCGAGGAGTCCTATCTGCTCAAGGTCCGCACTGCCACCCCGGCGGCGCTGGAGGACCTGCTCAGCAGGATCCGGGCGGCGGCCAACGTCTCGACCCGGACCACGATCGTGCTCTCGACCTACTACGAGAGCCGTCCGCTCGACGACGTCCGCTGACCGACCGAGCGCGATCGGGGACCTCTCGAAGGGCCATCTGAGACTTCTCGCGGGGCCATCTGAGACTTCTCGGCCGAGGCGGCGTCGGCGTGTCGCGGCCGACACGCCGGGGACCGAGAGAATTCGGACCGGAAATCTGGCTCCTGGGCGACCTCTCTGACCTGCGAAGACGCCCGTCGTCCCAGGTCAGTGCCGGGTTGACGGAAGGTGTCCGGCGAGCGAAGGTTACCCGGGTCCTTCCTGGACGCACTCGGTGCGGAGGGACCCCGGGCTCATTAGACAACGGTGTGCTCCCGGCAGCCTGCCGGGCTCGCGCTGGACCGACGTGCGCCGGGGTCCCCCCGACCATGGAGTGCCCCGGTAGCGTGTGCTCGTGCCGCGCCTCCTCCCGCGCCTGATCCTGGCGGTCGTCGCCGGGCTCGCTCTGGCGGGCGCGTTCGAGCCGCTGACACTGTTCTTCCTGCTGCCGTTCGCGGTGGCGGGCTACTTCCTGGTGGTGCGGGGGCTCACGCCGCGGCGGGGGTTCCTGGTCGGCTGGGCGTTCGGCATCGCCTTCTACTTCACCCACATCGTCTGGATGCGCTCGGTCGGCACCGACGCCTGGCTGGCCCTGGCCGGCGCCGAGTCCCTGTTCTACGGCGCCCTCGGCGCGGCCGTGGCGGTCCTGGCGCACAGCAGGTTGTGGCCGCTGTGGGCCGGCCTGGCCTGGGTGGCCATGGAGCACATCCGCTGCGGCTGGCCGTTCAGCGGGATGCCCTGGGGAAGGCTCTCCTACGCCGTCGTGGACACCCCCTTCGCCGACGCGCTGCCGTACGTCGGAGCGACCGGCGTCAGCCTCGGCCTGGCACTGCTCGGCTCGCTGCTGGCCTGGCTGGCCGTGACACCGCGCCGGGTGCCGGCGTTCGGTGCGTTGGCGGCGGTGCTGGTGGCCTTCGCGGCGGCCGACCTGCGCCCCTGGCAGCCGAACGTCACCGCTCACCTCGACGTCGCGGCGGTGCAGGGCGACGTACCCGGCCCGGGCAACGACATCCTCTGGGACCATCGGCAGGTCACCCGCAACCACGCCGAGGCCACCGAGCAGCTGGCCCGGGACATCGCGGCCGGCACCGCGGCGAAGCCGGACTTCGTGTTGTGGCCGGAGAACTCCACAGCGACCGACCCCTTCCGCGACGCCCGCGACCACGCCGCGATCCTCGACGCACTGCAGGCCGTCGACGTGCCGATCCTGGTCGGCGCGATGGTCGACGGCGGGTCGAGGCACGTCTACAACCAGGGCATCGTCTGGGATCCGGTCACCGGGCCGGGGGAGCGCTACACCAAGCGCCATCCGGTGCCGTTCGGAGAGTACATCCCGTTCCGCGCCGTCCTCGACGACCTCACTGGTGGCTGGAACTTCGGCCGCCTCTCACGAATCGGCCGGGACATGGTGGCCGGCACCGGCAAGGAGCCGCTGACCGTGGCCGGCGTGCCGGTGGCCGACGCGATCTGCTTCGACATCGCCTACGACGACGTGCTCTACGACCAGGTCTCCCGGGGCGCACAGCTGGTGACGGTGCAGACCTCCAACGCCTTGTTCATCTTCACCCACCAGATCGAGCAGCAGTTCGCCATCACCCGGCTGCGTGCCATCGAGACCGGCCGCTACGTCGTGGTGGCCTCGCCCAACGGCAGGACCGGGGTCATCGCGCCTGACGGCTCGGTGATCGCGACGGCGCGCCCGCGCACCACGAGCGTGCTCAACGAGCAGGTCGGCCTGGTCTCCGGGATCACCCCGGCGGTGTGGCTGGGGCCGTGGCCGGGCCGGGTGGTGCTGCTGACGACGGCGGTGGCGCTGATCGCCGTTTCGATCAGGTGGCCTCGGCGTCGTAGCGTTGTCGCGACACCGGACGACGTCAGCCTCGAGCAGCCGTTCAACGAGCCGACCGGAGAGAAGACCCCGACGTGAGCGCACCATCCCTGACCGACCAGCTGGGTCGGGTCGTCATGGTGATCCCCACCTACAACGAGGCCGACAACCTGGCCTGGATCGTCGGCCGGCTGCGGCGCGCCCAGCCGGAGGTCGACGTGCTCGTCGTCGACGACGGCTCACCGGACGGCACCGGTCGCCTCGCCGACGAGCTCGCCGACGCGGATCCGCAGGTCCACGTGATCCACCGGCAGGAGAAGGCCGGGCTGGGCGCGGCCTACCTCCACGGCTTCGCGTGGGCGCTCGACGAGGGGTACGACGTCATCGGCGAGATGGACGCCGACGGCTCCCACCAGCCCGAGGAGCTCGTCCGGCTGCTGGATGCGCTGGCCGACGGCGCGGACTTGGTGCTCGGCTCGCGCTACGTGCCCGGCGGATCGGTGGTCAACTGGCCGCTGCGCCGCTGGGCCATCTCACGTGCCGGCAACCTCTACGTGCGGCTGCTGCTGGGCATCCCGATCAAGGACGCCACCGGCGGCTACCGGCTCTTCCGGCGCACCACCCTGGAGAAGATCGACCTCGCCACGGCGCGGTCGGCGGGCTATGTCTTCCAGACCGAGCTCGCCACCCGGGCGCTCCAGCACGGCCTGAAGGTGCGTGAGGTGCCGATCGAGTTCATCGAGCGGGTGCGTGGCGACTCCAAGCTCAGCGGCGGCATCGCCTCGGAGTCGATGCGACGCGTCACTGCCTGGGGCCTCCAGGAGCGGACGGCGCAGCTGCGCGGTGCCCTCCGCCGTCGCGCCGGGGGCTAGTCAGCCGCTGGCCCGGCGCTGGTCAGCCGCTGACCCTGCGCTGGTCAGGCGCTGGCCCGGCGCTTCCGGGTCGCCGGACGGTGCAGGTGCGCGGGGCCGATCTCGCCGCCGCGCAGCAGTTCGAGACGCTCCTTGAGGATCTCCTCGAGCTCCTTCTCGGAGCGGCGCTCGAGCAGCATGTCCCAGTGCGTGCGGGCCGGCTTCTCGTTCTTCAGCTCGGGCTGGGTGCCGTCGGCATTGAGCGCCTCGTGGCCGCAGCGTGGGCACTCCCAGACGGCCGGCACCTCGGCCTCGACCGCCATCGTGATCTCGAACTCATGGCCCTGCGGGCAGCGGTAGCCGACCTGCTGCCGTGCGGCGAACTCGATGCCGCGCTCGTCCTCGAAGCTCTGGCCCCCGAGTCGGGCCCCCCTGAGTGTGCGCTCCGCCATGCGGGCACCTCCCTGTCCTTGTTCCCCGCGGCCAGCCCGGGTCGGGCGGCCGCGCCGGGTGTCTTCGAGACGGGCGCCGTGACCGCTCGTGACGGCAGGCGCCCTGATCCCCCTGTCGAAGTGTTCAACGGTAGCGACCCGCGCAATGTTCCGGCAAACGCCGGATCAGATCACCGCGGGCACCCGGTTGCCCGCGTCCTCGACGCCGCGGCGCGGGTCCAGCCGGAGCAGGAAGAACAGGCCGAGCAGGAAGAAGATCACGATGGCCACGATGGCCCAGCGGTAGGAGCCGGTGAGCTGAAAGGTCAGTCCGAAGACCAGGGTGCCGAACCAGGAGGTGCCGCGCTCGGCGGCGTTGTAGAGCGCGAAGTACTCGCCCTCGCGGCCGCGGGGGATGAAGAGGCTGTAGAAGGAGCGCGAGAGCGCCTGGGTGCCGCCCATGACGATCGCGATGGCGATGCCGGCGACCATGAAGAGCGCCACATTGCGGTCGGGGAGGAAGGCGGCCAGCACCACGATCGCCATCCAGCCCACGCACCCCCAGATGATGCACCGGTAGGCGCCGTACCTCGCCGCCACCCGGCCGAAGAGCAGGGCACCGCCGAAGGCCACGAACTGGATGAGCAGGATGGCGGCGATGAGCACGCTCTCGCCGAGGTGAAGCTGCTTGCTGCCGTAGATCGAGGCGCTGTAGATGACCGTCTGGATGCCGTCGTTGTAGAACAGGTAGGCGATCAGGAAGGTCATCGTCATCGGGTACGACGGCAGCTCCTTGAGAGTCCGGAAGAGCTGCCCGAAGCTGCGTCCGAGCAGGCCGCCCGGCGCCGGGGCACCCTCGCGGGCGGGGTAGTCCCGCAGCCGCACTACGGGGATGATGGTGAAGCCCGCCCACCACAGCGCGGCGGAGAGCAGCGAGAGCCGTACCGCCAGCTCCTTGTCCATCCCGAGGGCGTCGTGGCCGAGCACCATGCCGAGGTTGACCAGCAGCAGCAGGCCGCCGCCGACGTACCCGAACGCCCAGCCACGCGACGAGACCGCGTCGCGCTCGTGCTCCTCGGAGATGTCGACCATGATCGCGTAGTAGCTGACCAGCGAGCAGCCGCCGAGGATGCTGGAGACCACCACCGCGACGGCGCCGAGCTGCCACTGCTCGCCGCGCAGGAAGAACAGCAGCGCCGCGAAGAAGGAGCCTGACCAGGCGAACCAGGCCATGTGCATCTTCTTGCGCCCGCTCCGGTCGACCATCGCGCCGACGATCGGCAGGATGAAGGCGCTCAGGATCGTCGCGAACGAGGTGAGGTACGACGGCAGCGACCCGGCGGCGAGGTGCAGGCCGAGCACGTCGACGGTCCGCTTGCAGGTGTCGTCGAGGTCGGTGCAGCCGGCCGCCCGGCCGGCGACGGTGATCATCAGCGGGCCGAAGAGGACGGTCAGCGTGGTGGCGTAGAAGGCCGAGTTCGCCCAGTCGTACCAGTTCCAGGCTCGCTGCTCGGCGCGGCGGCGGACCGGCCCCAGGTCGGCGATACCAGTGCTCACCCCGTCACCTCTCGCTGCGCTCGTTGACGCTCACTCATGCTCGCTCCCTCCAGAGGCCGCGCTCGACGAGCACATCCTTCAACAGGTCCGTCCGGTCGGTCATCAGGCCGTCGACCCCCAGGTCGATCAGCTCGTTCATCTCCTCGGGGGCGTCGATGGTCCAGACGTGGACCTGGACGCCGACGGCGTGGGCCCGGCGGACCAGGCCGGGCGTGGCGATGACCACGTCCCGGCCGGCGATCCGGCGCCGGTGGGGGATCTGCAGCGCGCACACCTGGCGCCGGGTGAGCAGGTCGGCCAGCCGGCCGCTGGGCAGCAGCCGGAAGAGCACGGTCTCGACCGGGTGTCCCGAGGTCCGCACCCGGCCGGCGGTGAGCTTGCGGAACCGGCGCAGCGTGCGCGGCCCGAAGGAGCCCACCATCACCCGGTCCCAGGCCTGGCGGCGTGCCAGGAAGTCGGCGAGGGCGGCCGCGGCGGCCGGTGCCTTGAGGTCGATATTGAAGGTCGCCTCGGGGAACTCCTCGAAGAGCTCGGCCATGGTCGGGATCTGGTGGCGGCCGCCGATGCGGGCCGCCCGGACCTCGGCGAGCGTCAGGTCGGCGATGGCGCCGACGGAGTCGGTGACCCGGTCCAGGACGCGGTCGTGGAAGGCGAGCAGCACACCGTCGCTGGTCACGTGGACGTCGGTCTCCAGATGGGTGTAGCCGAGCCCGACCGCGTGCCGGAACGCCGCCAGGGTGTTCTCCAGCCCCTCGATCTCCGGATGGTAGGCACCACCACGATGCGCGAAGGCCAGCACACCGTCGTGCGGTCCGAGGGGTTTCCTCACGCACCGAAGTATGGCGTGCGCAACCCGGTCATGGGGTCAACGGCACGGCCTAGTAGCCTGTCGCGGCTACTAGTTGCTGATGTCGCGGAAGGGCTCGATGTGGGCGCCGAGCTCGTTGAGCCGCTCGGCCAGGTCCTCATAGCCGCGGGCGATGACATAGGTGGAGCGCAGCACGCTGGTGCCCTTGCTGGCCAGCATCGCCAGCAGGATCACCACCGCCGGCCGCAATGCCGGCGGGCAGACGATCTCGGCACCGGAGAAGTGGGTGGGGCCCTCGATCATCACCCGGTGCGGGTCGAGCAGCTTCACCTGGCCGCCGAGCTTGTTGAGCTCGGTGAGGTAGATGGCGCGGTTCTCGTAGACCCAGTCGTGCAGCAGGGTCTGGCCGGTCGCGACGGCGGCGATGACCGCGAAGAACGGCAGGTTGTCGATATTGAGGCCCGGGAACGGCATCGGGTGGATCTTGTCGCTGGAGGCGTGCAACAGCGAGTGGCGGGTGGTGATGTCGACCAGTCGGGTCTTGCCGTTGGCGGCGAGGTACTCCTCGCTGCGGGCGTAGTGGAAGCCCATCTCCTCCAGCGTCGCCAGCTCGATCTCGAGGAATTCGATCGGGACCCGGCGGATGGTGATCTCGGAGTCGGTCACGATGGCGGCGGCCAGCAGGCTCATCGCCTCGATCGGGTCTTCCGCGGGGGAGTAGTCCACGTCGACGTCGATGGACTCCAGCCCGGTGACGGTCAGCGTGGTGGTGCCGATGCCGTCGACGGTGACCCCGAGCTTCTGCAGGTAGAAGCAGAGGTCCTGGACCATGTAGTTGCTCGAGGCGTTGCGGATCGTGGTGGTGCCCGGGTGCAGCGCGGCGGCCATCAGGGCGTTCTCGGTGACGGTGTCGCCGCGCTCGGTCAGCACGATCGGCCGGCCGGGGGTGATGTCGCGGTCCACGGTGGCGTGATAGGCGCCGTCGGTCGCCTTGACGGCCAGGCCGAAGGCCCGCAGCGCGGCCATGTGCGGCTCGACGGTGCGGGTGCCGAGGTTGCAGCCACCGGCATAGGGGAGCTCGAAAGTGTCGGCGCGATGGAGCAGCGGGCCGAGGAACATGATCACCGAGCGGGTACGACGAGCGGCCTCCTCGTCGACATTGTCGAGGCGCAGCTCGCGCGGGTGCACGATCTCCAGGTCGTTGTCCTCGTTGAGCCAGCGGGTCTGCACGCCGAGGCTGTTGAGGACCTCGATGAGCCGGTTGACCTCCTCGATCCTGGCGACCTTGCGCAGCGTCGTACGCCCCTTGTTGAGCAGGCTGGCGCACAGCAGTGCGACGCCGGCGTTCTTCGAGGTCTTCACGTCGATGCTGCCGCTCAGCGTGGTCGGGCCGGTCACCCGCAGGTGCACCGGTCCGGCGCCGAGGGAGACGATCTCGGAGTCGACCGCCGCGCCGATGCGGGCGATCATCTCGAGGGTGAGGTTCTGCTGGCCCTTCTCGATGCGGTTGATGGCACTCTGTGAGGTGCCGAGCCGCTCGGCCAGTTGGGCCTGGGTGAGCCCCCGGTGGGTGCGTGCGTCGCGGACGAGGTTGCCGATGCGGCCCTTGTAACCGTCACTCATGCGGACCACCGTAACTCACATGTGAGATAATCCCTAGCATGTTGGCGACCACGTTGCAGGGTGTCCGTGACATCCGCTTCACGACCGTTCCCGACCCGGAGATCAGCAGGCCGACCGACGCGATCGTCAAGGTAGCGGCGTCGTGCATCTGCGGCTCGGACCTGTGGAACTACCGAGGGGAGAACAGCATCCGGCCCGGCATGACCATCGGCCACGAGTGCCTCGGCATCGTCGAGGAGGTGGGCGGCGAGGTCTCCTCGTTCCGGCCGGGCGACTTCGTCATCGTGCCGTTCTGCCACAGCGACAACACCTGCCCGGCCTGTCGCGCCGGGGTCACCTCGGCATGTGTCGACGGCGGCTTCACGGTCAGCGGACAGGGGGAGTACGCCCGGGTCAACCACGCCGACGGCTCGCTGGTCGCGATCCCGGCGGATCCGGCGCCCGAGCTGCTGGCGTCGCTGCTGGCGCTGACCGACGTGATGGCCACCGGCTGGCACGCCGCGGTCTCGGCCGGCGTACGTCCGGGCGGCACCGCCGTCGTGGTCGGCGACGGCGCGGTCGGGCTGTGCGGGGTGCTGGCCGCCGCCACCCTGGGTGCGGCGCGGGTCGTCGCGATGTCACGGCACGCGCCCCGGCAGGCGCTGGCCCGGCGGTTCGGCGCCACCGACATCGTCGCCAGCCGCGGCGAGCAGGGCGAGGCGGAGGTCCTGGAGCTGACCGATGGTGTCGGCGCCGATGCGGTGCTGGAGTGCGTGGGCACCGACGAGACGATGCGGACGGCGTTCGCGGTCGCCCGGGCCGGCGCGACGGTCGGCTTCGTCGGCGTACCTCATGGCGTCAACCTGCCGGTACGACGCATGTTCGATCGCAATATCGGGCTCGCCGGCGGCGTCGCCCCGGTGCGCGCCTATCTGCCCGAGCTGTTGCCGCTCGTGCTCGGTGGCGCCATCGACCCCGGCCAGGTCTTCGACGCCACGCTGCCGCTGGCGGAGTCGGCCGAGGGCTACCGGCTGATGGACGAGCGAGAGGCGATCAAGGTCTTCCTGCAGCCCTGACCAGCTCCTGGCCGGGCATGGCCGTGTCGGTGCAGCCGCAGTCGGCGTCGCACGGCAGGTAGCGGTGCCCGGCGTGGCCGCAGTGCACGCACGGCAGGTCGTGCGACAGATGGCGGCTGCCCGGCCCCGGCTCGGCGGTGTCCCACATGCTTCTTCCTCCCTGCTCCCAATGTAGGGAAGAGGGGAGTGGCACCGCGTCCGATACACGGCGCGTCCTGGATGGTCAGAACGGGCTATCCGGCATGGGCCGTCGTGGTCAGCCGGCGCCGCCGTCGACGGCGAGTGGCGGGCAGCGTCAGCAGCAGCGCGATGCCGATGCCGATCAGCGCGCCGAGGGTGTTGGCCTGCAGGTCGCGCGGGTCCGGCACCCGGCCGGGGATGTAATGCTGGGCGTACTCGATGCCCGCCGTCATCGCGAACGACATCAGCCCCGCCAGCCACCAGCCTCCGGAGCCGAACAGCAGCAGCAGGAACATGCCGATCGGCACGAACATGGCGATGTTGAGGCCGAACTCCAGCCGGTTGTAGTCCAGCCACTCGGCGTAGCCTCGGCGGTGCAGCCCGGTCAGCAGCCGCCACATCAGGTCGTTGGCCGGCCCGGTCGGCTGCGGCGTCAGCGTCAGCCAGCCGACGAACAGCACGTAACCGCCGGTGACCAGGCTGAGGAACGGGTGACGGTGGAGCATCGTCCCAGTGTGCCGGGTGGGTGGTCACGGCATTGGCGGCCGGCCGGAATAGGCTCGGTGGAGCCCGTGGCGCATTGCCCGATCCAGCAGAGGTGCTCATGACGACTGTCCGGTTCCAGACCCAGCTCGGCGACTTCGAGGTGACCCTCGCCGACGAGGCCGCGCCGATCACCACGGCGAACTTCCTGCGCTATGTGGACGCCCACGCCTATGACGGTGGCACGTTCTTCCGGACGGTGAGCCCGGAGACCTCCGGCAACGACCTGATTCCGGAGGACCTGGGGGAACTCGGCGACTATGCCCCCAACGACTCCGTCCCGATCAGCGTGGTCCAGGCCGGCACGGCGGCGGGACGGCAGGACTTCTCTCCGATTCCGTTGGAGCGCACCGACGTCACCGGCGTGCGCCACGTCGACGGTGCCATCTCGGTGAGCCGGCTGGATCCCGACAGCGCCACCTCGGAGATCTTCCTGTGCCTCGGCGATCAGCCGCAGCTGGACGCGGGCGGTGCCCGCAACCCGGATGGACTCGGCTTCGCCGCCTTCGGCGCGGTCACCGCGGGCATGGAGGTGGTGCGTGCCATCCACTCCGCGCCGTCCGAGGGTCAGCTGCTGGCCCCGCCGATCGTGATCGAGCGAGTCTCGCTCTGCGCCGGGTAGGTGCGGTGAGCGGAACGCCTATGGCGCCGCGGTGGCGAAGGGGGAGTGCCCGCCGTCGGCGACGAAGCGGTGCACCTCGTCGGAGAGGACCGACAACGGCACCGAGCCGAGCGAGAGCACCAGGTCGTGGAAGGCCGGCAGCGAAAAGCGTTCCCCCAGCGCCTGCTCGGCCTCGGCGCGGAGTTCCAGGATGCGCATCATGCCGAGGTAGTAGGAGGTCGCCTGGCCGGGCCAGGAGATATACCGGTCGACCTCGGTGGTCACCTCGTGCTCGTCCAGCGCGGTGTGATCGCGCAGGAAGGCCCGGGCGCGCTCGCGGGTCCAGCCCAGCAGGTGGACACCCGGATCGACGACCAGGCGCACCGCCCGCCACATCTGGTAGCTGAGCATTCCCATGGCGTCGTACGGGCTTTCGTACATCCCCATCTCGGTGCCGAGCCGTTCGGTGTAGAGCGCCCAGCCCTCGCCGTAGGCGGAGATGTAGTCCGCGCGCCGGAAGTCGGGCAGGTGGGTCATCTCCAGGGCGAACGGCACCTGGAAGCAGTGGCCCGGCGCGGCCTCGTGCAAGGTCAGGGCGGCCAGCGAGTAGAGCTTGCGGGCCGGCAGGTTGTAGGTGTTCAGCAGGTATTCGCCGTCACCGCCCCGGCCGGCGGTGTAGAACGGCGCGATCTCCGGATCGACCTCGACGATAGCGAACCGACGGCGCGGCTGACGACCGAAGTACCGCTCGCTCACCGCGTCGAATCGCTTGGCGTGCCAGGCCGCCCAGCGCAGCAGCCCGCCGGGAGTGGTCTCCACGAACTGTGGATCGGTGCGCATGAACGCCAGCATGTCCCCGGCGCTGCGGTATCCGGCACCGGCGGCGACCTGCGCCATCTCCTGGGACAGTGCCGTGACCTCGTCGAGCCCGATGCGGTGGATCTGCTCACCGGTCAGGCCGGAGGTGGTGAACTCGTCCAACTGCGCCTGGTAGCACTCGGCGCCGTCGGGCTGGCTGGCCAGGTCGATCCGTTCCGGCAGCCGGGGGAAGTACTCCTGACGCAGGAAGGTGTCCAGGGTCTCCAGCGCCGGCATCACCTGATCGACGACGGTCGTCTCGATCTCGGTGTGCAGGGCCGCCCTGGCAGCGGCGCTGACCGACGGCGGCAGGGTCTGCACCGGGTTTGCGAAGCTCGCCGCCGCCGACGGCCCGCCGGTCACGAACTCCCGCAGTGCGCTCGCCCGGCCAACCATGGTGACGGCCGGCGGGGCGAAGCCGCGGGCGATGCCGAGGCGCATATTCTCGATATTGGCCCGGACAAAGGCGCCCATCGACTCGACGTGCTCGAGGTAGGTCCGTGCGTCATCGGTGTCGGCGAGCACCCGGCGGGGTGCGGCCAGCAGATCGTTCCAGAAGGCGGTGTCGCCGTTCGCCGGTCGTTCGTACATCCGGAACCGGCGGCGGTCGATCATCGTGGTCAGCTGATAGCGGTAGACACCGTAGTCCGACAGCGCAGCCGGTCCCAGGGCGGCCGGGTCGATGCGGTCGAGGTCGGCCAGCGTGGACTCCCAACGCTGCCGCCGCTGCTGCTCTCGGTCGGCGCTGACGTCGGGCAGCGGCCCGCCGGGTACGGCGGTCGGGGAGCAGTGCGCGAGCTCGCCCAGCTCCGTGGTGCGCCAACGCCATTCGGACTCGTAGAGCTCCCGCAGTTCCCGCTCCGCCGGGACCTCGGTGCCGGTCATGGCTGATCGTTACCAGTGGCCGGGCTGACGAAGTGCCGTCTCACCCAGTCGTGCAAGTACTCCCGCGCGCCCAGCGGTCCCAACGGCGAGTTGCGGGCATAGGCCTGCATGGTCAACCCGTCGAAGGCGATGATGAAGTCGGTGGTCATCGTCTCCAGGTCCGACATCTCGAAGCTGCCGTCCTCGATACCCCGCTCCAGCGCGGCAGCGATGTCCGCCCGCCAGGTGGCGTAGGCATCCATCTGCCAGCGCGCGTGGGTCGAGTCGCGGACGGCGAGGCTGAAGAAGTCCAGCCACAGCCGGGCGTGCTGGACCTCGCGAGGCTCGGTGCCGAAGAACCTGTCGATGTGGATGCCGAGTGCCTCCGCACCGCTCTCGGCATCCCGAGCCGCCTGGGCCAGCGGGACGTAGAACGACTCGATCTCCGAGCGCAGCACATCGGCCAGGACGTCGTCCAGGCCGGCGAAGTGGTAGGTCACGGTGCCCACCGAGACGCCGCTGGCCCTGGCGATCTCCCGCAGCGTCGTGGTCGCCAGCCCCTGCTCCGCGATGAGGTCACGGGCCGCGTCGACGATCAGCCGACGGCGTACCTCGGTCGGTTGCCGAACCCTCTCGGACGGTCGGCGGGCGCGGGGCCTGGGGCGCTGGCTCACTGGGGCAAACCTTTCAGGACGGGTGCGTGGACGCCTCCGCCCGACGCCGTCTCGCGGCGGGCAGCACTGTCCCGCAAGAATCGTCACGATACTGGCGACAACTCGCCGATCGGGACATGACAGCGGAGCCGATGGCCCGCACCCATCGTCTGCCAGGGCGGGGTCACCACGTCGCACACCCCCTCGATGCGGTGCGGGCAGCGACGCTGGAAGGCGCAGCCGGCCGGCGGCGGCGCCGACTCCGGCTCGTCCGACACGCCACTGCCAGCTTTGAGCTCGGCGCCCGGTGTCTCGCTCGGCACGGATCGCACCAGCAGCCGGGTGTACGGATGGGTGGCCCTGCCGAGGACCTCGTCCACCGGCCCCTCCTCGCAGACCCGGCCGAGGTAGAGCACCACCACCCAGTCGGCGACGGCGCGCACCACGGCCAGGTCGTGCCCGATGAACAAGTAGCCGAGCTGATGTTCCTCGCGCAGTTCCTCCATCAGCCGCAGTACCGACGCCTGGACGGAGACGTCCAGCGCGGACACGATCTCGTCGGCCAGCACCAGCGCCGGGCCGGCGGCTACCGCGCGGGCGATGCCGACCCGCTGCTGCTCACCGCCGGACAACTGTCCAGGCATGCTGTCCGCCCGGGTCGGGCTCAATCCGACGTCGGCGAGCGCCTCGTCCCGGACCTGCCGCAGTGCCTGGCCTCGCAACCCCCGCAACCGCGCCGGCCGGGAGACGGCATCGCCGACCGTACGCCGGGGATTGAGCGCCTTTGTCGGGTTCTGGAAGATCAGCTGCACCTTGCGCCGCAGTGACGGCTCGCGGGCCTCGGCGGGCCGGCCCAGGTCGGCCGGCTCCGGCTCGGGACCGTCGCCGCTCCACAGGGTCAGGGTGCCGGCCGTCGGCCGCCGCAGCCCGGCGATGGTCCAGGCGATCGTGGACTTGCCGCTGCCGCTCTCGCCGACCAGCGCGACCACCTCGCCGCGATGCACGGTGAGATCGACGTCCTGGACGGTGGGCCCGGAGCGCGGATCCGGACGGCGTCGATAGTCGACCTCGAGACCCGTGACCGTCAGCAGCGGGACACCGCGGTGACCCATCGGCCGGCGGCGTGGGGTGGCGCGGCGCAGCGGCGAGGCCAGCACCTCCGACAGGTTCAGGCAGGCGGCTCGGTGATCGGGCCGGTCCTCGGAGAAGGCGGTGAGTTCCGGCGCGGCGCCGCTGTGGCAGGTCTGCGTGGCGAACGTGCAGCGGGGCGCGAAGGAGCAGCCCGGCAGGGTGGCGGCGTCGCCGACCGTGCCGCCCATGGTGACGGGCAGTCCCGGCTGGTCGAGCTTGGGCACACTGGCCAGCAGCCCTCGGGTATAGGGGTGGGCGGGGGCGGCGAACGCCTCCTGGGCACTGCCCAGCTCGACCACCCGGCCGGCGTACATCACCATGATCCGGTCGCAGACCGCCGCCACCGCCGCGAGGTCGTGGCTGACCAGCACGATGGAGACGCCGAGTTCGGTACGCAGCTGCCGCAGCAGTGCCAACACGCTCGCCTGGGTGACGACGTCCAGCCCGGTGGTCGGCTCGTCGAGGACCAGCAGACCTGGTCGGCCGGCCAGGGCCATCGCCAGCGCGACCCGCTGCTGCTGGCCGCCGGACAGTTCGTGCGGGTACCGGCGCACCAGGCTCTCCGGGTCCGGCAGCCGTACCTGCCCGAAGAGGCTGAGGACCTCCCGGGCCGCGGCGTCCTTGTCCAGACCCCGGGTGGCGCGCAGCACCTCGACCATCTGGCTGCCGACCCGCATGGACGGGGTGAGGCTGTGCCCGGCGTTCTGCGGGACGAACCCTACCCGGGTCCGCCGGATCCGGCTCAGGGTGCGCGCACCGACGCCGAAGACCGGCTCGCCGGACAGTTCCACGGTGCCGCTGGTCAACCGGGACCCGCGGCGCAGCGTCCCCACCAGCGCCGAGGCCAGCGTCGACTTGCCGCATCCGGACTCGCCGACGATCCCGAGTGTCTCGTTGGCCTCGCAGGTCAGCCACACATCGCGGAGCACTGGGATCTCCCGGCCACCCGACCGATAGGACACCGAGAGTCCCTCGATCTGTGCCACTGCGGCGGTCGGCTGTTCGGTCATCTGGCCACCCCTCGATCGACGCCGCGCGCCTTGGCGAAACCGTCCGCAGCCAGGTTCAGGCCCAGGATGATGAAGGCCAGGGCGATGATCGGGGCGATCGTCGCCCACGGCGCCACCGCCAGCAGTGCACGGTTCTCGGACACCATCAGCCCCCAGTCCGGAGTGGGCGGGTTCGCGCCGAAGCCCAGGAAGGACAGGGCGCTGACCAGCAGCAGGATCGACGAGGCTCGGACGGCCAGTTCCACCATGACGACGTCTAGGATGTTGGGCCACAGCTCGCGCCGCAGGATCGGCCAGAATCGCTCGCCGCGGGCTCTGGCGGCGGTGACGTAATCCAGGTCGACCACCGTCTGCGCGCTCGCCCGCAGCACCCGGGTCGACGCGGGCAGGTAGATCACCGTCGACACCAGCACGATGATCGGCATCCCGGCCCCGAGCACGGTGACCACCACCAGCAGCCCGAGGATCGCCGGGATCGCCAGCAGGGTGTCGATGAGCCGGGCCAGCACCTGGTCGAACCAGCCGCGCCGGTAGGCGGCCAGACAGCCCAGGAAGGTGCCGAGCACGACGATCATGACGGTCGCGCACAACGAGATCACCAGGGCGAACCGGCCACCGTAGAGCACCCGGGTCAACACGTCACGGCCCAGCTGATCCGTCCCGAGCAGATAGGTTCGCGACGGATTCTCGATGACGTGCAAGGCATTCGGCTCGACCGGCGAGTGCGGGGCGATCAGCGGCGCGAAGATCGCGACGAGCACGCTGATGGCGATCAGCACGACGCCGCTGCGCAGTCCCCACGAGGTGCCCAGGGCGCTGCGCAGCACGCCGGCGCGCGGTGCCGTCATCGAGCCCGCCCCGGGGTGCGCATCCGCGGATTGAGGAAGGTCGCGGCGACATCGGCGAGCAGGTTGCACACGATGAACAGCATCGCGCTCATCAGGGCGACGAACTGCAGCACCGGCAGATCCCGGACGTGCACCGCGTTGACCAGGGTGGTGCCGATCCCCGGGTAGTTGAAGACGGCCTCGACCACCACGACACCGCCGACCAGGTAGGCGATATTGATCGCGATGATGTTCAGCGTCGGCAGGATCGCGTTGGGGATCATGTGCAACAACAGGATTCGTGGCCGTGACAGCCCGCGGATACCGGCCATCGCGATGTAGTCGCTGGCCATCACGTCGATGACGCTGGTCCGCATCATCCGGATGATGTAGCTCGACATGGCGATGATCAGCGCGGCTGCCGGCAACCACATCGCCGGCAGCAGTTGGCTCAGCGTCGCCGTCGGTCCGTCCGTCACCACGGCGGGGAACCACATCAGTTTGATCGCGAACAGCAGCACCAGCAAAGTGGCGACGGTGAACTCGGGCACGCTCATCGCGACCAGGGCGACACCCGAGATGACGGCGTCCGGCCAGCGCCCCCGGGTGAGTCCGGCAATCACACCGAGGCCCACCGCGACGGTGACGCCGATGACCACCACGATCAGTGCCAACACGGCGGAGTTCCGCAGCGGCAGGGCAACCTCGGACAGCACTGACTTCTCGCTGACCAGCGAGTGTCCGAAGTCGCCGTGCAGCACACCGCCCAGCCAGCTCAGGTAGCGCTGCCATCCTGGGTCATCGAGGTGCAGCTGAGCACGCAGGGCGTCCTTCGCCTCGGGTGTCGCGTCCTTGCCCAGGACCTGGGAGGCGAGATCACCCGGGAGGGCCTGCAGGGCCAGGAACACCAGGATCGTCACCAGCAGCATGGTCAGCAGCGCGTAACCCAGCTGACGGGCGACCGACGAAACGGTCATCTCAAGGCTGGATTCCGATGTTGAGGTAGTCGAATTCGAACCCGTACTCGGTGTAGTTGGTGACCTTCGTCGTCAGCCCGGTGGTCCGGTGGCCGAAGAACGGGACGATCTCGCCGCTCTCGTCGATGGCCAGCTTCTGCGCGTCCTGGTAGAGCTGCTTGCGCTTGGCCTGGTCGGGTTCCTTGCGGGCGGAGTCGAGCAGGTCGCTGAACTGCTGGTCGTCCCACTGGGCCTCGGAGGTGGGACCGCGGAACACCAGGTTCAGCAGCTGGTCGATCGGCCGGCCGGTGTACCAGTAGGACAGGCAGAACGACTTCTTGGCGTAGGTCTCGGTGTAGTACGAGTCGGCCGGTGCCGTCTTCACGTTGATGGTGATGCCCGCCTCGGCCAGCGACGCCTGGTAGGCCAGGGCCAGCGGCTCGTAGACCGCTTCGAAGCTCGAGGTGTACAGATCCTGCTCGGTCACCCCCGCGGCCTTCAGGGTCGCCGCCGCCTTCTCCGGATCCGGGGTCAGCGGGTAGTCCAGGTAGTACGGATCGGTGGAGAGGACGGGGTTGTTGTTGGCGATCGTGCCCTGGCCGTGCACCGCCAGATCGAGCAGGTCCTGCGGCTGGTAAGCGGTCTTGAACGCCTGCCGGACCTCGAGATTGTCGAAGGGCGCCATGGACGGCAGCATCGGCATGGCATACATCACCGCGTTGTCCACGGTTGCCGTGGTCAGCAGCGGATTGGCCTTGACGACCTGCTGGGTCGCATAGTCCAGATTCGTCTGCGAGATGATGTCGACCTGGCCGCTCATCAGCGCATTGATCCGTGCCTGCGCATCGGCGATCGCGGTGAACTCGATGCTGTCCAGCTTGGGCGGGCCGCCGAAGTAGTTCGGATTGGCCTTGACCTCGCCCCGGCCGCCAGACACGAATGAGACCAGCTGGAACGGGCCGGTGCCGATACCCGTCTGGGCGATGGTGTCGCCGGACCCGTCGGGAATCAGGTACGACGAATAGTTGGTCAACAGCGTCGGGAACTCGGCGTGCGCCGAGGTCAGCTTGAAGACCAGGGTGAGGTCGTCGGGCGTCTGGATGTCGGCAGGCGTCATGATCGGAGAGAGCACTGCCGACTGACTGGCCTTGATGTCGAACATGTGCTGGAAGGTGTACTTGGCGTCCTTGGACGTGAACGGCTTCCCGTCGTGCCAGGTGACACCATCGCGCAACTTGAAGGTCCAGGTCAGTAGGTCCGCGGAAGGCTCCCACTCAGTGGCCAGATCCGGCGCCAGGGTGCCGTCCTTGGCGACCTTGACCAGCCTGTTGTAGAGCGCACCGAGGAACTCATAGGTGTACAGGTCGCTGACCGGGTCGAGGCCCTCCCCGGTACGGGTGGCCGGCCGGGCCATCCGCAACTGGCCCCCAGTGGGCGACACTGCCGCCGAGCTGCTGCCGCCGCTGGTCGGCGCGGTGTTCCCTCCGCTACCGTCCGAGCTCGAACTGCAAGCCCCCAGCAACGGAAGTGACAGCGCGCCCAGGCCACCGATCAGCATCCCCCGCCGGGACAGCACGGATCGGATCGGATCGGCGCCGGGGGAGCCGTCCCCTCGGCCGTCGGGCATCGCGAAGGGGGCCGGGTCCTGCGCCATCTGTGTCTCCAATCGGCAGTCTGTGTGAGTCAATCTCGCACCTGTGCGAAAAAGTACTCGACCCCTGCCCATGGAAGGTTTCGGCGAGGTAACGATTGGCCGCCGGGGGCTGTCCAGGGGTGCGAGGGGTGCCGCGCCTCATCGTCTGGTCACCTGCCTCGGCTCGCCGGGGTGGACCGGGCCGCGGATGGTGGAGTGAGAGTTGAGCGACACACACGACGGCCGCGCGATCTCCTCGGTGCTATGGAACTTCGAGGGTGACCTCGAAGCCGAGCGCAGCGGCGATCGAGCCCAGATCGCCGGGGTCCGAGGTGACGATGACGGTGTGCCCCAGCCTGCGGGCGGACTCCACCACCGCAGCGTCGACCACGTCGGCGGTGCCAGAGGCGGCGAGGACCGCACCGATGGCCAATGCCTGCGCCTCGGTCATGTGCTCGACGTGGCACTGCTTGAGCATGCGCGCCAAGGATGCCTGGCGAGAACCACCTCGCCAGGCCTGCGCCAGCGCCGGGGCCGGCACGTTGGGGGAGATCTCCAGGTCGAGAAGGGCTGCGTGGAGTGCCCACATCTTCCGGTCGTTGCGCTCACCGGCGACGAGGGCGCCCGCGTCGTAGGTGACGCTCACCGCGGGTCAGGCACTCTTCTTCTCAGCCAGGCCGAGAAGGCCAAGGACACGAGCGCGTCCCTCTTCGAGCTCGGCTTTGGTCAACGCACCGTGTTCGGATTCCCACTCGGCCAGAGCCTTGCGACCGGCCTCCATTCGCAGGCGGTGGGCCGCGCTCTCGGCGAGCCATGCGCTCACCGACGTGCCTGCCTCGGCCGCTGCCGACTCGATCTGCAACGCGAGGTCACTCGCCAAGGAGATCGACCGCTTCACCCGTGCCATGCCGTCATACTATCCGATCGGTAGGACAGGTGGTAGGAACGAGGGGGTGCCGCGCCGCCCTTCAGAGGGGTTTCAAAGGGCGCCGGTGTCACTGTTGCTTTCCACGGTCGCTGTCCAATGACCACGCCTCACCCAGCGCGGCACGCATTGCTGGGAAGGACGTGTCCTGGAACCCTGCCCGCACATACATCCCCCGCCCAAACGCAGTTGCCATCAGCTCAGCGCGGCGCACGCCAACCTGGCGGGCCCAGGCCATCACCCCGTCGAACGCCGCCCGGCCGTATCCGCGGCCGCGAAAGGCGGGGGCCGTGGAGACGTTACTCACGAGAATGTCGCGGCCGTCTGGGACGGCAGGCGAGGGCGCAGCGTCGCGGATAGCTCCGGCCGCGCAACTCACGACCTGAGCGTCAACCTCGACCACTACGAAGCAGTAGTCAGATTCATCGATCCTGTCGGAGAACCATCGGTGCGCATTGGTACGCCAAAGCTCGTCGGTGTCGGCCACGTTCATCGCAGCGAACATCTCGGCCCGGAGCCGCACAAGCGCGTCCACATCCGCCGCAGTTGCTCTCCGTACGGTCCCGTTGCTCACGAGGTTGAGGGTAGCCAGCCAATGGCAGGGGACCGCCAAGGGTCAAAAATGCCGCGATCACGGGCGAGCGAGGTAGGCCGTCTTCGCGTCAGGCGAGAAGCCGCAACTACGGTAGAAGGCATGCGTCGAGGGCGTCTTGGAGCCCGTGAGGAGCATCGCCTTGTAGCAGCCCGCGTCCCAAGCGGCCCGGAGCGTCGCGGTCATGATCTGTTTCCCAAGCCCCGTGCGGCGCACGGACTCGTCGACGACGACGTTCTCGATGACGGCGTACGGCGAAGCGCTTCGCGTGATGTTAGGAATGATGTTCAGGTAGGTCGTCGCAACAACGACGCCGTCGATTTCCAACACCAGCAGCGTTAGGCCGCGTGTGGCCAGGATTGCGTCGAAGACGTCACGATCGCTGCCGTTGTCAAGGGCTGGGTCGCCAGGGTGCAACTGACGGTAGAGACGCATTAAGGCGCCGAAGTCCTCAGGAAGCGCCTCGCGGATCACCAGGTCACCGTACCTCAGTGCAACGACCGCAGGCGCCGCAGCTTGCTGCTTCCCGTGAGCGCCAGCTCTGGACAACCGCCTGGAACTTCTAGACACATCGACTGGAAATTGGACAGCGATCTTGGAAACCAACACCACCTGATCGTTTGGTCGCGCGTCTCGTCGGGGTTCCTGACTGGTTCGCCGATAAGCGACAGTGTTTCTGCAGGTCAGCGGCGGGGTTTGGGGTTGTTGGCGCGGTGGCGTCGTAGGGCGTTGTCGATGATGTCGCGGGGTGCGTCCATGCCGTGGTCGCGGATGAGCTCGAGGAGTTCGAGGGCGTTGTCGGCTTGCTCGCGCTTGTGGATGTAGAGGGTTAGAGCGGCGTCGCGGATCTTCTGTGGGGCCTGGTCGGCGCAGGCGTCGGCGTACTGCATGGCGGCGATCTGCTGGGCGGCTAGGGCGGCCTCGGCGTTGGCGTGCGCTGCTGTTACGTCACGCTCGTATTGGTCCTCCGCGGGGTGCATGGCGGTGAGCCTAGGCGTTCTCATTGGGTCACTCCATCTTGCTGTCGAAGGTGACGCCGAAGAGTCGGAAGGCGTCGCTGGCCTGGCGGTAGTGCTCGCTGCACAGTCGGTGCAGGACCTCCCACGCGATCCCGTCCGGGTCGATGTGCTCGACCGTCACGGTCCAGACGGGCGGCGGGGTGAAGTCATGCGCGAGGTGGTCGGGATGCGGGCAGGTGTCGTGCTGGCTCACAGGGTCACTCCGTTGGGTCGTTTGGGTCGTTCTGCTCGGCATCGGTGGCCGCGATCCACTCGCGGCGGGCCGCGCGGAAGGCTTCGATGAGTTCGGCGCGCGTGGGCCAGGCGGTGCCCTGTGGGGTCCAGACGTTGCCGTCGTCGGCGACGTCGCAGGCGAGCCGGTAGGCGGCCCGGTCGAGGGCGTGGGCTGCGAGCGCGGTTCGTGTGTTCATGGTGGTCCTCCTGTTGGGTCGGGGTGGGTCCCGGCCGCTTTTGCCGGGTCCCACCGCGAGCGCGAGGGATCACGGGCCGTGGAGGCTCGCTGTCAACCGCCCGGCGTTGGGAGGCGGTGGACGCAGGTGCGGAGCACGTCCCTGTGGCTGCTGAGGACTGGTCGCGGTTGACAGTGAGTGGCCCGTGATACCGGAAGGTGAGCCGCCAGCGGCAGGGGAGTGCTCGGGGACCCGGGCCTGTCCCTCTTCAAGGTCCTCAGGCGGCTCGCCGCAGCCAGGGCCAGCGGATGCGGCGTCGTGGTGGCGGTAGCGGCGGCAGGTCTCGGTCGATGTGTGCACGTTGGTAGCGGGCCTCGGCGTCGACCAGGCGGCGAAGATGGGCTTGTCGGGCGGCTTGTCTGCTGATCCTCAAGGCCCGGCCGACCTGGGCGTAGGAGGCTCCCTCCCTCACTGCGGCGACGACCATGTAGCCGATCGAATCGTGAAGGTGGTCTCGGGCGTGTCGCAGGTCGAGCAGGTGGGCCAACGGCTCTTGGGGTCCCTTCCGGGTCCGCTCGATGGCCTCGACAGCCCGGCCCAGCAGCCAGCGGGCGTGACTGCCTGCCTCGGTGCTCACCAGGGCAGTAAACCGAAATTGTCGGCCCTGTGGGCTATTAGGGCGCCAGCGGCGTCAATTTGGGTTGTCGCCGACCACGGCCGCGATATCAACGAAACTCGGAGATAGGGGGAGTAGTCGGGCTCGGGAATTGATCGCTGGGTCCGGCGAGCCGAAGCCGGGCGTCCCCTTGATTAGTGGTTGCATATCTCCACAACAGGGCTTCTACGGCCCTTCACGACGGCCCGTTGGGCCGTCGTTCAGAACCGAAGAAAGAGCCCCCTCGACGTTGGCGCGTCAGGGGGCGTGGACACCAGACAGGTTGGCGGGCATGGCGTCGTTCAAATCCTACGAGAACGGGCTGACGATTGGGCGCGGCGGACGCGGCGGGGCGCGTCCTACCAAGCGCGGTGCGGTGACCGGCTGGACGCGCGACAGCGTGCGCCGTCACAAGGCGAAGTTGTACGCCGTCGAGGTCGAGGACCTTGACGGGATCGGCGTGGGGATCACGCTGACGCTGCGCCGGACCCCGGCGACCCAGGATGAGTGGTCGCGCCTGGTCAAGGCGCTCTTGCAGCGGCTCCGTGTCGCTGGGTTCACTCGCTGGCATTGGGTGGTGGAGTGGCAGCGTCGGGGCACGCCGCATCTGCACATGGCGGTCTACGTCGGGGCGGACTGGACGGTGCCGAGCCGGGGCCGGAGCGCCCGCGCGCAAGCGCGGAGCGCGAGCACGGACGCACCGGACCCGGACGGCGCAGACCCGGACGCGTTGGCGCGGACGGCTGGCCGGTGGGTCGTGGATGAGTGGCTGCGGCTGGCGGTCAGCCATGAGGCTGGCCGGATCGCTCAAGAGGTCGTCCCCATCACGGGCCCGGCTGGCTGGCTGAAGTACCTCTCGAAGCACGCCTCGCGTGGCGTGGCGCACTACCAGCGGCAGGGCCGTCCGCCGGGCTGGACCAAGACGGGGCGGCTCTACGGCTTCGGTGGATCCTGGCCGATGCGCGAGCCCCTGGAGGGCAAGGTCAGCGAGGTCGCCTTCTGGCGGGTCCGGCGCCTGGTGCGTGGCTACGTCATTGCCGACGCACGCTCGCAGCTGCGGGCAGCGCAGGATGCTGGCCGCGTCGAGGTCGCAGCGACGATGCGTCGGCGGCTGGTCTGGTCACGGCACATGCTGCGCCACCCCGACCGCGCGATCTCATCGGTGCGGGGCGTCTCGGAGTGGGTGCCCGGGTCGGTGTCGCTGCGGATGGTGGAGTGGGCCGGTTGGGACGGCACCCTGGCTGAGCCCGGTCAGCGGGAGCCGATTGCCCCTCGTCTGCCGGCCGTGATGCCGGTTCGCCGATAAGCGACATTATGTCAACTATTAGTCTGCGTATTGCATCGGATGAATCAATCGTGGGCGGCTGACCCACTACCCCGCTGGCCGGACTGAACCCAGCTCTGACCAGCGCCGTGGGCCCGGTACGCCGGCCGACGAATCAACTCACCGTAACCCGCTGGCGGACCATCCGGCGCTCCACGCCGACGGGTTCGACCTTGGACGATCCATCGAACCGGAAGCCCTGACGCTGATAGAAGCCGACCGCACGATGGTTTCCGTCAAGCACCCAGAGATATGCCGGCGCAGTCCCGATCGCCTCGTTCAAGAGTGCGTAGCCGACGCCCTGGCCATACGCCTCGGCGCGAGCATAGAGCGCCCAGACTTCCAGGTCCGGAAGGTCCGGTTGCGGCTCCTCGCGCCCAGGCCCGGTGCTGACGAACCCGAGCAACCGGCCCTGATCGTCGTCCCAGGCAAGAAGTGTCTGGCTCTCTGGGCGAGGGATGTTCTGAGACCACCGTTCGATGCGATCCGAACGGCTCTTACGCCGCTCCTGCAAGATGTCCTCCGCAACGCACCCCGAGCAGGCCAACCGTCCAAGCATTTCGGCCCCGCGACACTAGCCGGACGAGCCGCACTTCTGGATCGTGCAGGACCAGCCGTCGGAGGTGTGGATGGTGAGGCCGGGCGGCAGGCCGGGATCGGTCCCCATCAGCTCCTTGCGCGGGATCGTGACGACGTCACCGGAGTGGAACGTCTTGGGGCCTTGCTCGGTCTGGACCGTGATCGAGCCGTCCGGGTTCCGTGTCGCCGACAGCGCGGGGACGCAGCCGACGGGCATGGGCTGGGTCAGGTAGAACGCGGTGTACCCGTCCAGCCGGAGTAGGCCACCCACCTCCCCCGTGCCACCGTCCGGTGTCGACCAGGTGATCTGCTCCGGGCTGCCGTCGACATAACCCAGCAGGACGTAGTGGTCGCCAGTGCAGTCGGGGCTGTTGACGGGCCCGGGATTGATCCAGAGTCCTGGCCGGTCGGTCCTGTCCCCTCCGGACGCCTCCGGGTCGTCGGCACCTGGCTGGAGCGCCCAGGCGGTGCGGTAGACCCTGCCCTGGTAGCGGTAGCCGGCCATGATCACCTCCACGGTCCGCCCCTTCTGCTCCCCCTCCCCCTCGGTACGGGCGACGTAGAGGATCTCCTCGGCGCCATCCGGCAGCGTGTCGATCGAGAGCTCGTCCACGACCGTCCCGGTCTCGACCATGTCGTCGTCGGGATCCACGCACGACAACACACCACACTCGGGCTCGTCGGCGGTCGCCGAGGCCGGGCCCGGCCTCGTGGCCGATGCGGAGGCGGTGTCCCGCGCCACGTCGGCGACCGGGGTGCCCGCGGGGCCTCCGGCCAGCGTCAGCATCGGTACGGCGACCACGGCGGCGACGCCGAGGGCGGCTCCCGCCCCCAGCAGACGCCGACGGGCCCGGATCCGTCGGCCCGATCTGATCAGAGCCGGCAGGTCCGGTGGGGCGGCATGTGCGGGGTCGCGCTCGACCATCCGGCGCAGCTCGATGGTGTCCTGGTCGGTCATCGACCCTCTCCTTGGGTTGTCGTGGCCCGGATGCTGGCGGCCGAGCGCGCTCGTGCCAGCGCCCGTGAGGCGGTGCTCTTCACCGTGCCCGCCGAGATGCCGAGCCGCTGGGCGACCTCGGCCTCGGAGGCGTCGAGGTAGTAGCGCCACACGATGATCGTGCGTTCGCGGGGCGAGAGTGGTGCGAGGAGTTCAGCGAGCTCGCTGCGCGCCTCGACCGAGTGGTCGGCCGGGACCAGGCGGTCCGGGTCGTGCTCGACCGGCACCGGCCGACGCCGGCGCAGGCCGTCCAGATAGGCGTTGACCACGGCCCGACGTACGTAGGCATAGGCGTCCTCTCTGCGAACGCCGCGCCAACGCGCATAGGTCGCGGCCAACGCCGTCTGCACCAGGTCGTCGGCCTCGTGGGTGTCGTGGCACAGCAGATACGCCGCGCGGCGCAGCCGCGGCCACACGGCCACCACGAACCGCTCGAACTCCAGATCGAGCTCGCGCCTCCGCTGTCCTCGCCCCACTGTCACCTCCCTGCGCCGATCGCCGTCTCACCCATCCCTACGCACCAGCCCCTCTCGAGGTTGAGCGCGGAGAGAAGTGCTCACTCTCACCGACAACGCAAGGTGCTCGACGCCGACGTCAGCGAGAGCGGCGTCGCTTCGGCATCGGCCAGCAACCCTGACCGGCGGCTACAAGTCCCGCAAGGAGCGCAGCCGCACCGTGCGCGGGTCGTCCTCTCCCACGATCTCGGCGACCCATCTGACTGCCTCGTCCAGGTCCACCGAGGAGTCGTGGGCGTCGAGCATCGCCTCGATGTCGACCCAGTCCTTTCCGCGAGCGAACAGGGACTTGAAGATCGTGAGGTCTGTCGCGGAGAGGATGCGGATGGGATGGCCACGCATTTCTACCGTGAGTGATCGTTCACGAACGCGATCATGCAGCAAGTAGACGGCGAAGAAGAGATCGAGCGGCATCGGCAGCTCATCTGCGATCGGCCACATGATGCGCACTTGATCATCGCGTTCGATGAGCGCGAGGGTCGACTCGTCCCATGGCACGTCGTCCGGCAGGCAGGACAAGGCGCGCCTGGCATCGGACGCTGGCAGCGAGATGTTGAGATCGATGTCCTGCGTGCCGCGCGGATCATCGATGTGATAGCCGAGGGCGAGGGCTCCCCCGATCGCACAGTCGATTCCCGCAGCTGTCAGTCGCTGATAGACGTCGATGGCGCGGTCGAAGACGATTGCCGGCGGAGTCATTGGCGCAGAAGCTTTCGGAAC
Source organism: Nocardioides sp. (assembly GCF_047607185.1). GTDB lineage: Bacteria > Actinomycetota > Actinomycetes > Propionibacteriales > Nocardioidaceae > Nocardioides. Next base: position 32,536 of record NZ_JASGDQ010000141.1, on the reverse strand, counting down.
GGAGGGAACTCCAGCTCTCCTCGCAGGCGACGTCGCTGACACATGGCGACTTCGACCACCCGCACGAGAACCTCGGCCCGGTCCCTCTCAGATAGCGGTGGCGGCTTCATCTCCTCGCTCGGGATCGCCCACCGCGGAGTTGGCTTGATATCGGGCTCGACCTTCGGACCCCAGATGATGTCGAGCCGAAGCCCTGCCGCCTCCCCCAGCCGCTCGAGCTGGGCGACCGAGGGCTGCCGACGGCCTTTGAGATAGTCGTCGATGAGCGAACGGCTGACGCCGGAGCGGGTCGAGAGCTCCGACTTGGTGAGCCCCGACCTCTCGAGAATGTCCTCGATCGCGGCGGCAGCAGTCATGTCCTCCAACCTACGTACTAGATCCAGTACACGCAAGGACTGTCCCGCGATGGCGGTGGCGTCATCTGGTTCTCAGCCCTTGTGGAGTCTGCCGTGAGCGCCTCGCGAGTCATGGCGCAACGGGGCGTCGAACAGGGGGCGTCCTGGCGCCCGCACCTCGTAGCAACCGCACAGGTGGCGCTGGGTGCACGCTGAACTGAGTCATCGAGCCTCTCGGGGTGTCATCACCCTCATCGTCGAGGCGCCACTCCATGAGTGGGCGCGTCCGCATCGTCGTCCTCCCAGCCCTCACCGCGTGGGTCCTGCTCGCCGCTCCGGCCGGCGCGCTCGTCCTTGACCCGGACGTCCCCTACCCGCTCAGCGCCGGGACCCAGAACACTGCCGAGACCACGGACTCCGCCGAGACCACGACGGCGGACCCGACGTCCACCAGCGTCACCATCGACCTCTCGGCGTACAGCAACGGCGAGCTTGGCGACGACGTGCTCTGCGCGCTCAGCTTCGCGCCGGAACAGCGGCTGCAGTGCGACGCCGCCGCCGCACTGGAGCAGCTCAACGTGGCCTATCGGGCCGAGTTCGGCACCGACCTGACGCTGACCGACTCCTACCGGTCCTTCGAGGCCCAGGTCACCGCGCACGAGCAGAAGCCCGACCTGACCGCGGAGCCCGGCTACTCCAACCACGGCTGGGGCCTGGCGATCGACGTGGCCGGCGGCGGCGCGGAGTTCGGCACGACCGAGCACGAGTGGTTGGTGGAGCACGCGCCGGAGTACGGCTGGGGCCACCCGACCTGGGCCGCCGAGACCGGCAGCAAACCCGAGGCTTGGCACTTCGAGTTCGGCACCGGTGCGGAGATGGAGGGCCCCGCGTCGTCGTACGACGTCACCCTCACGCTCGGCACGCAGGGTCCGCCTCCCGGCTGGGTGGACCCCTCGGCCGACGACGAGGAGCCCGACGCCGACACCGGGGCGGCAACCCACACCAAGGAGTCGACCAAGACGAAGTCGACCAAGACGAAGTCGACCAAGACGAAGTCGACCAAGAACAAGTCGACCAAGAACAAGTCGACCAAGAGCTCGAAGAAGTCCTCCAAGAAGAAGTCGGGGGCCGCGCTGAGCTCCTTGACAGCCGACGACTAGGGTGTGCCGACCCGCTCCCGGATCACACAGCCGAGCTCGTGGTCGTTGACCAGGCCCATCGCCTGCATGAAGGCGTAGACGGTGGTGGGGCCGACGAAGCGCCAGCCGCGCCTCTTGAGGTCCTTCGACATCGCCTCCGACTCCGGCGAGGTCGCCCGCCACAGCGGGGGCAGCGGGTCGACCGCGTAGGACCAGACGTAGTCGGCGAGCGAGCCGCGCTCCTCGATCAGTGCCTCGGCGCGGCGGGCGTTGTTGACCGTGGCCTCGATCTTGCCGCGATGCCTCACGATGCCGGCGTCGCCGAGCAGCCGCGCCACGTCCGCGTCGGTGAACGCGGCGACGGCCGGGATCGAGAACCCCGCGAAACCCGCCCGGAACGCCGGCCGCTTGCGCAGGATCGTGAGCCAGGACAGCCCCGACTGGAACCCCTCCAGGCACAGCTTCTCGAAGAGCCGGGTGTCGTCGCGCACCGGGAAGCCCCACTCGGTGTCGTGGTAGTCGACGTAGTCCGGCGTCGACACGCCCCAGCCGCAGCGCGGCTCGCCGTCAGGGCCCACTTCCAGCACCATGCTCGCAGTCTGTCAGGCGGGACCGACAGCTCGGTCAGAGTGCCAGCTCCATGAAGACGGAGTTCGGGTCCTCCACGTAGTCGGCGAAGGGGCCTCGCTCCACGAATCCGTGGGAGGCGTAGAGCCGGCGCGCCGGCACGAAGTAGTCCTCCGCGCCGGTCTCCAACCGCACCACGGTGGCCGCCCGCGAGCGCGCTTGGGAGAGCAGGAACGACAGGATCGCCGCGCCCACCCCGCGTCCGCGGGCGGAGGTGGCGACCCGCATCGACTTCAGCTCGACCGACCCGTCGGCGTGCGTCTTGAGCGCGCCGCACCCCACCAGCGACGAGCCGGACCAGGCCGACCAGAAGGACATCGCGGGGCCGCGCAGGCCGTCGAGGTCGAGCGCGTGGACGGACTCCGGCGGCGAGACGGCGTACATGTCCGCGAGGTGCTCCTCCAGTAGGGCGAGCACCTCGGGCCGGGTCAGGTCGTCGAACTCGAAGCGTAGATCCACGACCCGAAACCTAGCCGGATCAGATCTCTTGGAGTCGCGGCAGCACCGTCTCGGTGAACTCCGTCGTCCAGGCGACCGGGTCCTGGCCGTACGGCGCGACCGTGACCAGCGAGACACCGAGCCCGGCGTAGTCCTCCATCGACCGCAGGAAGGCGTCGGGATCGGCGAGCGGATCGGGGCCGCCACCGCCGCCGATCGTCTTCTTGATCGAGTCGTAGTCGCGGCCGACCGCCTCGCAGTGTCCCCGGAGGACGTCGAGCTTGTGCGCGACGCTGTCGAGGCCCTCGCTGGTGAAGAGGTGGCAGGCGTCGGCGTACTGCGCCACCAGCCGCAGCGTCTTCTGCTCCCCTCCCCCGCCGACCATGATCGGCAGCCGGCCCCGAGGAGGCTGCGGCAGGTTGAGGGTCTCTCGGAGCTGGTAGTGCTTGCCGGAGTAGGCGCCGTCGTCGTCGCTCCACATCTGGTTGACGATCTGCAGCGTCTCCTCGAGCCGCTCGAAGCGCTCCTTGACCGGCGGGAACGGCACGCCCAGGCCCTCGTGCTCGCGGTCGTACCAGGCGGCGCCGATGCCGAGCCAGGCACGGCCTCGGGAGAGTACGTCGGCGGTCGTGGCGATCTTGGCGAGCAGCCCGGGGTGACGGTAGGTGACGCCGGTGACGAGCAGGCCGAGCTCGACGTTCGAGGTGACACCGGCCAGGTAGCCGAGGGTCGTGTAGCCCTCCAGCATCGGCTCGAACGGACCGCCGGCCTGGATCATCTGGTAGTAGTGGTCCATCACCGTCAGCAGCGTGACGCCGCCCTCGTCGGCGACCTTGGCGGTCTCGGTGAGCCGGTCGGTGAGGGTGTGCTGCCAGTCGGGGTGGGAGAAGTTCATGTAGTGGACGCCCAGTTGCATGTCTCCACGCTACGACCGAGCTCCCAAACCCCTCCCTGAGAGAGCACTCAGGCGGAGCCCCTACGATGCCAGCCATGCTGAAGCGAGCCCTGCTGCCCCTCGGTCCCACGCTGGTCCTGGTCGCCGCCCTCACGGCCTGCGGCTCCGCCGAGGACAGCGACGCCACCTCGACCGCGTCCGAGGGCCCCGCCTGCACCTACACCGCCGACGGCACCGACAGCGGCGTCGACCTGCCTCCGGGCCACGCCGAGGAGACCGGTGACGTGCCGGTCACCATCACAACCACCGTCGGCGACCTCAACCTCACCCTCGACGCCGAGAGCGCACCGTGCACGGTCAACTCGTTCCTCTCGCTCGCGAAGCAGGGGTTCTACGACAACACCTCCTGCCACCGGCTCGGCGTCAGCACCGGCTTCTCGCTACTCCAGTGCGGCGACCCCTCCGGTGACGGCACCGGCGGTCCGGGCTACCAGTTCGACGACGAGCTGACCGGCGCCGAGACCTACCCGGCCGGCACCGTGGCGATGGCGAACGCCGGCGCCAACACCAACGGCTCGCAGTTCTTCCTGGTCTTCGGCGACACCCAGCTCGAACCGAGCTACACCGTCTTCGGCCACTTCGACGACGCGACCACGCAGATCCTCGCCGGCGTCGGCGCCGCCGGGAACGACGGCGCCTGGGGTGACGGCACCGGCCGGCCGAACACGCCGGTGACCTTTCAGAAGATCACCGTCGGGTAGTCACAGAGCGCACCGGGTCGCCCAGCGTCACGGTGCGGCCCATGCTCCCCGATCTTCGTCAGGTCGACCTGCTGCTCCGTCATGCTCCCACCCTAGGGTGTAGCCGTGTTCCACAGCCTGCTGCGCACCGAGGCGGAGGCGCGCCGCGCGCTCCTGGACCTCGAGGAGTACGACGTCAGGCTGGACCTCGACGTCGACGACTCGACCTTCCGGTCGGTGACCCGGATCCGCTTCACCAGCGCCGGCGGACCGACCTTCGTCGATCTCAAGCCGGTCGCGGTCCACGCCGTGACGCTCAACGGCGCGCCGATCGACGCCGAGGCGCTGGACCGGGGCCGGCTGCCGATCCTCACCGAGGCCGGGGCCAACGAGCTGGTCGTCGAGGCCACCATGCGGTTCCGCAACGACGGCGAGGGGCTGCACCGCAGCGTGGATCCGGCCGACGGCCGGCACTACGTCTACGGGATGATGTTCATGGACGCCGCGCCCAGCGTCTTCGCCTGCTTCGACCAGCCCGACCTCAAGGCGCCGTACCTCCTGCACGTGACCGCGCCCGTCGGCTGGACCGTCCTCGCCAACGCAGCGGGGACCGAGACCGAGCCGGGCCGCTGGGAGTTCGAGCGGACCGCTCCCCTCTCGACCTACTTCGTCACCGTCGTCGCCGGTCCCTGGCACGTGATCGAGGACAGCCACGACGAGATCCCGCTCGGTCTCTCGGCCCGGGCCAGCCTGGCCGCCCAGCTCGACGCCGACGCCGAGGAGCTGCTGACCCTCACCAGGCAGTCCTTCGACGCCTACCACCGGCTCTTCGGCATTCGCTATCCGTTCGGGAAGTACCACCAGGCGTTCGTGCCCGAGTTCAACGCCGGCGCCATGGAGAACCCCGGCTGCGTGACGATCCGGGACCCGCTGGTGTTCGGCTCGCGGGTCGCGCGGGGCACCCGGATCTATCGGGCCGCACTGGTCGCCCACGAGATGGCGCACCAGTGGTTCGGCAACCTGGTGACACCCACCTGGTGGGACGACCTGTGGCTCAACGAGTCCTTCGCCGAGTATCTCGGCAACCGGGTCGCCGCCGAGGCGACCGAGTTCACCGACACCTGGGTCGACATGTCCTATGCCCGCCGGCAGTGGGGGCTGGTCGCCGACCAGGGGCCCTCCACCCACGCAGTGGCCGGCAATGGCGCCACCGACGCGGTCGGCGCGCTGCAGGACTTCGACGGGATCTCCTATGCCAAGGGCTCGGCGATCCTGCGCCAGCTCGCCGCCCGGCTCGGCGACGACGTCTTCTTCGCCGGCGTGGTCGACCACATGAGCCGCCATCGGTTCGGCAACGCCACCCTCCGCGACCTGGTCGCCTCCTGGGAGCGGGCCGGCGCCGGGTCGCTGGCCGACGTCACCCGGGAGTGGCTGCTCAAGGCCGGGCCGGACCGGCTGGTCTGGGACCGGGCGGCAGGGGTGGTACGGCGGACCGCGCCCGAGTCCGCGCCGGCGCAGCGGGACCACACCTTCCGGGCGGCGGTCTTCGACGGCTCGTGGCGGGCCGAGACGGTCACCGTCACCGGTGCCGAGACGTCGTACGCGCCGACCGGGAGCGTCGTCCTGCTCGACCCCTACGACGACACCTGGGCGGTCACCGTCCCCGACCCGGAGACGATCGCGGCGCTGCCCACGCTGCTGCCCGCGATCGACGACGAGCACCTGCGCGCCGGGGTTTGGAACGGGCTGCGCAACGCCTTCCACAATGCGCTGGTCTCCCCCGCCTCGGTCGTCGAGGTGGCGGTGGCGAGCCCGCCGGTGGAGGACGCCGAGGACAGCAAGCGTCGTACCCAGGCCTGGCTGTTCGGCAAGGTGCTCCCACTGGCACCGGCGGGATCGCTGGAGCGGGTCCACGAGGCGGTGATGACGAGGCTGGCCGTGCTGCCGCACGGCACCGACCCGCAACTCGGCGCCTTCCGGGCCGCCGTCCGTAGCGCCACCTCGGCCGAGCGGTTGCGGGGCTGGCTGGCTGCGCCGCCGGCCGGGATCGACCTCGACCGCGACGTCCGGTGGCGGCTGCTGGTGCGGCTCGCCGAGCTCGGCGTGGTGACCCGGGAGGAGCTGCGGGCCGCCTTCGACGCCGACCCGGCCGCCGATGCTCGCGTCCAGCACACCCGGGCGCTCTGCTCGCTGCCCGACCAGGCCGCGAAGGCCTATGCCTGGTCGGTGTTCACCGGCGAGACCGACCTGCCCAACTACGAGGTCGAGGCCGCCGGCATCGGCATGTGGTCCGGACCGGCCGAGGTGACCGCGCCGTACGTCGACCGCTACTTCGCCGACCTGGCGGGCACCGCGGCGGTACGCAGCGGCTGGGTGCTGGCCGACGCCGCCGAGTTCTTCTTCCCGGCCACCTCCCTTACCCCGGAGACGCTGGCCAGGGCCGAGGCGCTCGCGGAGCGGCTCGACGGCCCGCTGCGGCGGCGTGTGGCCGACGTCGCGGACACGCTGCGCCGACAGCTGGCCGTCAAGGCCGCGTTCGAGCGCTGAGCCTGGATCCGTGCAGGAGGCGGCCTCCGGCCGGCGGTCTCGGCGTGTGCGGCCCAGAACTGTCGGAGGTCGCTGGAAGACTTCCCGGCATGGCTTCCCTTGGTCTCCTCGCTCTCGGTCTGCTGCTCGGTCTCCTCGCCGGAGGAGCCGTAGTGGCGGTCCGGCAGCGCCGCCATGACAGCGCCATCGCCGCGCTGCAGGCCGAGGCGGCGGCGACCCAGGCGCAGCTTCGCGCCGAGGGCGAGGCGACGGCGACCCGCTCGGCTGCCGAGGCGGCCGAGCGCACCCGGGCGCTGTTCGCGGCGCAGCAGGAGGCCGCGCTGGCCCAGGTGCGACAGCAGGAGGCCGAGGTGCGCTCGACGACCCAGGCGGAGCTCGCCGCCGCGCTGGCCCAGGTCGAGGAGCTGCGCGAGGCCGTCGAGGCCACTCGCCGTCAGCACGTCGAGTATGTCGAGCATCAGCGTCGCGAGCGCGCCGAGCGCGAGCATCAGGAGAGCGGGCACAGCCGGGTGCTGGAGAGGCTGGCTCCCGTCGCCGAGCAGCTCAAGGAGATGCAGCAGAAGGTCGACGAGCTGGAGAGGGCGCGTGCCGAGCAGCACGGCCAGCTGGCCGCGCAGATCCGGCAGACGCAGGTCAGCGTCGAGGAGTCGAAGAAGGCTGCCGAGTCGCTCGCCGCGGCGCTGAAGAACAACGCCGTGCGCGGCGTCTGGGGCGAGACCCAGCTGCGCACCCTCGTCGAGGCCGCCGGCATGGTCCACCACGTCGACTTCCACCTCCAGCAGTCGATCAGCGCCGACTCCGGCGAACGACGACCCGACATGGTGGTCCGGCTGCCGGGCGGACTGCAGATGCCCGTGGACGCCAAGGTGCCCTACAACTCCTTCGTCGCCGCCTACGAGCCGGGCGTCGCCGACGTCGAGCGGCAGCGACTGCTCGGCGATCACGCCAAGAGGCTCAAGGGGCACATCGACGCGCTGGCTCGCAAGGAATACTGGACCGGCCTGGAGTCGCCCGAGCTGGTCGTCGCCTACATTCCCAACGACCAGCTGCTCGCCACCGCGCTCGACGCCGACGGCTCGCTGCTCGACCATGCCTTCGCCAAGGGCGTCGTGCTCGCCACGCCGACCAACCTCTTGGGCCTGCTCAAGACCATCGCGCTGGCTTGGCGCCAGGAGACCCTTACCGAGGATGCCCAGCGGGTCTTCACCACCGGCCAGGAGCTCTACCGGCGCATCGGCAAGGTCGCGGACTACGCCGACAAGCTGCGCCGCTCCCTGGAGAGCACCGTCCGCAGCTACAACGAGTTCGCCAGCTCGCTCGAGACCCGGGTGCTGCCGGCCGCCCGCCGGCTCGACAGCGCCGGCGCGGCGCTCACCGTGCCGCGGCAGATCGAGGCGCTCACCAAGCGGTTCACCAGCGAGGAGCTGGCCGAGCCCTCGCAGCTCGACGACCTGGTCGCGCTGGAGGGGGTGGAGCGCCCGGAGCTGGCGCTCGACCCCCACGTCGGCGAGTCCCGCGACGACGCCGAGGCGGTCTGAGAACACGTTCTGAGCACGTGTTCTGGGCGCTTAGAACGCCTCCACCGGCAGGCACGCGCAGACCAGGTTGCGATCGCCGTAGGCGTTGTCGATGCGGGCCACCGGCGGCCAGTACTTGTCACGGTCGATGCCGGCCGGGAAGACCGCCAGCTCCCGGCTGTAGGGCCGGTCCCACTCGCCGACCAGCGCCCGAGCGGTGTGCGGGGCGCCGCGGAGTACCGACGTCTCGGGGGTCCACTCCCCCGCCGCGACCCGATCGATCTCGCCCTTGATGGCGATCATGGCGTCGATGAACCGGTCGAGCTCGGCGAGATCCTCGGACTCGGTGGGCTCGACCATCAGCGTGCCGGCGACGGGGAAGGACATCGTCGGGGCGTGGAAGCCGTAGTCGATGAGCCGCTTGGCGACGTCGTCGACGCTCACCCCGGTATCGCGGGTGATCCCGCGCAGGTCGAGGATGCACTCGTGGGCGACCAGCCCGGTCTCGCCGCGATAGAGCACCGGGTAGTGCTCGTCGAGGCGAGCGGCGACGTAGTTGGCCGAGAGCACCGCGGTGGCGGTGGCGCGGGTCAGGCCGGCGGCGCCCATCAGCCGGATGTAGGCCCACGAGATCGGCAGGATGCCCGCGGAGCCGTACGGCGCTGCCGAGATCGGACCGATGCCCTTGCGCCGACCCGCCTCGGGGTGCAGGGCGTGCGAGGGCAGGTAGGGCGCCAGGTGGGACCGGACCGCGACCGGGCCGACGCCGGGTCCGCCGCCACCGTGCGGGATGCAGAACGTCTTGTGCAGGTTGAGGTGCGAGACGTCGCCGCCGAACCGGCCGGGCTGGGCGTAGCCGAGCAGCGCGTTGAGGTTGGCGCCGTCGACGTAGACCTGGCCGCCGTGGCCGTGCACGATCTCGCAGAGCTCGGTGATGCCCGCCTCGTAGACGCCGTGCGTCGAGGGGTAGGTGACCATGATGGCGGCGAGGTCGGCGCTGTGCTCCTCGCACTTGGCGCGCAGGTCGTCGAGGTCGACGGTGCCGTCCTCGGCCGACCGCACCACGACGACCCTCATCCCGGCCATCACTGCCGAGGCGGCGTTGGTGCCGTGCGCGGAGGCGGGCAGCAGGCAGACATCACGCTGGCTCTGGCCGTTGGCGCGGTGGTAGCCCCGGATCGCCAGCAGTCCGGCGAGCTCGCCCTGGGAGCCGGCGTTGGGCTGGATCGAGACCCGGTCATAGCCAGTGGTCTCGGCGAGCCAGCCCTCCAGCTCCTCGACCAGGATCTGGTAGCCCTGAGCGTCGGCGGCCGGCACGAACGGGTGCAGGTCGGCGAAGCCCGGCAGCGAGATCGGCTCCATCTCGGTGGTGGCGTTGAGTTTCATGGTGCACGAGCCCAGCGGGATCATGCCCTGGTCGAGGGCGTAGTCGCGGCTCGCGAGGGAGTGCAGGTAGCGCAGCAGCTGGGTCTCGCTGTGGTGGCTGTGGAAGACCTCGTGGGTGAGGAGCTCGGTGGCGCGCGAGAGCCCCTCGGGCAGCGCCGAGGCGGTGGTGCGGTCGAGGTCGTCCAGGTCGGCGTCGGCGATGCCGAAGGCGGCCAGCACCTTGCCCAGGATCTCTCGAGTGGTGGTCTCGGAGGTGGAGATGCCGACGGTGTCGGCGTCGACGAGCCGCAGGTGGAGGCCGCGCTCGCGGGCCGCCGCGACGATCGTCTCGGCGCGGCCGGGGACGGTCACGGTGAGGGTGTCGAAGAAGGTCTCGGTGGTGAGCCGGTGACCGGCGTCGCGGAGCGCGGCGGCGAGTACGGCGGCGTAGCGGTGGGTCCGCAGCGCGATGGCGCGCAGTCCGGCCGGGCCGTGGTAGACGGCGTACATCGAGGCGACCACGGCCAGCAGCACCTGGGCGGTGCAGATGTTGGAGGTGGCCTTGTCGCGGCGGATGTGCTGCTCGCGGGTCTGCAGTGCGAGCCGGTACGCCGGCCGGCCCTCGGCGTCGACGGAGACACCGACCAGCCGGCCGGGCAGATGGCGCTCCAGGCCCTGCGCGACCGCCATGAAGCCGGCGTGCGGGCCGCCGTAGAAGAGCGGCACGCCGAAGCGCTGGGTGGAGCCGACCACGACGTCGGCGCCGAGCGCGCCGGGCGCCTCCAGCACGGTGAGGGCGAGCAGGTCGGCGGCGACGACCGCGAGGGCGCCACGCTGGTGGGTGGCCTCGATCACCGGGCGCGGGTCGAGCACATTGCCCGACGTGCCGGGGTACTGCACCAGCACGCCGGCGATGTCGCCGTCGGGCAGTCCGCGGGTCAGGTCGGCGACCAGGACCGGGATGCCCATGGCCTCGGCGCGGGTGCGGATCACGTCGATGGTCTGCGGCAGCGCGTCGGCGTCGACCACGAACGACGCGCCGGGTGCGGCCTTGCGGCTGGCGCGTCGTACCAGCGTCATGGCCTCGGCCGCGGCGGTGCCCTCGTCGAGCAGCGAGGCGTTGGCGACCGGCAGGCCGGTCAGGTCGCCGACCATGGTCTGGAAGTTGAGCAGCGCCTCGAGGCGGCCCTGGGAGATCTCGGGCTGGTAGGGCGTGTAGGCGGTGTACCAGCTCGGGTCCTCGAGCACGTTGCGGCGGATCACCGCCGGCGTGATGGTGGCGTGGTAGCCCAGTCCGATCAGCGGCTCGCCGGGGAAGTTGAGGGCGGCGAGCTCACGGGCACGGGCCGCGACGGCGGTCTCGGTGAGCGCCTCGGGGACGTCCAGCGGCTCGGTGGTGCGGATGCCGGCCGGCACCGCCGCGTCCATGAGCGCGTCGAGGGAGCGATAGCCGAGCAGGTCGAGCATCCGCCGCTCGGCCTCGGGCGAGATGCCGATATGACGCTCGACGAAGGGCGACGCGGCGTCGAGGTCGGTCAGCGAGGGGGTGTCGGACACGGTGGCGGCTCCTGGAGGGACAGCGGACTTCGACCGGTCCTCCCCCTCTGTCAGTGCGTCCTCGCGCCTTCAGAGTCGCCTGTCCCGTGTGGTCGTGGTGCCTGAGAGATTCCGGGGAGGAATTGCCCCTTCGGCGCCCTGTCCGACAGGGCTCTCCCACGCGGGATGCGCAGCGAGTCCCACGATAGCCGCCTCGGGCCGACGACCTGCTATCGACAGGCCTGATTGACGACAACGTCATCCGAGCCGGCCGTTGGAGCGACCAGCTCGGATGACGTTGCGGAAGAGAGAGTGACCGGTCAGCCAGCGCTGCGGGCGGCGCGACGGGCGGCGAGCTCGTCGCCGGGGATCGGCTCGGTGTCCTCCGCCGAGTCCGCGGCGCGCTCGCTGGGAAGCTCGGTGAGGGTGCCCTCGATCTCGCGCCAGACGCCGCCGATGGCGATGCCGAAGACGCCCTGGCCGCCTTGAAGCAGGTCGATGACCTCGTCGTTGCTGGTGCACTCGTAGACCGAGGCGCCGTCGCTCATCAAGGTGACCCGGGTGAGGTCGTCGGTGCCGCGCTCGCGGAGGTGGTTGACGGCGGTGCGGATCTGCTGCAGCGAGATGCCGGCGTCGAGGAGCCGCTTGACCACCTTGAGGATCAGGATGTCGCGGAAGCTGTAGAGCCGCTGGGTGCCGGAGCCGGTCGCGCCGCGCACGCTGGGCTCCACCAGCCCGGTGCGGGCCCAGTAGTCGAGCTGGCGATAGGTGATGCCGGCCGCGTTGCACGCCGTCGGCCCCCGATAGCCCAGGTCGCTGGGCAGGGGCGAGACGTCGTCGGTGAAGAGGAGTCCCTGCTCGTCGGCCGCCTGGGCGGCCAGGAGCTCCTCGGCGCTGACGCCGCTCTCCTGCTCGTGCTCGTTCACGCGGTCCTCCGTGAGGTCTACTCCGTTGAGCGTAACCCCGTCGGGGGAAGGCCCGCGACAGTCGATCCACGAGATGTCACGGATGGAGTTACAACAGAGACACTTCAAGGTAGGCGCGATCGTCGTGGGCGTCAAAGACCCACCCGGCGTGTCGCAACCCTAACCCTCAGCTTGAGGGTGAGTCAGGCTTGGAAGTCCTCGGGGGTGATCTCGTCGAGGAACTCGCGGAACCGCTCGATCTCATCCTCCTGCTCGGCGGGCACCGAGAGCCCCGCCTCGTCGAGCACGTCCTCGGCGCAGACGATGCGGGTGCCGGTGCGCAGCGCCAGCGCGATCGAGTCCGACGGCCGGGCGCTGACCTCGACGCCGGAGTCGAAGACCAGGGTGGCGTAGAAGACGCCGTCACGGACGTCGGTGATCCGCACCTCGGCGAGCTCGGTGCCGAGCGCGACCAGCACGTCCTTGAGCAGGTCGTGGGTCAGCGGCCGCGGTGGTACGACGCCCTGCTGGGCGAAGGCGATGGCCGTCGCCTCGACGGCGCCGATCCAGATCGGCAGATAGCGCTCCCCCGCGACCTCCCGGAGCAGCACGAGGGGCTGGTTGGAGGGCATCTCGACCCTCACTCCCATGACGTCGACCTCGCGCACGCTCTCCACATTACCCCGGCGCTACAGTCGCCGCAGCCCGGCCTTGACCAGGGTCGCATGAAGCTTGACCGACAGCGCGGCGAGCTCGGCGGCGGTCCGCTCGGCGCCGTCGCGCACCTCGGCATCGGAGGCCTTGAGCCGTGGCGCGACGATCTGCTCGACGAGCCCGACCTCCCGGTCCGCGGCAGCCTTGAAGCCGCGCAGGTGCCGGGGCTCGATGCCGAACTCCGCCAGCTGCTTGGCGGTGCTGACGATGCCCAGGGCGTCACGGTCGTAGTGGCCGGCACGGTTGGCGCTGACCAGGCCGAAGGACTCCAGCTGGACGAGCAGTTCCTCGGAGATCTCGGCCGTCTTGATCAGCTCTCTGCGGGAGAGCCGCAGCCCGTCGCGCTTGAGGAACGCCTCCGGTGTCGGCATCCCATCGGCCGAGAGCGCGACCTCGGGCACGGTCGGGACGACCGGCTCGATCTCGGGCGGCTCCAGGCCACGGTCCATGGCGTCGAGATGCTCGGCGATGACCCGCTTGGGCAGGTAGTGGTCGCGCTGCATCCGCAGCACGTAGCGCAGCCGTTCGACGTCGGCGTAGGAGAACTTCCGGTAGCCGGCCGGGGTGCGCTCGGGGGTCACCAGGCCGTCGGACTCGAGCAGCCTCAGCTTGGGGATGCTGATGAAGCCCGGGAACTCGGGCTGCAGGATGTCGAGCACCTGCCCGATGTTGAGCCGCGCCTCCTCAGGCGCCCCACTCGCCGCCGCGACCAAAAGCCTGCCCCCGGTCAGCTCGCGTGACCTGCGTAGAAGACCAGCCGGAACTTGCCGATCTGGACCTCGTCCCCGTCCGTCAGGGCAGCCTGCTCGATGCGGTCACGGTTGACATAGGTGCCGTTGAGACTGCCCAGCTCCTCGACCCGGAAGGTGTCGCCGGCGCGCCGGAACAGGGCGTGCTTGCGGGACACCGTGACGTCGTCGAGGAAGATGTCGCTGTCGGGGTCGCGGCCGACCCGCACCACGTCCTTGTCGAGCAGGAACCGGCTGCCGGAGCCGGGGCCCTTCTGGACCACGAGCAGCGCGTGGCCCACCGGCAGCGCGTCGACGGCCGCGGCGTCGACCGGCGCGAGCAGCCGGTCCGAGGTCTCCGTGCGGCCGTCGCCGAGGGTGATCGTGGCGGTCGCGTCGGCCGGCTCCTCCTGGGTCAGTGCCATGAGCCGCTGGCCGCACTGCGAGCAGAACCGGGCAGCCGCAGGGTTGTCGTTGCCGCAGACCGGGCAGACGATCATCGACGCTTCCTCGTCTCGCTCGCGTGATTGCTAGGGGAACTGCGGAAAACCCTCAGCCTCATGCTGAAGGTTCGGTTGAGACCCCGAACCTATCAGCCCAGGGCAGAGGATCAAGGCGAAATGCCCGAGCTAGGCCTCGAGCGTCGCCTGGTAGGCGGCGGCGTCGAGCAGGTCGTCGAGCTCGGTCCGTGAGGACGGCACGACCTCGAACAGCCAGCCGCCGCCGTACGGGTCGTCGTTGACGAGCTCCGGGGTGGCGTCGAGCGCCTCGTTGACCGCGACGATCTCGCCCGACACGGGCGCGTAGACGTCGCTGACGGACTTGGTGGACTCCAGCTCGCCACACGGGGTGCCGGCCTCGACGCTGGCGCCGACCTCGGGCAGGGAGACGTAGACGATGTCTCCGAGGGCGTCCTGGGCATAGTGGGTGATCCCGACTCGCACCGACCCGGTGGCCTCACCGGGGTCGCGCAGCCACTCGTGCTCGGTGGTGTAGCTCAGGTCGTCGGGGTACACGCCACTTCTCCTTGATCGACTCGGTCGACGTACACGGCGGCCGGTCTCGCGGCCTGCGAAGGCACCCTACTTGACTCAGTCGGCGGCAGCGACAGCGGTGATGTCGAGGGAGGTCATCCGGCTCACCACCACGGTGGCGCCATCGCTCTCGAGCTCCTCCTGCGGGCCGCGCAGGAAGGTCACCGCCCCCTCGAGCGCGCCGGGCTCGCCGATCACGTCGAGGGTGTAGGGCGGCTCGAGCATCTCGCCGTCGACCAGCAACCCGCCGTTGGCCTGCTCGAAGGAGGTCTGTGCGACCAGCCTGACCTGCCCATTGAGCTGCATCGCCTCGGCGCCCACGGTGCGCAGCTCCTGGATCAGGTCGATGAAGGAGTCGACGTTGATCTCGGCGGTCTTCTCCTCGATGCGCACTCGGATCCCCGGGCCGGTCACCGGGACCAGGCCGGCGATGATCTTGAGGTTGTCGACCTGGGTGCTCGCCTCGGTGAGAGCAGCCTGGCGCTTCTGGGTGTCGGTCTGGAGCTGGTCGCGGGTGTCCTGGAGCCGCGACAGCTCGGCCTGGGTCCGCTGGGTGGCGCCGGTCAGGCCACTCAGGACGTCGATCAGGTCCTGCTCGCGCAGGCCGGCATAGGAGTTGTCGGCCTCGGTGGTGCGGAACTGGGTGACGGCGGCGAAGCCCACCACGGCGAGCAGCACGCCGACGACGAGCTGACGGCGCTGGGGCCTGACGAAGGCACGCCACAGCCGACGACGGCCAGCCTCGGGCCCGGTCTCGGCGGCCGGCGGCGTCTCAGGCATGGAACAGGTGGCGCCGGATGGCGGCGAGGTTGGAGAAGATCCGGATGCCCAGGACGACGATGACGCCGGTGGAGAGCTGGCCGCCGACGCCGAGCTTGTCGCCGAGGTAGACGATGCCCGCCGCGATGACGACATTGCTCAGGAAGGACACCACGAACACCTTGTCGTCGAAGATGCCGTCCAGGTAGGCCCGTAGGCCGCCGAAGACGGCATCGAGGGCGGCGACGACGGCGATCGGCAGATAGAGGTCGAGCCCGACCGGGATGTCCGGGCGGAAGATCAGGCCGAGGACGATGCCCACGAGCAGCCCGAGTGCGGCGATCAATACGGGGCCTCCTAGTCGTCCGGCTGACGGGGCTGCTTGCCCGTCAGCTCCTGTGCGTCGTGGACGGCCAGCATCCGCGCGGGCGCGGCGGGGAGCTGGATGCTGTCGACCTCCTCCCTGGTCACCGGCATACCGAGATCGGCGGCCAGATCCAGGAACCGCGAGCCCGAGGTCGAATCGACGAGGTTGGCCTGCAGATTGCGGAGGTCGCCGACGGCCTCAACAGTGTACGGCGGCGAGAGGCTCACGTCGTTGATGCGGATGACCGCCCCGGAGTTGCGCAGCGCCGAGAGGGCCGTCCAGCGCTGGCCGTTCACCGCAACGCCACGAGCGCCGGCCTCCAGCAGTCCGTTGACCAGCAGTGCGAGGTCGTCGTCGCGCACCACCGCGTCCGGGTCGCCGCTCGGCGCGTCGTCGACGACCACCCTGAGACCGGCACCGACCAGCGCCGCGAAGCCGGTCACTCTCATCAGCCGGTTGCGGGTGGCCCTCGCCGCGTCGAGCTCGTCGCCGAGGTCGTGGTAGGAGCTCTCGCCGGCGGCGTTCGACGCCCGCAGATCGGCCACCTGCTGCTCGAGCGCCGCCTGCGTGTCGCGGCGGGCGTTGATGCGGTCGATGATCTGGTCCCGGCCGGCACTGGTGACTCCGGCGTTGCGGGCGGTCTGCACCCCGGCGACCGCGACCAGTACGCCGAAGAGGGCCACCACGATCACGGTGAGCCGACGGCCGGTGCCGGCCGTCGGCGCCGGCTGACCGGCGCGGCGATCGGCGACGTGCTGGTAGTCCTCATCGAGCGCCTGTTGGGTGATCAGCGTCAGCAACGGCATGGTGACGCGCTCGGGCAGCAGCTGCGAGTCAGGCACCGACCCGGCCTCCCTGCCGGGGTCGTCGCCTCGGCGGGCGCTGCCGGACCACTCGCGGCGCGGAGGCGAGCAGCTTGCGGACCTGCCAGGCGTAGAGGCAGCCGGCCCACCAGTAGAGGCCCAGTCCCCACCAGGCGAACGCCCAGCCGAAGACGTTCGCCAGCCGGGCGGCGTCGCCGTCCCCGTCGCCCAGGAGCAGTAGCGGGAAGGCGTAGAGCAGGCAGAAGGTGGCCGCCTTGCCGATGAAGTGGACCGGCAGCGAGGTATAGCCCCGGGTGCGCAGGAAGGGCACCAGCCCCCAGAGCAGTACGTCGCGCAGCGGCAGCAGCACCGCCAGCCACCACGGGATGACCTCGCGCAGCGCCAGCCCGACCACCACGGCGAGCAGGTAGAGCCGGTCGGCGACCGGGTCGAGCAGCTGGCCCAGCACCGAGCGCTGGTCCCAGCGACGGGCCAGGAAGCCGTCGAGCCAGTCGGTGAAGCCGGAGACCACCAGCACCGCCAGCGCCCACAGGTCGGCCTCCGGGCCGAGCACCAGCCAGAGGAAGAGCGGCACACCGAGCAGTCGCAGCGCGCTGAGCGCGTTCGGGATGGTCCACACCCGGTCGCGCGCCGCCTGCTCAGTCACAGTGGTCACTGTAGATGTCAGTCGGTGTGGGCAGCGTCGCGGATCTCACCGACCAGCTCCTCGATGACGTCCTCGAGCGCGGCGACACCGATGGTGCGGCCCTCCTCGTCGACCACCCGCGCCAAGTGCGAGCCCCGTCGCTGCAGCGTCTCCAGCGCGTCGTGCAGCGCATCGTCGAGGTGGACCGCCGCGAACGGCCGGATCCACTTGTCCTGGATCGGCCGCAGCCGGCGGGCCGGATCCGGCTCCAGCACGTCCTTGATGTGGAGGTAGCCGATCAGCTCGCCGGCCCGGTCGGTGACCGGGAACCGGCTGAACCCGGTGGCGGCGCACAGCGCCTCGACGTCCGCGCCCGAGGAGCCCTGGGCCACCGTCGTCAGCTCCGCCCGCGGCAGCACCACGGCCGCCACCGTCTTCTCGGTGAACCCGAGTGCCCCGGCCAGTCGGTCGTACTCCCCCGCCTCGAGCAGCCCCTCGCCGTGCGACTCCTCGACGATCGCGGCCACCTGCTCGAGGGTGTAGGTCGACTCGACCTCGGCCTTCGGCTCGACCCGCAGCAGCCGCAGGGTGCCGTTGGCGACGGCGTTGAGCACCACGATCAGCGGCCGCAGCACCTGGACCAGGGCGTACATCGCCGGGGCCAGCACCAGCACCGCTCGCTCCGGGCCGGCCAGGGTGATGTTCTTCGGCACCATCTCGCCCAGCACCACGTGGAGGAAGGCCACCAGGGCGAGGGCGACCACGAAGGCGACCGGGTGCAGCAACCCGTGCGGCGCGTGGACCGCTTCCAGCACCGGCTCCAGCAGCCCCGCGATGGACGGCTCGGCGACCGCGCCGAGGAGCACCGAGCAGACGGTGACGCCGAGCTGGATGCCGGCCACCATCGAGGTGATGTGCTCCATCGCTTGCAACGTGGTGCGGGCCAGCCGCGAGCCCTGCTGGGCGACCGGCTCGATCTGGCTGCGGCGGGCGGAGATCAGCGCGAACTCCGTCGCCACGAAGAAGGCGTTGCCGGCGAGCAGCAGCAGGGTGAGCAGGATGCCGACCAGGGGGCTCACGAGACACCCCCGGTCACGACCCGCAGGCCGATCCGGTCCACCCGCAGGCCGTCCATGTGCTCCACGGCGAGGGTGACCAGCCGCTCCCTGCTGAACTCGGGATCGGTCGGGTCCGGCACCGTCACCTCGATGATGTCGCCCTTCTGCGGCACCCGGCCCAGGGAGGCCATCACCAGGCCGGCGATGGTGTCGTAGTCCTCGCTCTCCGGCAGCGCGACCCCCGTCAGGTCCTCGACCTCGTCGGGGCGCAGCAGGCCGCTGAGCGACCAGGAGCCGTCCCGGCGCAGTCGCCCCTGGGCGCTGATCGAGTCGTGCTCGTCGGCGATGTCGCCGACGATCTCCTCGATGACGTCCTCGAGGGTGACCAGACCCGCCTGGCCGCCGTACTCGTCGAGGACGATCGCCATCTGCGACCCCTCGCTGCGCAGCAGCGCCATCAGCGGGTCGAGCCGCAGCGAGTCCGGCACCACCACCGGCTTGCTCATCAGGTGCTTGACCTTGGTGGTGAGGCGGTCCTGGGCGGCGAGGGCGACGGCGTTCTTGACGTGGACGGTGCCCACGACGTTGTCCTGCGCGTCGAGGACCGGGAACCGGGAGTGGCCGGTACGGCGGGTCAGCTCGATGATCGCCTCGGCCCGGTCGTCCTCCTCCAGGGTGACGGTGCGCACCCGGGGCGTCATGATCTCGCCGGCGGTACGGGCGCCGAACTCCACGCTGCGCTCCATCAGCTCGGCGGCGTCGGCGTCGAGGGTGCCCTCGTCGGCGCTGCGCTGGATCAGCGAGGCGAGCTCGGCGGAGCTACGGGCCGAGCGGAGCTCCTCCTGCGGCTCGATGCCCAGCCGTCGTACCAGCGCGTTGGCGGTGCCGTTGAGGAACCTGATCGGGACGGTGTTGAGGCTCGTGAAGGCGCGAATGAAGCCCTGGGTCGCCCGTGCGGTCCGCATCGGCAGCGAGAGCGCGATGTTCTTCGGCACCAGCTCGCCGAAGACCATCGTCACCAGGGTGGAGACGACCAGGCCGATCGCGACGGCGACCGGGCGGACCGCGCCGCCGGGGACACCGAGCGACTCCAGCGGGGCGTCGATGATCTCGGAGACCGCCGGCTCGGCGAGCCAGCCGATGCCGAGGTTGGTGATCGTGATGCCCAACTGCGCGCCGGAGAGGTGCGTCGAGAGCCGGGTCAGCGCCTGCCGGACGCCGACGGCACTGGCGTTGCCGGCCTCGGCCTCGGCATCGACACGGGACCGGTCGACGGTGACGAGGGCGAACTCGGCGGCCACGAACACGCCGCACGCCAGCACGAGCAGCACGGCGAGGAGCAGGAGGAGATACGGGGTCATGGAGCCAGCGCCCCGGGACTTTGGCCTTCCATCAGGTAGGTCGTCTGATCCTTCGCACTCGGCAGCGGTGAGGCACCAACTGTAGACCAGGCTCAGCCCGACGCAGAGCGCCCGGCGGCCAGCCGCTCGCGGCGCTCAGGACCGGCTGGCGATCGCCAGCGCTCGCCCGGTCAGTGAGTCGGTGCTGTCCAGAAGCTCGGTCGGCGGGCCGGCGAACAGCAGCCTGCCGCCGTCGGACCCGGCGCCCGGCCCGATGTCGATGACCTGGTCGGCGCGGGCGACCACCCGCAGGTTGTGCTCCACCACCACGAGCGTCGCACCGCCGTCGACGAGGTCGTCGAACAGGGTGTTGATCCGGTCCACGTCGCTGGGGTGCAGCCCGGTGGTGGGCTCGTCGAGCACGATCCGCTCCCGGGCGAGGTCGGTGACGCCGCTGAGGTGGCGGGCGAGCAGCAGCCGCTGCCGCTCGCCTCCGGAGTAGGTGTCGAGCGACTGGCCGACGGCGGTGTAGCCGAGGCCGACCCGCTCCAGCCAGTCCATGGTCCGGACGATGCCGGGATGGTCGGCGAAGGTCTCGCGCATCTCCGCCGCCGGCATCCGCAGCACGTCGGCGATCGTCCGGCCCGCCAGCGTCACCGCCAGCGCGGTGTCGTTGAAGCGCGCTCCGCGGCAGACGTCGCAGGGCGTCGCCACGTCGTCGAGAAAGGCGAGCTCGGTGGTGATATAGCCCTTGCCCTTACAGGCCGGGCAGGCGCCCTTGGAGTTGAAGCTGAACCAGGCAGGAGCGAGCCCCGACACGGCGGCGAACGCCTCGCGCACTTCGTCGGCGATGCCGAGGATGCTCAGCGACGTCGAGCGGACCCCGCCACGAAGCGGGTCCTGGCCCACGACGGTGAACTCGGCGTGCTGGCGGGGCAGCTCGTCGGTGGCGAACGAGCTCTTCCCCGAGCCGGCCACTCCGGTCACGGCGGTGAGCACCCCCAGCGGCACCTCGACGTCGAAGCCGGTCAGGTTGTGCGCCCGCGCATTCGTGACGAGCACGCTGCCGAGTGGTCGTCGTACCGCGTTCTTGAGGACCAGCGGGCGCGCCAGCAGCCGCCCGGTCAGCGTGTCGCTGCCGCGCAGCTCGGCCGGCGTCCCCTCGAACCGCACCAGGCCGCCTGCCGCGCCGGCGCCGGGGCCCATGTCGATCACGTGGTCGGCGACGCCGATCACCTGCGGGTGGTGCTCCACCACGAGCACGGTGTTGCCGGCGTCGCGCAGCCGGCGCAGCAGGTCGTTGAGCCGCCTCACGTCGGCAGGGTGCAGCCCGGTGGACGGCTCGTCGAAGACGTAGGTCACGTCGGTGAGGGCGCTGCCGAGGTGCCGCACGATCTTGACCCGTTGCGCCTCCCCGCCCGAGAGCGTCGAGGACTGGCGATCGAGCGTCAGATAGCCGAGACCGACGGAGAGCAGCGCGTCGAGGGCGCGCCTGACGCCGTCCAGGGCGGGGCTCACCCGGGGGTCGTCCATGCCCCCGACCAGCTCGCGCAGCTCGGCCACCGACATCGCCGTCCAGTCCACGATCGAGCGGCCCTCGACGAGGCTGGCCCGGGCGGCCGCGTTCAGGCGGGCACCGCCGCACTCCGGGCAGGTCCGGTGCGTCATCAGGCGGTCCAGCTCCTCGCGCACCTCGGCCGAGATCTTCGTGGGGTGGTTCTTGACGTAGACATCGCGCATCCGGGTGACGACGCCGTCGAAGCGCGCGGTCTTCGGGAACCGCGGGTCGGGGTCGGGCAGCTTGAGCTGATCGGCGTAGAGGAAGAGGTCCATCTCCTCCTCGGTGTAGTCCTTGAGTGGCCTCTTCCGGTCGAAGAGCCCGCAGTAGGCGAACCGCTTCCACCGGTAGACGCCCGGGCGGAACTGGCTGAACCGCACCGGTCCCTCGTCGATGCTCTTCTCCGGGTCGATGAGCTCCTCGACGTCGATGTCGACGACGGTGCCCAGTCCCTCGCACTCCGGGCACATGCCGGCCGGGTCGTTGAAGGAGTACGCCGGCGAGTAGCCGGCCGACGGCTCGCCGACGCGGGAGAAGACCAGCCGGAGCAGCGGCGCGACGTCGGAGGCGGTCGCAACCGTGGACCGGGCGTTGCCGGTGAACCGACGCTGGTCGATGAGCGCGGTGAACGTCAGGCCGGCCATCGACTGCACCTCCGGCGCGGGCAACTGCGGCAGCCGGTTGCGGACGAACACCGGATAGGAGTCGTTGACCAGGCGCTGCGCCTCGGCCGCGATGGTGTCGAGCACCAGCGACGACTTGCCCGAGCCGGAGACTCCGGTCACCACGGTCAGCGCCTTCTTCGGCACCTCGACCGTCACATTGCGCAGGTTGTTCGTGCTGGCCCCCACGACCCGGATGACCTGGTCGCCTCCAGCGTCCTCTGCTGCCATGGCGCTCCATCGTAGGCGCCGCGGCTCCGCGAGGCTGCCGACTCGGGTCTGGTGGGACGGGACCCGATTCCAGGCTTCGCGCCGATCTGGGATAGTGTTCCCCCGCTCCCCTGGGGAGCAGCGGGATGTGGCGCAGCTTGGTAGCGCACTTGACTGGGGGTCAAGGGGTCGCAGGTTCAAATCCTGTCATCCCGACAAAAAGCCCTGGTGAGAGGTAACTTTCACCAGGGCTTCGTCATATCTGGCGGCGCCGGTGGGCTCACGGCCGCAGACCGCCGAGCAGCACCTCGACATACCGCCCCCGATCGTTGCCCAGGGGAGCCGGCCCAGCGGTCGCTGCTGCACTGAGACCACACAGGAGCCGCCGCAGGTCGTCGACGCCGACCTCTGCGCGCAGGGCTCCGCTCTGTCGAGATCGGCGAAGGAGGATCTCGACGTCGGCGAACAGTCCACCGGCGACGGCCGCCGCATCGGCGCAGGCGAAGGTTCCCCCCGCGAGTAGGGCGGTAAGCGCCGCGTCGTCGCACAGGTGCTCGTATGCCGTCGTGACCATTGCGCGGAGCGCACGTGCCGGGTCTTCGACTGCGATGGCTTGTTTGACCGCGCCGACCAAGCGGTCGAGTGCGTCCATGGCGAGCGCCTCGACGAGGGACTGCTGGCTCGGGAAGTGGCGGTAGGCAGTGCCGATGCCCACGCCGGCCTCGGCAGCGATGGCGTTGAGCGGGAGCTGCCCGGTCTGCGAGTGATGGCGCCTGGCGACCTCAAGCAGCCGTGCACGGTTGCGAGCGGCATCGGCACGCAGACCGGTCGGACGAGCCAAGGTCTCGGACATGACCTCAGCCTACCTTGATTCGGATGCCTAATCCGATTCGTGCTATCGTCGAAGCGGATTATCTATCCGGAACGGAGGGAGCCGTGCAGGACTTCGAGTGGCAGACCAGCGAACTGTCGGACCAGAGTGGGCGCACCTTCGTGGTCACCGGCGCGAGCAGCGGCGTCGGACTGGAAGTCGCCAAGGCCCTTCTGACGGCGAACGGCACGGTGATAGCGGGCGTGCGGAACCCGGCCAAGATGACCTCGCTCGTCCCACAACTCGAGCCGAGTGGCCGCGAGGGACGACTGGTGGTGCGCGCCGTCGACGTCGCCGACCTGCGCTCGATCGACGCCTTCGCCGCACAACTCGAGCGCGACGGGTTCCACCTCGACGCACTCGTGAACAACGCCGGCGTCACCACCTCGAGGTTCGAGACGAGCCCCGACGGGATCGAGCTGACGTTCGCCACCAACCTCATCGGCCCCGCGCGGCTGACCGAGAAGCTGGTGCCGCTACTGACTGCGGCCGACCCCCGTATCGTCCTGGTCGCCTCGAACCTCTCGCAGCGCACGACGAAGGCGCCCGACCTCACTGCCGTAGGCGACCCGTCGAGCTTCAGCCAGTTCGGCACCTACCGCGCCTCGAAGATCGCGGCAGCGGCCTACGCGGTGGACCTCGGCAGGCGGCTGGCCGAAGAGGGCTCCCGGGTGCGCTCGGTCATCGCGCACCCCGGTGTCGCCGCAACGGGCATGGCCACGCAGGCCGACAACGCTGTGACGAAGGCGATCGCTGGGCTCATTACCAGTCGGATCGCGCGCGCAGCATCCGACTCGGCTCGCTCCGTGATCTGGTCGGCCAGCTCGCCCGACGTTGAGCAAGGAGTCTTCGTCGGGCCGGACCTCAAGCGACGCAAGACCGTGCTGCGCGTCGCCCAGGTGCGTGGCGCGGCCGCCGACCCAGCGTTTCAGGCACGTGTCCGCCGGTTCGTACACGAGCTCACGCCGCCGTGAGCGCTCCGCTCTCTAGGATCGCGCCATGACCTCGTTGGAGCCTGGCTCCGCGCCGGAGCGGCTGACCACCGTCGACGTCCGTACCCGGCTGGACCTGCTCGCGGAGCTCGGGTATGGCTTCCTGGAGTCCGGGCAGACCAGTGGCCAGACCCGGCGGGCGCTGGTCGGCTGTGGCCGGGCGCTGGGCCTGGTGGGCTTGGCCGTCAACTCCTTCGGGCGACTGCTGTTACTGGAGGCCACACTGCCCGACGGGAGTACGACGACGCTGTCGGGCGCGGCACGCACGCTCGACACCATCGACTGCGACCGGGCTCGCGCTCTCAACCATCTGGCCGCCGACCTTGCCGCGCCCGAGGCCGCCACCACCGGCGAGGCCGAGCGTCGGCGGCTTTTCGCCGCCCGCGACGACGTGGAGCGGATGCGTGGCACCGGGACGCCCTGGTGGGCCACCACGCTCGGCATGACGATGCTCGCGTTCTTCATCAGCATGCAGGTCGGGATCAGCTGGCGGGCGTGGGTCTCGGCGGCGCTGGTCCAGGTCGCGACCTCGCTCGCCGGGCTCGGCGTCGGCCGGCTCCGGATGCCGAGGCTGTTCGCCATCGCGGTGCAGAGCTCGGTCGGCGGGGCGTTCGCCACCCTGCTGGTGCGCGTCGACTTCGTCGACCCCGTCGGCGCCGCCGCCGCGATCGCGGTGACCTGGCTGCTGCTGCTCCCGCTGCCTCAGGTGATCGGCGCCGTCACCGATGCGATCGAGGCCGACTTCCTCTCCTGCCTGAGCCGGGTCGGCGGCGTCGCTGTCGCCGGCATCGGGATCTTCATCGGTGGAGCGTTCACGTTCTGGCTCGGCGAACAGCTGAGCATGGCGCACCCGAGACTCGACGAGCTCCCGAGCCTGCCGTGGTACCTGGTGCTCGTCTTCTCCGGCCTCGGTGCCGTCGCCAACGCCTTCGCCAATGGCGGCCGGCTTCCGCTCGTCGTCCCGGCGGCGGTGCTCGGCGTCGTCACCGGCGCCAGCAGCCAGCTGCTGCTCCGGGTGCTCGACGCGACCACGCTGTGGGCCAGCTCGGCGAGCGCGGTCGTGCTCGGTGTCCTCACCGTGATCCTCGCCTCCCGGACCGGCTATCCGCAGCAGGTGCTGGCCCTGATGGGCATCACCGGCGCGCTGCTGCCCGGCATCCCGGTGTTCTTCGGCATCCTGCAGCAGATGGGTGGCGGCGCCGGGGCGGAGTACTTCGGCCGCGCCGCCACCATCTGCGTCGGCATCGGCACCGGCGTGGCCTTCGGCGCCTACCTCGCCTACCTGTGGGACAGGTCGCCGCTCGCCGCGGTCGGCCGGGCCGGCGCCGGGGCGGACTCGCCCTAGGCCGAGGCGACCTCGCCGGTAGCCGGCACCCCGACGAGGCTGTCGCGCCGGGCGACCACGTGGGAGATCTCGTCGAGGAACCGCTCGGTGCTCTCCCCCACCGAGACGCCGTCGAAGTAGTGGTGGCGCATCGCGGCCCGGGCGATCCGGTGCTCGTCGTGGACGAGCCGGGTCGCCAGCAGCTCGGTGAGCGAGCCGATGGTCCCGGAGTCGACGACGTCCGCGCAACGGCTGACCGGGGCGTTGCGGCGTAGCCGCTCCGGGTCGTCGTACCGGTCGGTGATGAGGATGGGCTTGTCGGTCTGCAGGTAGAGCCAGTCCAGGCCGACCGAGGAGACGTCGGTGATCATCGCGTCGCAGCTGGGCATCACCGCGAGGATGTCGCCCTCGACCAGCGCCAGATGGCCCGCCGCCGGGTCAGCGACGGTCGCCGCCGCGATCCGCTCCAGGATCCGCCGGTGGGTCTCGGCGATCGCCGGGGTGAGGCTGGTGGCGACCTTCGGGTGGGGCTTGTAGACCAGCCGGACGTCCTCCTGAGCGAGGATCGCCTCGACGATGCGTGACCCGAAGACGTCGACGGAGGTGTAGTCGTTGTACTCCGCGTCGCCCTCCCAGGTGGGCGCATAGAGAACGGTACGACGACTGCTGGGTGCCAGCACCGGCTCCGGCCGCAGATCCAGTTGCGGCCGGCCGATGCGGATGAGCTTGGACTCGTCGAGTTCCATCAGTCCGGCACGGTGGCGCTGCACCGCCGCCTCGCCGGCTACGAAGACCCGGTCGTAGGCCTTGGCGTTGTTGCTGACCATGCTCTGCTTGTCGCTCTCGCCGTGATTGATGTGCACGTGCAGCATCCGGCCGTCGAGCAGCGACTGGAAGTTGCGCATCGAGTTGTTGCAGTAGACGACCACCTTGGCGTCGAGCTCGTCGTAGAGCCCGGTCAGCCCCGGGAACCTCCGCGCCAGGAAGACGGGCAGCCGGGTCCGCTCCTGGGCGAGGGCGGCGGTTGCCGCCTCTCGCGTGACGATGCCGACCGGATGGCGCTCGTCGAGCCGCTCGAGCACAGGCAGCCACTGAAGCAGCTGGTAGATCCGGGTGGGGTCGTCGGCGAAGTAGGCGATGACGTGGATGGGAGGCACCGGCGGATCGTACGGCCCTTCTGTTACGTCCAGGAGTCGCGGCTCGCCCTCAGAGCGTGTTCGAGAACTCGGACACGCTCTTAGGAGACCTGCTCCTCGTCGTGCCACACCGCGACGCCGCCACCCACCGCCTTGGCGCGGTAGAGCGCGGCATCGGCTCGGGCCAGCGAGGCCTCCAGGCCGTCGCGCCGGGAGAGCTCGGCGATGCCGTAGGAGACCCGCAGCCGCTGCTCGGCACGGGCGCCGAGCCGGGCGTCCAGCGTCGCGGTGACCGACTCCGGCGAGCGGCCGGGACGCTCGGGAAGCAGCAGCACGAACTCGTCGCCGCCCAGCCGCGCCGCCAGGTCGCCCGGCTGGATGGCGGCCCGGCAGGCGTCGCCGAAGTCGACGAGCGCACGGTCGCCCGCCTGGTGACCGAGGGTGTCGTTGAGTTGCTTGAAGTCGTCGAGGTCGATCATCACCACGACGCCGTCGGAGTCGAGGTGCCGCGTCTCGCGCATCCGGATCTCGGCCCTGGTCATGAACGCGGCGCGGTTGAGCAGCCCGGTGAGGTTGTCGTGAGCGGCCTGCTCGCGCAACTCGATCGTCACCTGCGCGTGGGCCAGCGTGGAGATGCTGAAGGTGACGGTGACCAGCATGACGGTCAGGATCAGCGTCGTAGCGCCCGAGCCGAAGAACACGGTGAAGAGCCGGTGGTCGGGCCCGGCCACCAGGAAGGCGACGAGCCGCAGCGCGTAGAAGGCGGCGGTGAACGAGGAGGTGAGCGCGATCGCCAGGATCGCGACCCTGCTGCCGTCGTCGGCCGACAGCCGGCTCGCCGGGACCGCCCAGGCCCGCCAGAGGTCGCTGGCCGAGAGGCCGATGAGAAGGCTCATGCCCGCCAGCAGGACGCCGCCGCCCGCCCAGACGTTGTCGGCGGGATGGTCCACCAGCCCGGCGACCAGTGCGGCCGCCGGCCCCACCAGGAGCTGCCAGCGCGACAGCGCGACGCCGCGCAGCGAGCGGCCTGCGGCCCACACGAAGCCCGCGCCGGCCACCGCCGCCGCGTTGGCGACCGGGTTCGCCAGCACCTGGGCGTCGGTGCCGTTGAGGAGATAGAGCCCGGCACTCGTCAGGAAGCAGACCAGCGACAGGCACCACCAGCCGCCGAACGGCGCCCGGGTGCTCCGATAGGTCGCGGCATACGCCAGCACCAGCACGCTCAGCGAGACGACCGCGAAGGCGACTCGCAACGTGGGGGTGTCCAGGGCCATGGCGCGACTCTACGGACGCTTGCGCTTCTCTCGCACCCGTTGCTGCAACACGATCGGCGTGCCGACGAAACCCCACTCCTCGCGCAGCCGACGCTCGATGAAGCGCTCGTACGACGCCTCCAGCCTGCCCGAGGTGAAGAGGATGAAGGTCGGCGGCGCCGTCGAGGCCTGGGTGCCGAACAGCACCTTCGGCTGCTTGCCGCCCCGGACCGGGTGGGGATGCTCGGCCACCAGCCGGCCCAGGAAGGTGTTGAGCGCACCGGTGCCGACCCGGGTCTCCCAGCCCTCCAGCGCCTTGTCCAGGGCGGGCACCAGCCGGTCGATGTGCCAGCCGGTACGGGCGGTGATGTTGACCCGCGGTGCCCATGGCACCTGCACCAGGTCCCGCTCGATCTCTCGCTCCAGGTAGTAGCGCCGGTCCTCGTCGAGCAGGTCCCACTTGTTGAAGGCGAGCACCAGCGCCCGGCCGGCCTCGCGGACGGTCTGCAGGATCCGGATGTCCTGCTCGGCGATCGGCTCGCCGGCGTTGAGCACCAGCACCGCGACCTCGGCCCGGTCGATGGCGGTCGAGGTGCGCAGCGAGGCGTAGTACTCGTGGCCGGAGGCCTCCTTGACCCGCTTGCGGATGCCGGCGGTGTCGATGAAGCGCCAGGTGCGGCCGCCGAGCTCGATCAGCTCGTCGACCGGGTCGACAGTGGTGCCGGCGACGTTGTCGACCACCACCCGCTCCTCGCCGGCGAGCTTGTTGAGCAGCGAGGACTTGCCGACATTGGGCCGGCCGACGATGGCGACCCGGCGCGGCCCGCCGACCTCCGTCCCCTCCGGCGCCGGCGGGGGCTCCGGCAACGCGGCCAGGATCGCGTCGAGCAGGTCGCCGGAGCCGCGGCCATGCAGCGCCGAGACCGGGTAGGGCTCGCCGAGGCCGAGATTCCACAGCCCGGCGGCCTCGGCCTCCATGCGCTGGTCGTCGACCTTGTTGGCGGCCAGGATGACCGGCTTGCCCGAGCGGCGCAGCACCTTGACGACCGCCGCGTCGGTGTCGGTGATGCCGACCGTGGCGTCGACGACGAGGAGGACGGCGTCGGCCAGGCCGATCGCGATCTCCGCCTGGGCGGCGATCCGCTCGGCCAGGCCGCGGGCGTCCGGGTCCCAGCCACCGGTATCGACCACGGTGAACGCGCGACCGCTCCACTCGGCGTCGTAGGAGACCCGGTCCCGGGTCACGCCGGGGACGTCCTCGACGACCGCCTCGCGGCGGCCGATGATCCGGTTGACCAGGGTGGACTTGCCCACGTTCGGCCGGCCGACGATCGCCAGCACCGGCGTCGGGCCGGTCTCCTCGGCCGCAGGGACGTCGTACTCGCTCATGGTGCTTCCTTGCTGTCGGTGGGGCTTTCCGAGGGAGTCTCGACCCCGTGGCCGTCTTGGAGGACCCGGAGCGCGGTCTTCACCGCCGCCGGGTCGGTGTGGTCGCCCGCCGCCCGGACGACCGGGTTGTGCAGCAGCGCGGTGGGTGGGTGGGGTACGCCGGAGAGGTCCGGCAGCTCCTTCACACCTCCGCCTTCTCCACCCGCTCCGCGACCAGTCCGAGCACCAGATCCACGACCTCGTCGAGGGTATGGGGGGTGGTGTCGACGTGCACCGCGCCGTCGGCCCGCACCAGCGGGGCGGTGGCACGACCGGAGTCGATGACGTCGCGGGCCTCCAGTGAGGCCCTGGTGGCCTTGAGGCTGCGCTCGTCGGTGGCGCCCGCCTCGGCGGCGCGTCGCTCGGCGCGGGCCGCAGCGTCGGCGGACAGGTAGAGCTTCACCTGGGCCTGGGGCCAGACCACGGAGCCGATGTCGCGGCCCTCGACGACGATGCCGTCCTCGGCGGCGTCGATGATCTGCCGCTGCAACGCCAGCAGCCGGCGGCGCACCGCCGGGACGGTGCTGACCGGGGAGACCGCGGCGTTGACCTCGTCGGAGCGGATCTGGGTGGCGACGTCGGCACCGTCGAGCGTGATCGTCGGCGCCAGCGGGTCGGTGCCCGACTCGATCACCGGCTCGTCGGCGTGGGCGGCGACCGCGGCCGGGTCGTGGACGTCGACGCCGTGGGTGAGCATCCACCAGGTCATCGCCCGGAACTGTGCCCCGGTGTCGAGATAGCGCAGCCCGAGCCGATCGGCCACCCCGCGAGACGTGCTGGACTTGCCGGATCCGGAGGTGCCGTCGACGGCGATGACCAGTCTGCTCACGGAGCACAAGTCTATCGGTGCGCGACCCATCCCCTCGACTCCAGCGCGCTCTGCAGCTCCTCGGCGCGGGCGGCCTCGACGGTGAGCTCGAGCAGGCCGACCGGGCGGCCCGGGTCGTGGTCGATGTGGACGTCCTCGATGTTGACGCCGATCTCGCCGGCGTCGGCGAAGAGTCGTGCCAGGTTGCCGGGCTCGTCGGGGACCGCCACGAAGATCGATACGGAGGGCCGGGTCGGGCCGCCGTGCTTGCCGGGGATGGCCCTCGTACCCGCCACTCCCCTGGCCAGGATCGCCCGCAGTCCGTCCGCATCGCCGTCGCTGACGGCGGCGATGAGGCCGTCGAGCTCGGCGCGGACCTCGTGCAGCAGGTCGGCCACGGCGCTGGCGTTGCCGGCGACGATCTGGCTGTAGAGCCGTGGGTCGCCGGCGGCGACTCTCGTCACGTCCCGAACGCCTTGGCCGGACAGCGCCAGGTGTCGCCCGGGAGCCTCGGCGAGCCGGCCGGCCATCAACGCGGCCATCAGGTGGGGCACGTGCGAGATCCGGGCGACGGCGCGGTCGTGCTCCTCGGGGTCGAGGTGGACCAGTACGCCGCCGACGGCCTCCCCCAGCCGGTCGACCGCCTCGAGGGCGTCGGGGTCGGCGGCCGGGTGCGGCGTCACCGCCCAGGGGCGGCCGTCGAAGAGGGTCGCGCTGGCGGCCAGCGGACCGGAGCGCTCGCTGCCGGCCATCGGGTGGGAGCCGACGTACCTCCCGACCCGGGGATGGTCGGCGACCGCCGCCAGCGGGGCGGCCTTCACCGAGCCGACGTCGGTCACCACCGCGTCGGTGCCGCTGGTGCGGTCGAGCGCCTCGCGAATCACCTCGCCCAGGTGGGCCGGTGGCACCGCCACCACGACCAGCCCGACCCGGTCGCCGGGCCCGGCGGGTCGCCCGGCGCCCATCCCGGAGGCGGTACGGACGTGGTCGGCGTCGATGTCGGTCAGCAGCACCTCCACGCCGGCGCGCCGCAGCGCCAGCCCGACGGAGGCGCCGAGCAGCCCCGCGCCCACGATCTCGACGGCGGCCTGGTCCTCGGTCATGAGGCCTCATTCATGAGGCGTCTCGCTCACCTTCGCCAGCTCGCGGGCGCACATCAGCGGCACGTCGGTGAAGCCGAGCCGCGTCGCGCCCCGGATGGCCCTGACTGCCACTTGTCCCACTCCTCTGCCGCTGTGCCGGGGCAGAGGCTACCGGACACGACTGACCTACCGCAGTCGGCCGACGACGTAGTCGATGTCTTCGGGGCGAGCCTGCGGGGTGCGGCTCTCTTGCCAGTACACATAGGCGCCGTCCCCGCCTTCGCCGTAGAGCCCGAGCTTGTTGCCGATCGTCGACAGCGTCCCGTCTCTCCGGTCGAGCAGGTATCCCCCGACCTCAGGACCGACCCCGCCGGACTCGGCCCAGATCACGGCGCTCCTGGTCACCACGGGATACCCGAACACGCCCTGCTGGGTGTCCGCGAAGGTGGCTACCGAACCGTCGACCAGATTCAGGACGACCGCTTCGTCCGCACCCGATCTCCCGACGGTCCACGCCAGCATGCCGGGCCCGGCGGCCAGCCCGGAGACACCCTCCTGATCGGCGACCGCGATGCGGGCCACGGTGGAGCGAGCACCGGTGTTCGGGTCCACTCGGTCCACCGTCTGCTCGTTTGCGCTGGGCGCACCAGCATAATTGGCCGAGCTGATCAGGTAGAGGTACTCGCCGTCAGATGCCGGCATCGCGGCGGCCTTGGCCACCATGGCCGGGTTGCAGGCCTCGATGACGCAACCCCAGACATCAACACGGCCTGCCTGGAGGGTGCCGGCCGCCTGAGCCCAGTAGACCTTCGTGCCAAAGATGACCGGCCCGGTCCACCCGGGCACTGATATCGCTGGCCCACCATCGTCCATCCGGGGCGACCGCGCGAGCTTGCGAACGCTCTTGTCGGTCCGGTCGTAGGCGACCAGCGTCCACGGTTGGAGCCCGAGAACTGTTGACGGCGTCTCCATCCACACGACCCATCGCTCGGACATGTCGACGGCTGAGACCTGTCGAGACTTCTTGGAAGGCAGCCTCTGAACCGGCTCACCCGAATGGCCAAGTGCACCGATCGGACGCAACTCGAGCCGCGTTGGGGGCGCCTCGCCAGTGAACTCCTGTGTGGATTGGATTCCTACCACGACGCTTTGTTCATGGATAGCCCTGATGCCCTGAGTTGTGTTGGCCGAACGCACCAGGCCCAGCCTGGCCACCTCACGCAGCCCCGCGCCCACCGGCCGCGCCTGGGTGACCGCCTGAGCCTGGCCGACATCGAGCGACCGGTTGGTCTCGATCGGCTCGGCGGCAGGGTCATTGCTGTCCGGTGCCGGAACGCCCACCGTCTTGTCATCACGTGGAGGCGCAGACTGTGAATCGCAGCTTGTCAGTGCCGCCAGTATCGTCAGGAGGAAGATCGCGAAGGTAGCCGCCTTCACCACGCCATGCCGTTGCTCTGCAGGTAGGTAGTGACAAAGGAGTTCGAGGCATGAGCGAATGTCGGCTGCACGCCCGACCAGTAAGTCCGAAGGCACCATAGATCAGATGTAATGAACCGCCCTGGGCGAGTCGGAGGGTCTGAAGAGACTCACGGAAGGAAGATCGGCTCGTGCCTGCAGCGAGGAAGTATGACGAGGAGACGATGGCCAGGGCGGTTCATTACATCTGATCTATGGTGCCTTCGGACTTACTGGTCGGGCGTGCAGCCGACATTCGCTCAT
>NZ_JASGDQ010000140.1:0-52339 GCF_047607185.1 Nocardioides sp. | reverse complement strand
GTGCCTTCTGCGTGCGGGCGGATCAGGATCTCGACAATCTCGATTCTCCTTGCCCAGAAGGCACTTCTACGTCAGCCCCGCCGAGTCAGACCCCGATCGCCCCAGCCGGTCCACGGATCGAGGCTAAGAGCGAGCTGGCGTCTGCTCGCTGCCACTTCGGTGTCAGTTTGCGACCGGTCACCGCGTTATGGGTGTCAGTTTGCGGCTGCTCACCGGGAATTGGGTGTCAGTTTGAGACTGGTCACGTGTGGGGGGGAGGGCGCCGGCGGTCGCAGCCGGATACGCTCCCCGCCATGGAGTCGACGGTGATCCCCGCGCTGGTGTGCGCCCTGCTGGGCGCCGGTGCCGGCTGGCTGGTGCCGCGACTGATCGGGGCGGTGCCGGAGCCCGAGACGGACCCCGAGGAGGAGCCGGGGGAGTTCCCCGAGAAGGTGCCCTACCGGGTGATCGCCGGCGCGCCCGGGCTGGCGCTCCGCTGCGCGATCGCCTGCGCGGTGGTGGCAGGAGTGCTGGGCGCAACCTTCGGCTGGACCTGGGCGCTGCCGTGGCTGCTGTTCCTGGTGCCGATCGGCTGCGCGCTCACCATCATCGACTACACCACCTGGTACCTCCCGTCGAAGATCGTCAATCCGTCGTATGCCGTAGTGGCGTTGCTCGTCGTCGTCGGCGCCGTCGCGGTCAGCGACTGGCGGGTCGTCGTCTGGGCGGTGGCCGGCCTCCTCGCGCTGGGCCTCTACTACGGCCTGATGTGGCTGATCAGTCCCCGCATCATGGCCTTCGGTGACGTCCGGCTAGGCGGCCTGCTGGGGCTGGCCCTGGGCCCCTTGGGTGCCGGCGTCCTGATCATCTCGGTCCTCGCCGCCGGGGTGATCGGCGCACTGGCCTGGCCCGCCCTCAGGCTGCTGGGCCGCACCTGGCGCCGCGACGGCAGCGAGGGGCTGCTGCGCGAGCGGGTGCCCTTCGGGCCCTTCCTGATGGTCGGCGCGCTGGTCGCGGCTGTGGCGGGGCAGTACATCGTGCTGAGCTGACCCGCGGTGATACGCGGCTGCCGGCCGTCGGCAGCGCATGGGAGACTTGTCCCATGCTGCGTTGGCTCACCGCGGGCGAGTCCCACGGCCCCTCCCTGGTCGCCATCCTCGAGGGGCTGCCCGCCCACGTCCGGATCACCTCGGCGGAGATCGCCGACTCGCTCGCCCGCCGCCGGCTCGGCTACGGCCGCGGCGCCAGGATGAAGTTCGAGCAGGACCAGGTCACCCTCCTCGGCGGCGTCCGCCACGGCGAGTCGCAGGGTGGCCCCATCGCCATCGAGGTGGGCAACACCGAGTGGCCCAAGTGGGAGACGGTGATGTCGGCCGACCCGGTCGACCCCGCCGTCCTCAAGGGCCAGGCCCGCAACGCCCCGCTGACCCGCCCCCGGCCCGGTCACGCCGACCTGGTCGGAATGCAGAAGTACGACTTCACCGACGCCCGTCCCATCCTGGAGCGCGCCTCCGCCCGCGAGACGGCCGCCCGGGTCGCGCTCGGCCGGGTGGCCACCAACTTCCTCGAGCAGGCCGTCGGCGCCCAGGTCGTCTCCCACGTGCTGGAGCTCGGCGGCGTCCGCACCCCCGGCACCGACCTGCCGACGCCCGACGACCTCGCCCGCCTCGACGAGGACCCGGTGCGCTGCCTCGATCCCGACGGCTCCAAGCTGATGGTCGAGCGGATCGACGAGGCCCACAAGGAGGGCGACACCCTCGGCGGCGTCGTCGAGGTGGTCGTCTACGGCCTGCCGCCGGGGCTGGGCTCCCACGTCCACTGGGACCGCCGTCTCGACGCCCGCCTGGCTGCCGCGCTGATGGGCATCCAGGCCATCAAGGGCGTCGAGGTCGGCGACGGCTTCGAGCTGGCCGCCACCCCCGGGTCGCGGGCCCACGACGAGATCGTGACCGGCGAGGACGGCATCACCCGTACGTCGGGCCGCAGCGGCGGCACCGAGGGGGGGATGTCCACCGGCGAGGTGCTGCGAGTCCGCGCCGCCATGAAGCCCATCGCCACGGTGCCCCGGGCGCTGCGGACGGTCGATGTCGCCACCGGCGAGGCGGCCGTCGCCCACCACCAGCGCTCCGACGTCTGCGCGGTGCCGGCCGCCGGCATCGTCGCCGAGGCGATGGTGGCGCTGGTGCTCGCCGACGCCGTGCTGGAGAAGTTCGGCGGCGACTCGGTGCGGGAGACCCGCCGCAACGCCGAGTCCTACCTCGACACCCTGAGGTTCAGGTGACCGGTCCGCGCGTCGTGCTGGTGGGACCGATGGGGGCCGGCAAGACCACGGTGGCGCGACTGCTGGGCGAGCGCTGGGACGTGGCGGTGCGCGACACCGACGCCGACGTCGAGGCCGGCGCTGGCAAGCCGGTCTCCGAGATCTTCGTCGACGACGGCGAGGCGGCCTTCCGCGAGCTGGAGAAGGCGGCCGTCGCCACGGCGCTGGCCAGCCACGACGGCGTGCTCTCGCTCGGCGGCGGCGCGGTCCTCGACCCCGACACCCAGGTGCTGCTGAAGAGTCACCCGGTGGTCTTCCTCCGGGTCGGCCTCGCCGACGCCGTTAGACGGGTCGGTCTGGGCACCGGCCGGCCGCTGCTCCTCGGCAACGTCCGGGCTCGGGTGCGGCAGCTGCTGGAGGAGCGCGGGCCGATCTACGAGTCGGTCGCCACCGTCACCGTCGACACCGACGGGCTCAGCCCCGCCGAGGTCGCCGACCGGATCGAGGAGGTCCTGTGACCAGACCCCGGAAGGCCCGCCCGGCGCCGGCCACGCTCCACGTCGGCGGCGCCTCGCCGTACGACGTCGTGATCGGCAACGACCTGGCCGGCCGGCTCCCCAGGATCCTGGGAGACAAGGTCGAGCGGGTGGCCTTCCTGTACGCCGCCGAGCTGGCGGACCTCGCCCGGCCGGTGCTGGAAGGGCTCGTCCCGCACTACGACGTGCTCGGGCTCGGCCTGCCCGACGGCGAGGCGGCCAAGACCGTCGAGGTCGCCGACCAGTGCTGGGAGGCGCTGGGGGAGAAGGGCTTCACCCGCTCCGACGCCGTAGTGACCTTCGGCGGCGGCGCCACCACCGACCTCGGTGGCTTCGTCGCGGCGACCTGGCTGCGCGGCGTCCGGGTGGTCCACGTGCCGACCACCCTCCTGGCCATGGTCGACGCCGCCGTCGGCGGCAAGACCGGCGTCAACACCGGTGCCGGCAAGAACCTCGTCGGCGCCTTCCACGAGCCCGCCGGCGTGCTCTGTGACCTGTCGCTGCTGGCCACCCTGCCCCGCGAGGAGCTGGTCGCCGGGCTCGGCGAGGTGATCAAGTGCGGCTTCATCGCCGACCCGGAGATCCTGCGGCTGGTCGAGTCCACGCCGCCGGAGGAGCTGACCCACGACTCGCCGGTGCTCGCCGAGCTGGTCGAGCGGGCGGTGCGGGTCAAGGTCGAGGTCGTGGTGGCCGACCTCAAGGAGACCGGCGGAGCCGACGGTCATCCCGGCCGGGAGGTCCTCAACTACGGCCACACCCTGGCCCACGCCGTCGAGAAGCACGAGGACTACAAGATCCGCCACGGTGAGGCGGTGGCGCTGGGCTGCGTCTACGCCGCCGAGCTGGCGCGACTGGCCGGCCGGCTCTCCGACGAGGTCGCCGCCCGGCACCGCGCGGCGTTCGGGCGAGTGGGCCTGCCCACGACGTACGACCGGGCCTCCTTCGACGAGCTGATCGGCGCGATGCGGGTCGACAAGAAGGCCCGCGGCTCGGTGCTGCGGTTCCTGGTCCTCGATGACCTGGCGAAGCCGGCGATCCTCGCCGGCCCCGACGAGGACCTGCTCCGCGAGGCCTACCGGGTGCTCTCATGAGGGTGCTGGTGCTCAACGGCCCCAACCTGGGCCGGCTCGGCAAGCGACAGCCGGAGATCTACGGCGCCACCACCCACGCCGAGCTCGCGGCCCGGTGCCAGCGGTGGGGGGAAGAGGTCGGTCTGGAGGTCGAGGTACGGCAGACCAACCACGAGGGCGACCTGCTCGACTGGCTCAACACCGCCGCTGACGAGCAGACCCCGGTAGTGCTCAACGCCGGCGCCTGGACCCACTACTCCTACGCCCTCTACGACGCCTGCGCCCAGCTCACCGCGCCCTTGGTCGAGGTGCACATCAGTGCGCCGTCGAGGCGGCCGGAGGAGTGGCGGCACACCTCCGTCGTGACGCCGCACGCGGCTCGGGTCATCGAGGGCGAGGGCATCGAGGGCTACCGGCTGGCGCTGGAGACGATCGCCGGCTCGTCGAGCTGAACCACCCACATCGGCAGCAGCCACTGGGTCAGCGGGCCGATGGTCAGCGCGAACAGCACCGTGCCCAGGCCGAGGCTGCCGCCGAGCAGCACGCCGACGACCACCACGGTGACCTCCATGGCGGTGCGGACCAGCCGGATCGAGAGGCCGGTACGGCGGACCAGACCGGTCATCAGGCCGTCGCGAGGGCCCCGGCCGAGCTGGGCGCCGACGTACATCGCCGTCGCCAGCGCGCAGAGCACCACGCCGCCGGCCATCAGCGCGACGCGCAGCAGAGGGCCCTCGGGGCGGTCCAGCACCGCCAGCGTGGCGTCGGCCGAGGGCCCGAGCACGAGGGTGTTGGCGATCGTGCCCAGGCCGGGCTTCTCCCGCAGCGGGATCCAGCCCAGCATCACCACCACGCTGACGGCGACCAGCGCCTGCCCGATACTGATCGGGACGTGCCGGATCAGTCCGGAGTGGAGCACGTCCCAGGGCGCCAAGCCGAGCGCGCCGCGGATCATCATGCCGAGCGAGACGCCGTAGAGCACCAGTCCGACGGCGAGCTGAAGGAGCCGGCGGGGGAGCCGGCCGGCGCGGAGCTGGGCGAGCGGACCCAGGTCGGTGATCATGCCGCGATCCTCTCGCCGGATTGGACTGGTTCGAAATAGCCAATCGTGGAAGAGTGGCCTGCGTGACGCGGTCCATCTCACCCGCCCGGCTGGCCGGGCTGGTCGACGGGTTCCATCGTGCGCCGGCCTATCTCGGGCTGGCCGAGAGCCTGACGCTGCTGATCGGCGACGGCCGGATCCCGTGGCGGACCCGGCTGCCCAGCGAGCGCGACCTGGCGACCGCGCTGGGGGTGTCGCGGACCACGGTGACGCGGGCCTACGCCGCACTGGTGGAGTCGGGGTACGCCGAGGCCAGACGGGGCGCCGGCACCTTCAGCAAGGTCCCCGGCGGCCGGCGCCGGGTGCACGACCGGGCGCTGCTGCCGGGGCACGACAGCAACGACGTCATCGACCTCAACTGCGCGGCCGGCTCCGCGCCGCCGGGCATCGCGGCGGCCTACGCGGAGGCGGCGACCGACCTGCCGGCCTACCTCGGCGGGCACGGCTACTTCCCCGCCGGGCTGCCCCGGCTGCAGGAGGCCATCGCGGCGACCTACGACGCCCGGGGACTGCCCACCCGCCCCGAGCAGATCATGGTCACGCCCGGCGCCCTCAGCGCGGCCGCGATCCTCGCGCAGGCGCTCACCCGGCCTGGCACCCGGGTGCTGGTGGACTCGCCGGTCTACCCCAACGCCGTGGACGCGCTGCGCCACGCCGGTGCCCGGCTGGTGGTCTCACCGGTCGCGCCCGAGGCCTGGGACCTGGCCGCGATCGCCGCCACGCTGCGGCAGACCCGGCCCTCGCTGGCCTATGTCATCGCCGACTTCCAGAACCCCACCGGCCTGGTGATGAGCGCCGCCGAGCGAGCCACGCTGGCGGACTCCCTCGCCCGGACCGGGACGGTGGCGGTGGTCGACGAGGCACACCAGGCGCTCGAGCTCGACGGCGCCGCCATGCCGCCACCGTTCGCGGCCTTCGCGCCCGACGCGATCACCCTCGGCAGCGCGTCGAAGGCGTTCTGGGGCGGGCTCCGGCTGGGCTGGATCAGGGTGCCCCCTCCGACGTCCGGCGGAGCGGCGGTGATGACGGAGCTCACCGGCGCTCGGGTGCGGCTCGACCTCGGCGCCCCGGTGCTGGAGCAGCTGGTGCTGGCCCGGCTGCTGGCCCACCCCGAAGCGGTGCTGACCGCCCACCGGGAGCGACTGCGCGAGCAGCGGGCCGCGCTGGCGGCCGCCGTCGCCGAGCAGCTGCCCGAATGGGCCTTCCGGCTCCCCAGCGGCGGACTGTGCCTGTGGTGCCGGCTGCCGCTGCCGGTCGCTACCGAGGTCGCGGCGGAGGCGGAGCAGCGCGGCGTGGTCACCGCGCCCGGGCCGGTCTTCGCGGTCGAGGGCGGCCTCGACCACTTCCTACGGATCCCCTGGACTCGCCCCGCCGAGGAGCTGGCGCGGGCCGCCCGGGTGCTGGGGGAGTCCTGGCGGGCGGTGCTGGCTCGCGGCGCCGGCCGGGTCCGTCGTACCCCTCGGGTGATCGTCGCTTAGGCCTCGTGCGCCTTCGCCGATAGGATTGTCCGTCGGCAATCCCTTGACACCTGCACAGAAGGCTGGACGCGCGAGCATGGCAACCACGAACGACCTCAAGAACGGCTTGGTTCTCAACATCGACGGCCAGCTCTGGCAGGTGGTGGAGTTCCAGCACGTCAAGCCGGGCAAGGGCCCCGCGTTCGTCCGCACCAAGCTGAAGAACGTCGAGTCGGGCAAGAACGTCGACAAGACCTTCAACGCCGGCACCAAGGTCGAGACCGCCACGGTCGACCGCCGCAGCTACCAGTACCTCTACAACGACGGCACCAACTACGTCTTCATGGACACCGCCACCTACGACCAGATCGAGGTCGACCCCGACCTGGTTGGCGACGCCAAGAACTACATGCTGGAGAACCAGGACGTCATCGTGGCCACCAACGAGGGCCGCGTCCTGTTCATCGAGCTCCCGGCCTCGGTCGAGCTCACCATCACCTACACCGAGCCGGGCGTCGTCGGCGACTCCGCCACCGGCCGCACCAAGCCCGCCACGCTGGAGACCGGCCACGAGATCCAGGTCCCGCTCTTCATCGAGCAGGGCGAGAAGATCAAGGTCGACACCCGCGACGGCGGCGCCTACCTGAGCCGCGTCAAGGGATGACGACTCCGCCCAAGGGCCGAGGAACCGCCCGCACCAAGGCGCGCAAGCGGGCGCTCGACCTGCTCTTCGCCGGCGAGGCACGCGGCCTCAGCCCGGTGGCGATGCTCGACGAGGCCATCGCCGAGGGCGAGGGTCCGACCAACCCCTACACCGCCGTGCTGGTGCGCGGCGTGACCGCCGAGCAGCCCCGCATCGACGAGGTGCTGTCGTCCTACTCCGAGGGCTGGTCGCTGGAGCGGATGCCCGCCGTCGACCGCAACGTGCTGCGCATCGGCGTCTGGGAGCTGCTCTACGCCGCCGACGTGCCCGAGCACGTCGCGGTCTCGGAGGCGCTCGCGCTGGTGCGCGACCTCTCCACCGACGAGTCGCCGCAGTTCGTCAACGGCGTCCTCGGCGCGATCCAGCGCGACAAGGCCAAGCTCACCGCGTGAGCGAGCCGGCTCGCACCGGGCCACTCCGGCCTCAGCGCTTGACCTTCTTCGCCTTGCTGGTCTTCGTCACGGCGAGATAGCGCTTCTTCGTCACCGTCACGCGGACCTGGAGCTCGGTGCCCTTGTCGGCCTTCCGCACCCGGTACGTCGCCTTGGTGGCATGGTCGATCGGCTGGCCGTCACGCAGCCACTGGTAGCGGACCTTGACCGGCTTGGGGCCCCAGCCGGTGGCGCGCGCGGTGAGCCTCTTGCCGACCCGGGCCTTGCCGGCGACCGCCAGCCTGCCGTTCTCGAGGGACTTCTTGACCACGGTGGCGGGGGAGGTCCCGACATAGCTGTTCCACCAGCCGGGCCGGTTGACGGTCACCTGGACCTGGACGGGCTTGCCGAGGTCGGCCTTGCGGAGCTTGTAGCGGGCTGTGGTAGCTCCGGTGACGACGCTCGTGCCGCGCAGCCACTGATAGCTGATCGTCGCATTGGGATCGGCGGTGACGCCGCTCGGCGCGGTGAGCACCCGCCCCACGGTGGGCTTGCCGGCCGTGGTCACCGCGGTCGACAGCGGCTGGGTCGGCCGGGTGCCCGCGGCCTGGACGATGGCTCGGGCGTAGGTGCTGCTGCCGTCGATGTAGTTGCTGTCGGCGTCGGTCAGATAGGCGGACAGCCGCGCCTCGATGTTGGCCCCCGACATGGCGCTGGTGACGGCGAAGGTGCTGGTGGCGCTGCCCTGGGTGGTCGCCTCGGGCTGGGGGATGCCGTCCACGAACCACTCCAGGATGCTGTGGCCGGCGGCAGTCGGCTGGCCGAAGCTCGCGGTCAGGGTCTGGCCGGCCGCGGCGGTGCCGGTGATCTGCAAGGGCGAGGTGAGCTGGGCGTGGAGCGCGCCGACCATATTGGTCTGGCTCCCCAGCCTGACGGGCTTGTAGCCGGGCAGGGAGGCGGTCACGATCGCCTGGACCCACTTGCCGTCCTGCGCCGAGGTCGGCGTGAAGGTCGCGCCGGTCGCGCCGGCGATGGGGCCGCTCGCTGCGCCGTCGTAGGCATACCACTGGTAGCTGAAGGTGGCGTTGGTCGGGCGCCAGCCCTCCTGCCCGACGACGGTCAGCGGCTGGCCGACCTCGAAGGCGCCCACCACGAACGGGTCGACGGGCGCCATGCCGAGACCCTCCGAGGGCAGCGTCATGGTCAGGGTGGTGGTGCCGTCAGCGGGAGCGGTCCAGGTCTGCGCGCTCTCGACCGAGGTCGCATCGGGCCAGCAGGTGTCGCGGTGCCGGACCTCGGGGAACCAGTAGCTCGACTCGGTGGCGTAGTCCAGGCCGTAGTAGCTGTCGGAGAAGCAGACCCGATAACCCGTGCCGGCATCCACGCTGTCCTCGAACCTGCCCGCCGCGTCGGTGAGGAGCGGACCCATCTGGAGGCCCACCCACTCACCGCCCTCCTGGTGATAGACGTTCCAGAAGACGTTGCGCAGCGGCTGGCCCTGCTCGTCGAGGGCGATGCCCGCGACCTTCGGTGAGCCGGCCGCGTCGGCGGAGACCGCGCTGAACGGGAGCAGCGCCAGCGCCGCAAGGATGATCAGGACATATCGAGTCAGCTTTCCCACGCAACAGACCTTGCCCAGCGGTGGCCGGGTTGAAACCGACAGGTGCCTGACCGGCTCGCGGGCTCGACCGGCGACGGGTAGCCTTCGGCTTGTTCGACATCCTTTAACGACCCGTCCCGTGAGGCGGAGAAGGAGGTCCCGGTGAGTGAGCAGGTGAGCGAACCACGGGTGCTGCGCCGGCAGCGAGGGGTGGCGTGATGCCTGGCCCCGACGGGCGGGTGGTGCTCGACGCGGACGACGTCTCGCGCGCGCTGACCCGCATCTCCCACGAGATCCTCGAACGCAACAAGGGAGCCGCCGGCCTGCTGCTGCTCGGGCTGCACACCCGCGGCGTGCCACTGGCGAGCCGGGTCGCGGCGCGGATCGAGGAGGTCGAGGGCCAGCCGGTGGCGGCCGGCTCGCTCGACGTCACGATGTACCGCGACGACCTGCGCAGCCATCCCACCCGGGCGCCGCACCGCACCTCGGTGCCGGGCTCGATCGACGGCAAGACGGTGGTGCTCGTCGACGACGTGCTCTACAGCGGCCGCACCGTCCGCGCCGCGCTCGATGCGCTCTCCGACCTCGGCCGGCCCGCCGCCGTACGGCTGGCCGTGCTGGTCGACCGCGGCCACCGCGAGCTGCCGATCCGCGCCGACCACGTCGGCAAGAACCTCCCCACCGCCCGCGACGAGCGGGTCTCGGTCCATCTCGTGGAGACCGACGGAGCCGACGAGGTGGTGATCTCGTGAGCGAGCTTGCGAGCGAAC
Source organism: Nocardioides sp. (assembly GCF_047607185.1). Classification (GTDB taxonomy): domain Bacteria; phylum Actinomycetota; class Actinomycetes; order Propionibacteriales; family Nocardioidaceae; genus Nocardioides. Next base: position 42,491 of record NZ_JASGDQ010000140.1, on the reverse strand, counting down.
CGAGGGCATCACGCCGGCCACGAGCGCAGCGAGGGGCGAGGTCGTGAAGCGGCATCTGCTCTCCATCGACGACGTCACCGCCGACGACATCGGCGCCCTCTTCGAGACCGCGGCCGAGATGCACGACGTGCAGCGGCGCGAGGTCAAGAAGCTGCCCGCGCTGCGCGGCCGCACCGTCATCAACCTGTTCTTCGAGGACTCGACCCGGACCCGGAGCAGCTTCGAGATCGCCGGCAAGTGGCTCTCCGCCGACGTCATCAACCTCTCCGCCAAGGGCTCCTCGACCTCGAAGGGCGAGTCGCTGCGCGACACCGTGCTGACCGTGACCGCGATGGGCGTCGACGGCCTGGTGATGCGGCACTCGGCCTCCGGCGCCGCCCAGCAGGTGAGCCAGTGGGTGGACGTGCCGGTCGTCAACGCCGGCGACGGCACCCACGAGCACCCCACTCAGGCGCTGCTCGACGCCTACACGCTGACGCGCCGGCTCGGCTCGCTGTCCGGGAGGCACGTGGCGATCGTCGGCGACCTGACCCACTCGCGGGTCTTCCGGTCCAACCTCAAGTGCCTCACCAAGCTCGGCGCCTCGGTGACCGCGGTCGCCCCGCCGACGCTGATGCCGTCGGGGGTGTCGGCCTGGTCGAAGGAGGCCGGCTTCGCGACGTCGTACGACCTCGACGAGGTGCTGCCCGACGTCGACGCCGTGATGATGCTGCGGGTCCAGCGGGAGCGGATGAGCGGCGGCTACTTCCCCTCGGCCCGGGAGTACACCGTCGGCTACGGCCTCACCCGCGACCGGCTCGCCGCGCTGCGGCCCGGCACGCCGATCCTGCACCCGGGCCCGATGAACCGTGGCCTGGAGATCTCCGCCGACGCCGCCGACGCGGTCGACTCGGTCGTGCTCGACCAGGTCTCCGCCGGCGTCGCGGTCCGGATGGCCGTCCTCTACCACCTGCTCGCCGGCCCCGACGAGGGAGCGTCCTGATGTCCACTGTCCTGATCAAGGGCGCCTCGCTGCTGGGCGAGCGCACCGCCGACGTGTACGTCGAGGGCGGCCTGATCCGCGAGATCGGCGCGGTCTCCACGACCGCCGACAGGGTCGTCGACGCCGACGGGCTGGTGCTGCTGCCGGGGCTCGTCGACCTGCACACCCACCTGCGCGAGCCCGGTCGGGAGGACGCCGAGACGGTGCTCACCGGCTCGCGGGCGGCCGCCGCCGGCGGCTTCACGGCGGTGCTGGCGATGGCCAACACCACCCCGGTGACCGACACCGCCGAGGCGGCCGAGCACGTCTACGACCTCGGCCAGAAGATCGGCCTGGTCGACGTCCGGCCGGTCGGCGCGGTGACCAAGGGCCTGGCCGGCGAGGAGCTGGCCGAGCTCGGGCTGATGGCACGCTCCCGGGCCGGCGTACGCGTCTTCTCCGACGACGGCCGCTGCGTGGCCGACGCCCGGGTGATGCGCCGGGCGCTGGAGTACGTCCGAGCCTTCGGCGGGGTCGTCTCCCAGCACAGCCAGGACCCCTCGCTCGCGCCGCACACCGCCTGCTGTCACGAGGGCGAGCTCTCCGGACGGCTCGGCCTGCCCGGCTGGCCCGGCGTCGCCGAGGAGGTCATCGTCGCGCGGGACGTGATGCTCGCCCGTCACACCGGATCTCGTCTCCACGTCGCCCACGTCTCGACGGCCGGCTCGGTCGAGGTGGTTCGCTGGGCCAAGGCCCAGGGCATCGACGTGACCGCCGAGGTGACGCCGCACCACCTGCTGCTCACCACCGACCTGCTGGCCGGCTACGACCCGGTCTACAAGGTCAACCCACCGCTGCGGCCGGCCGAGGATGTCGAGGCGCTGCGCGAGGCGCTGCTGGACGGCACCGTCGACGCCGTCGCCACCGACCACGCCCCGCACGCCCGCCACGACAAGGAGCACGCCTTCGTCGACGCCGCCTTCGGCATGGTCGGCCTGGAGACGGCGCTGCCGGTGGTCTGGACGGTGCTGGGGGAGCAGCTGGGCTGGGCCGGCGTCGCGCGAGCGATGTCCGCCACCCCGGCTCGGATCGCCGGCCTGGCCGGTCAGGGTCGCCCGGTCGAGGTGGGGGAGCCGGCCAACCTGACCCTGGTCGACCCGGTCGCGTCGATCACCGTCGACCGCGACGAGAGCCTGTCGCTGAGCCGCAACAACCCCTGGCACGGCCGCACCCTGACCGGCCGGATCGTCGCCACCCTCCTGCGCGGCACGCCGACGTTCGGCGACTGACGCGGACCGGGTCATGACCGACGTCTTCTCGGAGCGGCTCACGGCGTGGCGTGCCTACACCGAGTCGCCGTGGGCGCGGATCCGCTACGCGCCGCTGGGGCGCTCCCACTGACATGTACGCATTTGGTTGTCGACATGTACATATCGACCTATCGTGGAGGCATGGCAGTGACGGCGACGCAGTTGCGGGCGGACATCTTCCGTCTGCTCGATCGAGTGCTCGAGACGGGTGAGCCGCTCGAGATCAAGCGCAACGGCAGGATCCTGCGGGTCGTGTCGACCCCGCCGGAGAGCAAGCTGTCGAGGCTGGTGCGACGCGAGGGCGTCGTCAACGGCGATCCGGACGATCTCGCCGAGCTCCAGGTCTACGACTGGGATCCAGATCGGGCGCTCAACCCTTGATCCACGTCGACACGCATGTGCTCGTCTGGCTCTACGAGGGCAAGCCGGAGAGGCTCGGCGACGGGGCGCGTGATCTGCTCGACAGCGAGCAGCTCACCGCGTCCCCGATGGCCGCACTCGAGCTGACCTGGCTGAAGGAGAGCGGCAGGATCAATCCCGAGCCGACGGAGATTCTCGCGTGGTTGACGCGCGAACTCGGCTTGACCGTCGACGCCACGCCATTCGCCGCCGTCGCGGCCGAGGCGGCGACCGAGACCTTCGCCTTCACCCGCGACCCGTTCGACCGGCTCATCGCTGCCAACGCCCGAGCCGCCGGGGTGCGGCTGCTGACCAAGGACCGGCGGCTCCGCAATCAGCTCGACTTCGCGATCTGGCCTGACTAGACTCGCTGTCATCATGCTGATCTCGCGCTGAACCGACCCGCGTCCGCGGCCGCACCTTCGGTGCCCTGGGCAGAGCCCGGCGGGTCCTCCTCGTCCCGGAGAGACCAGCGCATGCAGCCGATCGTCGTCACCGACCTCACCGTCGCCTTCCGCTCCGGACCCGTCCTGAGCGGCATCGACCTGACCGCCAGCCCGGGTGAGCGGGTCGCGCTGGTGGGCGAGAACGGCACCGGCAAGTCCACCCTGCTGCGGGCGATCGCGGGCACGCTGCCGCCGTACGCCCAGGTCACCGGCGCCATCGCGGCACCGGCCGACCTCGTCTGGCTGCCACAGGAGCCGCCGTTCGGCGACGACGACACCGTGGCCGACGTGCTCGCCACCACGCTGCGACCGCTGCGCGAGGCGGTCGCCCGCGTCGAGGCGCTCGCCGACCGGCTCACCGACGAGCAGGCGGCGCGAGAGTACGCCGAGATCCTCGACTGGGCGGTCGCCCACGACGCCTGGGACGCCGACCGGCGCGCCCTGCTGGCCGCCGACCGGCTCGGCCTGGCCGGCCTCGACGACGGGCGCCGGATCGGCACTCTCTCCGGTGGCCAGCGCAGCCGGCTAGCGCTGGCGACCGCCATCACCCGGCGACCCGACGCGCTGCTCCTCGACGAGCCGACCAACCATCTCGACGACGACGCGGTGGCGGTGCTGGTCGAGCTGATCCGCGACCTGCCCGGCGTGGTGCTCCTCGCCAGCCACGACCGGGTCTTCCTCGACGAGGCCGCCACCCACCTGGTCGACCTCGATCCCACCGCCTTCGGAACCGACGGCGACGGCGGTCGCCGGTTCGGCGGCGGCTGGACCGCCTACGAGGAGGCCAGGTCGGCGGCGAGGCAGCGCTGGGAGCAGACCTACGCCGAGCAGCAGGAGGAGCTCAAGCGACTCCGTGCCGCGACCCGGATCGGCACCGGCGCGATCGCCCACGACCGCGGCCCGACCGACAACGACAAGCTCAGCTACGGGTTCAAGGGCCAGCAGGTCGAGAAGACCCTCGCCCGGCGCAAGCGGGACGCTCAGCGCCGGCTCGCGGAGGCCGAGGAGGCGCAGGTGCGCAAGCCGCCCTCGCCGCTGCGGCTGAGCACGGAGCTGGCGACGGCCGGCAGCGGCCGCGTGGTCCTGATCCGGGGGCTGGTCGTCGCCGACCGGCTGCGGCTCGACCGGCTCGACCTCGTAGCCGGCGAACACCTGCTCGTCACCGGCCCGAACGGCTCCGGGAAGTCCACCCTGCTCGGCGTGCTGGCCGGCCGCATCACGCCGACCGGCGGCACGGTCCAGGTCACCGCCAGACGCGTCGCGGAGCTGACGCAGGACCCGATCTTCCCCGACCCGCGCCGCACCCCGCAGCAGCTCTACCGGGAGACGTTGGGCGAGGAGTACGCCGCCGAGCAGCCGCTCCGTCATCTCGGCCTGGTCCACCCCCGCGACCTCGGCCGACCGGTCGGCGCCCTCAGCGTTGGCCAGCGGCGCCGGGTCGCGCTGGCGCTCGTGGTCGCCACCGGCCCGGACCTGCTGCTCCTCGACGAGCCCACCAACCATCTCTCCCTCACGCTCGCCGGGGAGTTGGAGGAGGCCATCGGCCGCAGCCTCGGCACCGTGGTGGCCGCCAGCCACGACCGCTGGCTGCGCCGGCACTGGGAGGGCCGTGAGCTGCGGCTCGACGCCTACGAGACCTTCGGCAACGCCGCGGACACCAAGGCGTTGAAGGTGGTCATCCGGCGCTGAAGCCGGCGGGCCGAGCGGGCCGCGGTGGTCCCCACGATGACTCCCAGGCCCACCGCGGCCGAGGCCACGAAGACCGCCTGGCCGACGGCGGAGCGGTGCCGATGACGGCGTACGCCGCTGGGGTCGACCTCGACGGTGCCGCCGACCCACTCGGGGTCGGAGTCGGCCATCGTCTGCCGGTCGCCCCGGGCGGCGGTGCCGGTGTGCTCCTCGGCGAGCGCGCGTCGTACCGCCTCGGCGACGGGAAGCGTGCCGAGGACCGCGTCCGGCTCGCAGACCATGTCGTGACGCAGGCTCTTGAACAGCTCGACGACGGTGCTCCGGGGGATGCCGGTGAGCAGCGCGGCGGCGTGTCCGGCCAGCGCCTGCGGGATGGCCGGGAACGGCAGCTGCGGACGTGGCAGCTCCAGCTCCTCGGCCACCAGCGCGATCAGATCCGGATAGTCGAGCCGGTCCGGTCCGCCCAGATCGTGGTGACCGCGCCGGATCTCCCCACGAGCGACGGCGTCGGCGAGGTCGGCCAGCGTGCTCACCACGTCCTCGGCCGCCACCGGCTGCACCTGGCAGTGCATCCACGCCGGCACCGGGATCACCGGCAGCCGCTCGACCAGCCGCCGGATCAGCTCGAAGGAGGTCGACCCGGCGCCCACGATGACGGCGGCCCGCAGCACCAGCGCCGGCACCGCGCCACCGAGCAGGATCCGCTCGACCTCCAGCCGCGAGGCGAGATGGTCGGAGAGCTCGCCGTTCGGCACCAGGCCGGAGACGTAGACGACCTGCCTCACCTGGGCCTCGGCACAGGCCTGCGCGAACCGCTCCGCGCCCTCGGCGTCCTTGCGACGGAAGTCCGGGCCCGCCATCGAGTGCACCAGGTAGTAGGCGATCGTGCAGCCGGCGAGCGCGTCTCGCACGGTCTCGGGATCGGTGATGTCGAAGGCGACCGCGTCGACCCGGTCCGCCCAGGAGTACCGATCGGCGCGGTCGGGATCGCGGAGCCCGGCCGTCACCGGGTGACCCCGGTCCAACAGCTCCGGGATCAGCCGGGACCCGAGATATCCGGACGCGCCGCTCACGAACGCCACCATGTCGCACTCTTTCCTGCGCCAGCCTCGGCGCGATTGAATGGCACTCCATTCCCACACCGCGAGCCACCGGGGGTCAAGAGCGATCGGCGAGCCAACCCCGTGGACCACGGCCACGCCGGCCACCTGGGCGCTCCGCGTCGTGGTGCTCGGTGCCGGTGCGCTGGCGCTGCACGCGACCTTCGCCTTCGACTACGACCAGCCCGGCTTCTATCTCGCCTCCGGCGCGCTCGCGCTGGTGTGGCTGCTCGGCGGCACGCTGACGGCGCGACCGCGGTCGCCAGCGCTGCTCGGCCCGCGGCAGGGGGTGGGGCACGGCCTGCTCGCCGGCACCGGCCTCGGCGCGGTCTACTGCCTCGGTGCCGCGGTCGCGCAGGAGATCCCGCTGGTGGCCGACTCGATCGAGGCGGTGATCGGCCGGGTCGAGCCGGACGTCTTCGCCCCGGTGCTGGTGACCGCGCTGGTCGTGGGCGCCAGCGAGGAGGTGATCTTCCGCGGCGCGGTGGTCGACTGGCTGCCTCGCCCCGTGATCGCCTCGACGGTCTGCTACGCCGCCGTCACCGCCGCGACCGGCTCACTGGCCCTGGTGCTGGCCTCGGTGCCGCTGGGCCTGGTCGCGGCGCTGCTGCGGGTCCGCACCGGCCGGGTCGCCTCGGCGGTGGCCTGCCACGCGAGCTGGACGATGGTGACGCTGCTGATCCTCCCGGTCGTCGTCACCGGGTCCTGGTTCGGGGGCGGGGGCTGATAGTGTCGGTGGCGTCCGACATCCTTTAAGGAGCCGTCCCGTGAGGCGGAGAAGGAGGTACGGCGTGGCTCTGCCTGCCTATAGCAACACCCCCGCGGTCCTGGTCCTCGAGGACGGCCGCACCTTCCATGGGGAGTCCTTCGGGGCCGAGGGCGAGACCTTCGGCGAGGCCGTGTTCTCCACCGGCATGACCGGCTACCAGGAGACCCTGACCGACCCGTCCTACCACGGCCAGGTCGTGGTGATGACCGCCCCGCACGTGGGCAACACCGGCATGAACGACGAGGACCCGGAGTCGCGTCGGATCTGGGTCGCCGGCTATGTCGTGCGCGACCCCGCCCGAGTGCCGAGCAACTGGCGCTCACGGCGCTCCCTCGGCGACGAGCTGCGAGCGCAGGGCGTGGTCGGCATCAGCGGGGTCGACACCCGCGCGCTGACCCGGCACCTGCGTGAGCGCGGCGCGATGCGGGTCGGCATCTCCACTCATGCCGACGCCGAGACGCTGCTGGCGAAGGTGCGGCAGAGCGCGGAGATGAGCGGCGCCAACCTCTCCGAGGCGGTCTCCACCGATGCGGCGTACGTCGTCCCGGCCCAGGGGGAGCGGCGGCTCACCGTCGCTGCCCTCGATCTCGGCATCAAGGAGATGACCCCGGAGCGGATGGCCGAGCGGGGGATCGAGGTGCACGTGCTGCCGGCGACGAGCACCCTCGACGACGTGCTCGCGGTCGAGCCCGACGGGCTGTTCTTCTCCAACGGGCCGGGCGACCCGGCGGCCACCACCGGTCAGGTGGAGCTGCTGCGGCAGGCACTGGCCCGCGACGTCCCCTACTTCGGGATCTGCTTCGGCAACCAGCTCTTCGGCCGCGCCCTCGGCTTCGGCACCTACAAGCTGAAATACGGCCACCGCGGCATCAACCAGCCGGTGATGGACCTGACCACCCGCAAGGTGGAGGTGACCGCGCACAACCACGGCTTCGCGGTCGACGCGCCGATCGGCGAGGCCACCACCACGCCGTACGGCGTCGCCACGGTCTCCCACGTCAACCTCAACGACGACTGCGTCGAGGGCCTGGAGCTGCGCGACGAGGACGGCCGGCTCAAGGCGTTCTCGGTGCAATACCACCCCGAGGCGGCCGCCGGACCCCACGACGCGGCGTACCTCTTCGACCGCTTCGTCTCGCTCATGGAAGATCGGAAGGAGGTCTGACATGCCCAAGCGCACCGATATCTCCTCCGTCCTGGTGATCGGCTCCGGCCCGATCGTTATCGGCCAGGCCTGCGAGTTCGACTACTCCGGCACCCAGGCCTGCCGGGTGCTCAAGGCCGAGGGCCTGCGTGTGGTGCTGGTCAACTCCAACCCCGCCACGATCATGACCGACCCGGAGTTCGCCGACGCCACCTACGTCGAGCCGATCACCCCGGAGTTCGTCGAGAAGGTCATTGCCAAGGAGCGCCCCGACGCGCTGCTGGCCACGCTGGGCGGCCAGACCGCCCTCAACTGCGCGGTCGCGCTCGCCGAGAACGGCGTCCTGGAGAAGTACGGCGTCGAGCTGATCGGCGCCTCCATCGAGGCCATCGACCGCGGCGAGAACCGCGAGCAGTTCAAGAAGATCGTCGACGAGCTCGGCGGCGAGTCCGCCCGCTCGGTGGTCTGCCACTCGCTGGAGGATCTGCTGGCCGCGGCCGAGGAGCTCGGCTACCCGATGGTGGTGCGGCCCTCCTTCACCATGGGCGGCGCCGGCTCCGGGATGGCCTACGACGAGGCCGACCTGCGCCGCATCGGCGGCGCCGGCCTGGCGGCCAGCCCGACCACCGAGGTGCTGCTCGAGGAGTCGATCCTCGGCTGGAAGGAGTACGAGCTCGAGGTGATGCGCGACACGGCCGACAACGTCGTGATCGTCTGCTCCATCGAGAACCTCGACCCGATGGGCGTCCACACCGGCGACTCCATCACGGTGGCGCCGGCGATGACGCTCACCGACCGGGAGTACCAGAAGATGCGCGACCTCGCGATCGGCATCATCCGGGCGGTCGGCGTCGACACCGGCGGCTGCAACATCCAATATGCGGTCAATCCCGAGGACGGCCGGCTCATCGTCATCGAGATGAACCCGCGGGTCTCCCGGTCCTCCGCGCTGGCGAGCAAGGCGACCGGCTTCCCGATCGCCAAGATCGCGGCGAAGGTGGCCATCGGCTACACCCTGGACGAGATCCGCAACGACATCACCCGGGAGACGCCCGCGAGCTTCGAGCCGACCCTGGACTACGTGGTCGTCAAGGTGCCGCGGTTCGCGTTCGAGAAGTTCCCCGGCGCCGACCCGGTGCTGACCACCCACATGAAGTCGGTCGGCGAGGCGATGGCGATCGGCCGCAACTTCACCGAGGCGCTGCAGAAGGCGCTGCGCTCCCTGGAGAGGAAGGAGGCGGTCTTCTCCTGGGCCGGCGAGCCCGGCGACCGCGCCGACCTGCTGACCCGGATCGGGGTGCCGACCGACGGCCGGCTCGGGCTGGTCATGGACGCGATCCGCGCCGGCGCGACGCCGGTGGAGATCTTCGAGGCGACCAAGATCGACCCCTGGTTCGTCGACCAGCTCTTCCTCATCCACGAGGTCGCGGGCGAGATCATGTCCGCGGCGGAGCTGACCCCGGCGGTGCTGCGGCTGGCCAAGCGGCACGGCTTCTCCGACGTCCAGATCGGCGAGCTCCGTTCGATCGCGGGGGCAGGCATGTCCGCCGACGTGGTGCGCGGGGTCCGGCACGCGCTGGGCATCCGGCCGGTCTTCAAGACCGTCGACACCTGCGCCGCCGAGTTCGCCGCCAGGACGCCGTACCACTACTCCTCCTACGACGAGGAGACCGAGGTCGCGCCCCGGGAGCGGCCGGCGGTGATCATCCTCGGCTCCGGCCCCAACCGGATCGGCCAGGGCATCGAGTTCGACTACTCCTGCGTGCACGCCTCGATGGCGCTCTCCGAGGCCGGCTACGAGACGGTCATGGTCAACTGCAACCCGGAGACGGTGAGCACCGACTACGACACCTCCGATCGGCTCTACTTCGAGCCGCTGACGCTGGAGGACGTGCTGGAGATCGTCCACGCCGAGCAGCAGGCCGGTCCGGTCGTGGGCGTGATCGCCTCGCTCGGCGGCCAGACCCCGCTCGGCCTGGCCCAGGCGCTCAAGGACAACGGCGTGCCGATCGTGGGCACCTCGCCGGAGGCGATCAACCTCGCCGAGGAGCGCGGCGCGTTCGGGCGGGTGCTGGCCGAGGCCGGCCTGGTGGCGCCCAAGCACGGCATGGCGACCACCTTCCCCGAGGCCCGGTCGATCGCGGCCGAGATCGGCTACCCGGTGCTGGTGCGGCCGTCGTACGTCCTGGGCGGGCGCGGTATGCAGATAGTCTACGACGACGAGGCGCTGGCGTCGTACATTGAGGCGGCCACCGAGGTCTCCCCGGACCGGCCGGTGCTGGTCGACAAGTTCGTCGACGACGCCGTCGAGATCGACGTCGACGCGCTCTACGACGGCGCGGATCTCTTCCTCGGCGGCGTCATGGAGCACATCGAGGAGGCCGGGGTGCACTCCGGCGACTCGTCCTGTGCGCTGCCGCCGATCACGCTCGGCGACGCCGAGATCGCCCGGATCCGCGAGGCCACCCTGGCCATCGCCGAGGGCGTCGGGGTGCGCGGCCTGATCAACATCCAGTTCGCGCTCGGCTCCGACGTGCTCTACGTGCTGGAGGCCAACCCGCGGGCCTCGCGGACGGTGCCGTTCGTGTCCAAGGCGACCGCGACGCCGCTGGCGAAGGCGGCCGCCCGGCTGATGCTGGGGGAGTCGATCGCCTCGCTGCGCGCCGCCGGCGTGCTTCCTGCGGAGGGCGATGGCGGCACGCTGCCGGTCGACCAGCCGATCGCGGTCAAGGAGGCGGTGCTGCCGTTCAACAGGTTCCGTACGCCGGAGGGCGCCCAGGTCGACACCGTGCTCGGTCCGGAGATGAAGTCGACCGGCGAGGTGATGGGGCTCGACGCCGACTTCGGCCGGGCCTTCGCCAAGTCGCAGGCCGGCGCGTTCGGGCCGCTGCCACTGGCGTCGAAGGAGGGCGGAGGGAGGGTGTTCGTCTCGATGGCCAACCGCGACAAGCGCACCATGATCTTCCCGATCAAGGTCCTCGCCGACCACGGCTTCGAGATCCTGGCGACCCAGGGCACCGCCGAGGTGCTGCGCCGCAACGGCGTCACCGCGCGGGTGGTGCGCAAGCACTTCGACGGCCCGGGGCCGGAGGGCGAGAAGACGACCGTCCAGATGATCCTCGACGGCGAGGTCGACCTGGTCATCAACACCCCCAACGGCGCCTCCTCGGCGAAGAGCGCCCGGATGGACGGCTACGAGATCCGCACCGCCGCGGTGATGGCGGGCATCCCGCAGATCACCACCGTGCAGGGGCTCGGCGCGGCGGTGCAGGGCATTGAGGCGATGGAGCGTGGCTCGATCGACGTGCGGTCGCTGCAGGACTGGTCAGCCTCGATCAAGGCCCGCTGATGGGCAGGCCCTACCGGATGCTCTTCGAGCACGTGCTGTCCAAGCAGGACCCGGAGGACGCCCACCAGGCCGCCTTCCGGGCGATCCGTGCCGCCGGCCCCGCCCTCCACACGGTGAACAGACGCAAACTGACACCGAAGGCGCGCCGAGCGGACGCAAACGGACACGTGGAGGCCATGGGGCTGCGGTTCGCCAACCGGCTCGGCCTGGCGGCGGGCTTCGACAAGAACGCCGTCGGCATCGACGCACTGGCGGCGCTCGGCTTCGGCCACGTCGAGATCGGCACCGTCACTGCCGAGCCGCAGCCCGGCAACCCTCGGCCGAGGCTGTTCCGGCTGGTCTCCGACCGGGCGGTCGTCAACCGGATGGGGTTCAACAACGACGGCGCCGAGGTGGTCGCCGCGCGGCTCGCGGCTCGCGACGTCAGTTTGCGTCCGGTCAGCGCGCCTTCGGTGTCAGTTTGCGCCCGCTCACCGGTGCTGGGCGTCAACATCGGCAAGACCAAGGTGGTGCCCGAGGACGACCAGGCGGCAGTCGAGGCCGACTACGGCAAGTCCACCCGGCTGCTGGCGCCCTACGCCGACTATCTGGTGGTCAACGTCAGCTCGCCCAACACCCCGGGGCTGCGCTCGCTGCAGGCGGTCGAGCGGCTGGAGCCGCTGCTGGCCCATGTCCGGCGTACCGCGGACTCGGCGACCGACAAGCGGGTGCCACTGCTGGTCAAGATCGCCCCCGACCTCGCCGACGAGGACGTGCTCGCCGTCGCCGACCTGGCGCTGGCCCTCGGCCTCGACGGCATCATCGCGACCAACACCACGATCAGTCGCGACGGGCTGCGCAGCCATCCCAGCGAGATCGAGGAGGTCGGTGCCGGTGGCCTCTCCGGCCGGCCGCTGACCGATCGCGCGCTGGCGGTGACACGGCTGCTCAAGGAGCGGGTCGGCGACCGGCTCACCCTGGTCGGCGTCGGCGGGATCACCACGCCCGAGGACGCCCGGGCCCGGCTCGCTGCCGGGGCCGACCTGGTGCAGGGCTATACCGCGTTCATCTACGAGGGCCCGCTATGGCCGCGCCGGATCGCTCGGTCGCTGACGGAGGGAATGACTGATGACTAGCTTCGGGGAGCGCCTGGCCGCGACGGTGGCCGACCGCGGCCCGCTGTGCGCCGGGATCGACCCGCACGCCACGCTGCTGCACGAATGGGGGCTGGCCGACGACGTCGCCGGCCTGGAGCGGTTCGCGCTGACCGCCGTCGAGGGGCTCGCTCCGCACGTTGGCGTGGTGAAGCCGCAGAGCGCCTTCTACGAGCGGTTCGGCTCCCGCGGCGTCGCGGTGCTGGAGCGGGTGATCGCGGAGTCGCGGGCGGCGGGCGCCCTGGTGCTGCTCGACGTCAAGCGCGGCGACATCGGCTCCACCTCCCAGGCCTACGCCGAGGCCTATCTCGACCCGTCGAGCCCGCTGGCCGTCGACGCGGTCACGGCGAGCCCCTTTCTCGGCTTCGGGTCGCTGACGCCGATGTTCGACACCGCCGCCAAGCACGGCGCCGGCGTCTTCGTGCTGGGGCTCACCTCCAACAAGGAGGGCCCCGAGGTGCAGTCGGCCCGCGTGGGCACCGGCGAGACGGTGGCGCAGCGGATCTTCGACGGACTGCGCCGGCTCAACGCCGACGCCCGCGCCGCCGGGGCACTGGGCTCCTTCGGCGCCGTCATCGGCGCGACCATCGGAGACGCCGAGGAGGACATCGACTTCGGCGGTCCGATCCTGGCCCCCGGCCTCGGTGAGCAGGGCGGCACCCCGGCCGACATCCGCCGCATCTTCGGCTCGCTCACCGTGCTGCCCAGCTCCTCGCGCGGGTTGCTCCGGCACGGCCCCGACGTGGCCGCGCTGCGCGACGCGGCGCGGCGCACCAACGACGAGCTGCGCGGCTGAGCCCGTCGTACCCGTGACACGTCGGCGAGCAGCGGCGCACGTGGCCGTCGCGGTGGGACTCACGGTGACGGTGCTCAGCGGCTGCAGCAAGGACCCGTACGACGCCTACTGCGGCACCGTGAAGGAGCACCAGCAGGAGCTGACCCGCGCCGTCGACGAGCACGGCCTGCTGGCGGGGCTGGGCACCTTCGAGGAGTTCCAGGTCAAGGCGCCCGAGGACATCCGAGAGGACTGGCGGACGGTCGTCGACGCGCTCAACGGGCTGCGCACGGCGCTGGACGACGCGGGCATCGACTCGGGTTCATACGATCCCGCCCACCCGCCGGCAGGACTCGGCAAGGCCGAGCAGGAGCGCATCACCGCCGCCGCCGACCGGCTCGCCAGCCAGCCGACGAAGGACGCGCTGCAGGCAGTCGAGCAGCAGGCACGCGACGTCTGCCACACCCCGCTGACGCTGTAGAGGTTCCGCCAACAGGGCACACCTCTCGTTGCCCTCGCCGGTGGTGGCGGCTAGGTTGAGCCGGACCAGCCAGCCCGACCCGGACAAGGACCTGACGCACGTGGCTCTGCCCCCTCTCACGCCCGAACAGCGCCAGGCGGCCCTCGAGAAGGCCTCCGCTTCCCGACGGGAGCGGGCCGAGGTGAAGAACCGCCTCAAGCACTCCGGCGGCTCCATCTTCGACGTCATCGAGGAGGGCCAGACGAACGAAGCCATCGGCAAGATGCGGGTGCTCGACCTGCTCACCTCGGTGCCGGGCCTGGGCAAGGTCCGCGCCCGCCAGCTGATGGACCGGATCGGCATCGCCGAGAGCCGGCGGGTCAGGGGACTGGGCTACAAGCAGATCGCCGCCCTCGAAGAGGAGTTCGCCGGGCGTGGCTGAGAACGCGGAGCCGGCGCTTCCGAGTTCTCAAACACGCTCTGAGACCGGCGACCGGCCCACCAGGTCGCGCCTGGTCGTGCTGGCCGGGCCGACGGCGGTCGGCAAGGGCACCGTCGCGGCCGATGTCCGGGCCCACCACCCGGAGGTGTGGTACTCCGTCTCCGCGACCACCCGCAAGCCCCGCGCCGGCGAGCAGAACGGCGTCCACTACTGGTTCGTCTCCGAGGAGGAGTTCGACCGCATGATCGCCGCGGACGAGCTGCTGGAGTGGGCGGTCGTCCACAAGGTGGCCCGCTACGGCACCCCTCGCAAGCCGGTCGAGGAGGCGCTCGACGCCGGCCGGCCGGCGCTGCTCGAGATCGATCTGCAGGGCGCGCGTCAGGTGCGCGACACCATGCCTGAGGCGCTCTTCGTCTTCCTCGCCCCGCCGGACTGGGAGGAACTGGTACGACGCCTGGTCGGCCGGGGCACCGAGACCGAGGAGGAGCGCGAGCGCCGCCTGGAGACCGCCCGTGGGGAGCTGGCCGCCTCCGCGGAGTTCGACGTCGTCATCGTCAATCGCGAAGTTCACGCTGCCGCGGAGGAGTTGGTAGCCTTGATGACGCTCGGCACCCCGAGCCCCCCGCCGGAGGCGGGAAGTTCCTTCCAGCCCAGACGAAGTGAGGCCTGAGTTCGTGGCTGCCCCCGAGATCGACGCCCAGGGCGTGACCAACCCCTCGATCGACGACTTGCTGTCCAAGACCGACAGCAAGTACAAGCTGGTGCTCTACAGCGCCCAGCGCGCCCGCCAGATCAACGCCTACTACTCCCAGCTCGGCGAGGGCCTGCTGGAGTACGTCGGCCCGCTGGTCGACACTCACGTCCAGGAGAAGCCGCTCTCGATCGCGCTGCGCGAGATCAACGACGACCTGCTCACCTGTGAGGACGTCGACCCGGCCGAGCTGGCCGCCGCGGAGGCGGGTCGTGCTGCCTCCACGGCCAAGGCCGCACCCTTCCCCGACGCTGAGTGAGCGATCCGCTGAGCCAGGTCACCGACCCGACGGCCGCCATCCCCGCGGGGAGGCGGCCGACGGTCGTTCTGGGGGTCTGCGGCGGCATCGCGGCGTACAAGGCCGCCGAGCTGCTGCGGCGGCTCACCGAGTCCGGCCACGACGTCACCGTGGTGCCGACCCGGACGGCGCTGGAGTTCGTCGGCGCACCGACCTGGGCGGCGCTGTCCGGCAAGGAGATCGCCACCGAGGTCTTCGAGCACATCACCGAGGTGCCGCACGTGCGGATCGGCCAGCAGGCCGACCTCGTCGTGGTCGCCCCGGCGACCGCCAACACGCTGGCCCGGGCCGCCCACGGCCTCGCCGACGACCTGCTCACCAACGTGCTGCTCACCGCCCGCTGCCCGGTGGTGTTCGCGCCCGCGATGCACACCGAGATGTGGGAGCACCCCGCCACCCAGGCTAATGTCGCCACGCTCCGCGAGCGGGGCGCCATCGTCATCGAGCCCGCCGAGGGCCGGCTGACCGGTAAGGACACCGGTAAGGGCCGGTTGCCCGACCCTGCCGAGATCTTCGAGCTCTGCGTCGAGGTGCTCGACCGCGGCCCGCTGCGCCCTGACCTGGCCGGCCGCCAGGTGGTGGTCAGCGCCGGCGGCACCCGGGAGTATCTGGACCCGGTCCGCTTCCTCGGCAACCGCTCCAGCGGGCTGCAGGGCTACGCACTCGCCCGCGCCGCCGCCGCCCGCGGTGCCGAGGTCACCGTGGTGGCCGCCAATGTGACGCTGCCAGACCCGGCCGGCGTCAAGGTGGTCCGCGTCGAGACCACCGCGCAGCTGCGTGACGAGGTGGTCGCGGCCGCGGCCGGGGCCGACGCCGTGGTGATGGCGGCGGCGCCAGCCGACTTCCGGCCCACCAGCGTCAGCGACGCCAAGATCAAGAAGGCCGCCGACGGCTCGGCGCCCACGATCGAGCTCGCCCAGAACCCCGACATCCTGGCCGAGATCAGCCACCACCGGCCCCGTCCCGACAGCGTCATCGTCGGCTTCGCCGCCGAGACTGGCGACGAGACCGGCAGCGTGCTGGACCTGGCCCGCGCCAAGCTGGCCCGCAAGGGGTGCGACCTGCTCGTCGTCAACGACGTCAGCGGGGGAGCGGTCTTCGGCAGCCCCGACAATCAGGCCGTCATCCTGGGCGCCGACGAGACGTCGTACGACGTGCCGTTGGGCTCCAAGCGACTCCTGGCCCATGTCATCTGGGACCAGGTCGCCGCACGTCTGACCAGCCATTGACCGAGACGGCCGTCCGAGGAGTGGACAGTCTCCTCTAACCTACGACTGGAACCTGACCCGTAGATAGGGAGTTGGATCGTGACCGGACGTCTGTTCACCTCGGAGTCGGTGACCGAGGGGCACCCCGACAAGATCGCCGACCAGATCAGCGACACGGTGCTTGACTATCTCCTCGCCCACGACCCGAAGAGCCGGGTCGCGGTCGAGACCTTGCTCACCACCGGCCTGGTGGTCGTGGCCGGCGAGGTCACCACCGACGCCTACGCGCCGGTGGCGCAGCTGGTGCGCGAGAAGGTCCTCGAGATCGGCTACGACTCCTCCGAGAAGGGTTTCGACGGCAACTCCTGCGGCGTCCAGGTCGCCATCGGCGCGCAGTCGGCCGACATCGCCCAGGGCGTCGACGACGCCTTCGAGGAGCGCGTCGAGTCCTCCGCCGACGAGCTCGACAAGCAGGGTGCTGGCGACCAGGGCCTGATGTTCGGCTACGCCTGTGACGACACCCCCGAGCTCTACCCGCTGCCGATCAAGATCGCCCAGACGCTGGCTGAGCGGCTCGCCGAGGTCCGCAAGGACGGCACGCTGCCCTACCTGCGCCCCGACGGCAAGACCCAGGTGACGATCGAGTACGACGACGACAACCGGCCGGTCCGCATCGACACCGTCGTGCTCTCCACCCAGCACGCCGAGGACATCGACCTGGAGAAGACGCTCGCTCCCGACATCAAGAAGCACGTCATCGAGCCGGTGCTGGAGTCCTTCAAGGCCTCGGTGCCCTCCGACGACTACCGGCTGCTGGTCAACCCGACCGGGCGCTTCGTGGTCGGCGGCCCGATGGGCGACGCCGGCCTGACCGGCCGCAAGATCATCGTGGACACCTACGGCGGCATGGCCCGCCACGGCGGCGGCGCCTTCTCCGGCAAGGACCCGTCGAAGGTCGACCGCTCCGCCGCCTATGCGATGCGCTGGGTTGCCAAGAACATCGTCGCGGCCGGGCTGGCCCGTCGTGCCGAGGTCCAGGTCGCCTACGCCATCGGCAAGGCCCACCCGGTCGGCGTCTTCGTGGAGACCTTCGGCACCGAGACGGTACCGGTGGAGAGGATCCAGGCCGCCGTGCTCGAGGTCTTCGACCTGCGCCCCGCCGCGATCATCCGCGACCTCGACCTGCTCCGCCCGATCTACGCCCAGACCGCGCGCTACGGCCACTTCGGCCGGGAGCTGCCCGACTTCACCTGGGAGAAGACCGACCGCGCCGAGGCGCTGAAGGCCGCCGCCGGAGTCTGACGCGAGTCGGCAGAAGTGCGGCTCTGAGACACCTCGAGTCGGCAGAAGTGCAGCTCTGAGACACCTCGAGTCGGCAGAAGTGCAGGCCGCGAGCCTGCACTTGTGCCGACTCGGCTTGTTGTGGACCTGCACTTGTGCCGACTCGGCCGTTTCTGGACCTGCACTTCTGCCGACTCGGCGGGGTGTCGGCCGGCACTGGTAGAACTGCGCGCATGAGTCCCGACGAGCCTGCCCTCGAGCTGCCCGGGCTCGTCCGGGACAAGGTCGCCGAGGGACGGGCCAAGGCCCGGGCCACCCGAGCCCGCAACCAGGCAGAGGCGGCGATCACCGACCACCTTCCGGTCGCGCGGGTGCTGCTCGACGTGCCGCTCGCCCACCTCGACCGGACCTTCGACTACGCCGTGCCGGTCTCACTCGCGGACGCCGCCATGCCCGGGGTGCGGGTCAAGGCGCGCTTCGCGGGCAAGGACGTCGACGGCTTCGTCGTCGCCCGGTCGGAGGCCTCCGAGCACGAGGGCCGGCTGACCCCGCTGCGCCGCGTGGTCAGCCCCGAGCCGGTGCTCTCACCGGCCATCGCCGGCCTGGCCGCCGACCTCGCCGAGCGGTACGCCGGCACCCGAGCCGACCTGCTCCGGCTGGCCGTGCCGCCCAGGCACGCGGCGACCGAGGCCGAGCCGACACCGCCGCCGCCGCCTCGCGGGGTCGACCCGGCGGCGACCCTGGCCGCCTGGGCCGGTCACGAGCCCGCCGAGGCGTTCCTGCGCCACCTGGCCACCGGTGGCTCGCCGCGAGCCGTGTGGCACGCCGCCCCCGGCGCCGACTGGCCGCTGCTGCTCGCCCATGCCCTCGCCGCAGTGCGGAGCAGCGGCCGCGGCGCCGTAGCCTGCCTGCCCGACGGCAGAGACGTGGCCCGGCTCTCGACAGCGCTGACGGAGGTGCTGGGCCCGGGCCAGCACGTGGCGCTCACCGCCGACGCCGGCCCGGCCGCCCGCTACCGCGCCTTCCTCGCCATCTCCCGCGGGGCGGTGAGAGTCGCGATCGGGACCCGAGCGGCAGCCTTCGCGCCGATCCACGACCTCGGCCTGGTGGCGATCTGGGACGACGGCGACGACCTCCACGCCGAGCCCCGCGCGCCTTACCCCCACGCCCGTGAGACGCTGTTGCTGCGCGCCGAGCGCGAGGGCGCCGCCGCCCTCGTCGCGGGCTTCGCCCGCACCGTCGAGGCCGAGCAGCTGCTGACCACCGGCTGGGCGCAGGAGATCGCGCCGACCCGGGCGCGGGCCCGCGAGGTGCTGGTCGCGATCAGCGGGGCGACCGACTTCGAGCTGGAGCGCGACCCGCTGGCCCGGGTCTCCCGAGTCCCCAAAGAGGTCTACGACACCATCCGCACCGCGCTCACCGCCGGACCGGTGCTGGTCCAGACGCCCCGGCGCGGCTATGCCGCCGCGCTCGCCTGCGAGCGGTGCCGCGCCCCCGCCCGGTGCCAAGGGCATGTCCCGCAGACGGACGGCCAGCTGCGCGACGCCCCGCGGGCGCCTGGCGGCGTTGCCCCCGCTCACGAGACAACCCCGGTCTCGCTTCGCGAAGGCGCCTTGCCAGCCGCGCCGCAGATGCGCCGCTCGCCGTGGCCCCCGCCGGCGGGACATGCCCTTCCCTGTACCGGCCCGCTCCGGCTGACCAGCCGCGCCGAGCCACCCTCGTGCGCCTGGTGCGGCACGCCGGCGCCACAGTGGACCTGCCCGGTCTGCGAGCATCGTGGCCTCCGCGCCCCGGTCGTGGGGGAGAGCCGGACCGCAGAGGAGCTGGGTCGGGCCTTTCCCGGCGCCCGGGTCGTCGCCTCGGCCGGCGACCGGGTGCTCGCCAGCGTGCCGAAGGGGGCCGGCATCGTGGTGGCCACGCCAGGCGCCGAGCCGGTCGGCGACTACGCGGCCGTGGTGCTGCTCGACACCTGGCTGCTGCTGTCCCGACCCGACCTGCGCACCGAGGAGGAGGCGCTGCGCCGCTGGAGCAACGCCGTCGCCCTGGCCCGGCCCGGCGGCCGCGCCATCGCCGTCGGCGACCCGGCCCAGCCCGCGCTGCAGGCGCTGCTGCGCTGGGACCAGCCCGGCTTCGCCCGCCGCGAGTCGGCCACCCGCACCGAGGCGCACCTGCCACCCGCCTCCCGGCTCGCCACCATCACGGGTGCCGCCGGGGCGGTCGACGACGCGCTCACCCTGCTCGTCACCCCGCCGGGCGCAGAGGTGCTGGGGCCGATCGAGGTCGAGGAGGACAGCTGGCGCGTCGTCGTACGCGTCCCGCACCGGGCCGGACCCGACCTCTCCCGGTCGCTGGGCGAGCTGCAGCGGGTCCGCTCGGCCCGCAAGCTCGACCCCGTCCGGGTTCAGGTCGACCCACCCTCACTAGGATTCTGAGCATGGCACCTCACCCCACGAGACCGCTCCCGCGGGGACCCCGATGATCCAGCCCATCCGACTCTTCGGCGACCCGGTGCTGCGGCAGAAGGCCGCACCGGTCACCGACTTCGACAAGGAGCTGCGACGGCTCGTCGAGGATCTGACCGACACCATGCTCGACGCCCCCGGCGCCGGCCTGGCCGCGCCGCAGATCGGGGTGCCGCTGCGGGTCTTCACGTGGTACGTCGACGGCCAGCCCGGCTATCTCGTCAACCCCGACCTCACCCTCTCCGAGGAGATCCAGGACGGCGACGAGGGCTGTCTGAGCCTGCCCGGCCTGAAATTCGACTGCCGGCGCGCCCTCTCCGTGGTCGCCCGTGGCTTCGACATGCACGGCGAGCCGGTCGTGATCGAGGGCTCGGAGCTGCTTGCCCGCGCCATCCAGCACGAGACCGACCACCTGGACGGCATCCTGTTCATCGACAAGCTCGACGAGGCGTCCCGCAAGGCGGCGATGAAGCAGATCCGCGAGTCGGACTGGTTCGGCCTGGCGAAGCCGATCGTCAAGGTCAGTCCGCACGCGACCTTCGGGCTCGGCCGTTGACCGGCCGAGTGGCAGCGAGGCCGAGGTAGTGCGCTGCGTCTTCGCCGGCACGCCCGAGGTGGCGCTGCCCTCGCTTGAGGCGCTCGCCGACTCGCGTCACGAGCTCGTCGCCGTCGTCACCCGCCCCGACGCCGCGGCAGGTCGCGGCCGACGGCTCGTGGCCAGCCCGGTCGCACAGCGGGCCGAGGAGCTCGGCGTGCCGGTGCTCAAGCCCTCCCATCCCCGTGACCCGGAGTTCCAGGCCGAGCTGACGGCGCTCGCGCCGGACTGCTGCCCGGTGGTCGCCTACGGCGCGCTGCTGCCCGCCGCCGCGCTGGCGATCCCGCGGCACGGCTGGGTCAACCTGCACTTCTCCCTGCTGCCGAACTGGCGGGGCGCGGCGCCGGTGCAGCACGCGATCTGGGCGGGCGACGAGTTCACCGGCGCCACCACCTTCCGGATCGTCCCGGCCCTCGACGCCGGGCCGACCTTCGGCGTGATGACCGAGCGGATCCGGGCCACCGACACCGCCGGCGACCTGCTGGCCCGGCTCGCCGAGGGCGGCGCCCACCTGCTGGTCGCCACCCTCGACGGCATCGAGTCCGGAGAGATCGAGGCTCGCGAGCAGCCCGTCGAGGGCGTCACGATCGCCGGCAAGATCGAGGTCGAGGACGCCCGAGTCGACTGGACCGAGCCGGCCGCCGCGGTCGACCGCCGCGTCCGTGCCTGCACCCCGGCGCCGGGTGCCTGGACGCTCCTCGACGGCGAGCGGGTCAAGCTCGGGCCCGTCACGCTCACCGACGAGCGGGCGGCGCCCGGCGAGATCCTGGTGCGCAAGCAGGAGGTCCTGGTCGGCACCGCCACCACCGCCGTACGCCTGGGCCGGCTCAAGGCGTTCGGCCGCAAGGAGATGCCGGCGGCCGACTGGGCCAGAGGCGCCAACCTCGCCCCCGGGGCTACCTTCGGGTCATGACTCGACCGGCCACTCCCGAGGACGTCGAGGCGATCTGCCTCTCGCTGCCCGAGGTCGAGCTCGGCATCAGCTGGGGCGACCGACCGACCTACAAGGTGCCGCGCGGCGGCAAGGGCCGCGGCTTCGTGCTCTACCGCAAGCCGCACAAGACCGCCGTCGACCCCGAGACCGGCGAGGAGTACGACGACCTGCTGGTCATCCACACCCCGACCGAGGCCGACAAGCTCGGCCTGGTGGCCGCCGACGGGCCGTTCTTCACCATCCCACACTTCAACGGCTACAACGCCGTGCTCGTCCAGCAGTCGCGGCTCGGCGAGATCACCGTCGAGGAGCTGCGCGAGGTGATCGAGGACGCCTGGCGGGCGGTGGCGCCGAAGCGGCTGGTGCGCGAGTTCGACGATGGCGATGCGTGAGCCCCGCCGCCCGCCGGGCCGTCGCGGCGGACGCCGACCGCTCGATCCCGCCCGGCTGGCCGCCTTCGAGGTGCTCCGCGCGGTCCGGGTGGACGACGCCTACGCCAACCTGGTGCTGCCGCACGCCCTGGCCGGGCACGGCCTCACCGGCCGCGATGCGGCCTTCGCCACCGAGCTGGTCTCGGGGACGCTGCGGATGCGAGGCCTCTATGACGCCGTGCTGGCCGACTGCGTCGACCGGTCACTGGCCAAGGTCGAGGCGAAGGTGCTCGACGCGCTCCGGCTCGGGTCTCATCAGCTGCTCTCGATGCGGGTGCCCGACCACGCCGCGATCTCGACCACCGTGGACCTCGTCAAGGCGAAGTCGGGCGCCGGCGCGGGCTCGTTCGCCAACGCCGTGCTGCGGCGGGTCGCCGTCCGGTCGTCGACCGAGTGGGTGCAGCGGCTCGCACCCGCCGACGATCACGAGCGGCTGGCGCTGGCACACTCCCACCCTCGCTGGGTGGTGGACCTGCTGGCCGAGGCGGTCGGCGAGGCGGAGCTCGGCGACCTGCTGGCCGCCGACAACGCGCCGCCGCGGGTGATGCTGGTGGCCCGGCCGGGGCTCTCGGACCGGACCGAGCTGCCGGGGGAGCCGACCCGGCTCTCGCCCTATGGCGTCGTGCTCGACTCCGGCAGTCCCGCCGAGGTGCCGGCCGTGGCCGAGGGCCGAGCGGGGGTGCAGGACGAGGGCTCCCAGCTGGTGGCACTGGCATTGGCCCAGGCGCCGCTGGCCGGCCCGGACGAGCGATGGCTGGACCTGTGCGCCGGCCCGGGTGGCAAGGCGGCGCTGCTCGCCGCGCTGGCCGGACAGCGCGGTGCCGTGCTCGTCGCCAACGAGGCCCAGCCGCACCGCGCCGGGCTGGTGCG
Source organism: Nocardioides sp. (assembly GCF_047607185.1). GTDB lineage: Bacteria > Actinomycetota > Actinomycetes > Propionibacteriales > Nocardioidaceae > Nocardioides. The sequence continues at coordinate 19,684 of NZ_JASGDQ010000140.1, read as the reverse complement.
CCGCAACGGGGTGTCGGTGGTGGTGGCCGCGGATGGTCGCCGCCCACCGTTCCGGCCGGGCACCTTCGACCGGGTGCTCGTCGACGCGCCCTGCACCGGGCTAGGCGCGCTGCGCCGCCGGCCCGAGGCCCGCTGGCGTCGGGCGCCCTCCGCCGTCGACGAGCTGGTGCCGCTGCAGCGCGAGCTGCTGGCCAGCGCGCTCGACCTGGTCCGGCCCGGCGGCGCGGTCCTCTACGCCACCTGCTCACCGGTCCTCGCCGAGACCAGCGGTGTCGTCGAGGCGGTGCTGGCCGACCGGCCGGACGCCACCCTGGCGCCGGTGGCGGGCGCCGCGGCCGACGTACCCGACTCCGACGGCCCCCTCCCCGGCACCCGCCAGCTCTGGCCGCACCGGCACGGCACCGATGCGATGTTCCTGGCGCTCCTCATCCGCCGAGAGGTCCCTGATCGCCCCGCGAGAGGTCCCTGATTGCCCCGCGAGAGGTCCCTGATCGCCCCGCGAGAGGTCCCTGGACCGGTAGGCTCGCGCCATGCCGCTCGACTACCTGGCGCTGCTGGCCCACCTCCAGGACCGGTTCGAACGGGGCATCGGGTCGGTGGCCGAGGATGCGGCGGTGCCTGGCTGCGGAGACTGGACGGTGCGCGACCTGGTCGAGCATCTGGCCTGGGTCCATCACTGGGCGGCCGCGATGGCACGTGACGAGGATGCCGTTGCGCTGCCGCGTCACCCGGCCGACCTCGTGGGCCGGTACGCCGAGTGCGCCGCCGAACTGCGTGAGACGCTCGCCACGCTGCCACCGGACGCGCCGGCCCGCACCCTGAACGGCCCGGGGCCGGCCTCCTTCTGGCACCGCCGCCAGGTGCACGAGACGCTGGTGCACCTCCACGACCTGCTGGGATCGGCCGACGATGTCTCGGCCGAGGTGTGGGCCGATGCCGTCGACGAGGTGGTCGCGGTGATGTACCCCCGCCAGGTGCGACTCGACCGCATCGCTCCGCTCGCGGACCCGCTCCGGCTGGTCGCCACCGACACCGGTCGGGAATGGCGGCTCGGCGACGACGAGCCGACCGCGCAGATCGCCGGCACCGCTCAGACGCTGACGCTGCTGCTGTGGGGTCGCCTCGGTGTCGAGGCGAGTGAGGTGACCGGTGACGAGGACGTCGTACGACGCGCCCTCGCCACCGCGATCACGCCCTGAAGGCCTGGAGGGTGAGGCGCACCCGGTGCGCCTCACCCTCCAGACCTCAGCCCTGGTGCCAGACCGGCTTGAAGTGGAGGCCAGCGACCAGCTCGTCGACAACGCTCCTCGGGACGTCCGGGCCGGGCTGGACGGTGACGAAGTAGTTCTTGCCCTGATGGACGACCTGGCTCGACGGGCGGTCGCCATCCGCGCCGGACCAGGCTGACAGCTCACTGAGCGGCCGGACGTTGACGCTGAGCTGGTAGTCCCCCTTGCTCGCAGGGAACTTGTCGTCGCCGGGCGTCCCGAACGTCCAGCCCGGCAGGTCGTCGTGGGTCACCGGAAGCTCCTGGGGCGCTGGCGGCGTGGTGATCAGGGGATGGCACTGATAGGTCGCCACCGGACTCGACTCGGCGATGGGAGGACTGATCGCGGTCGCGTCGTCGCTGACCAGGCACTCGAGCGGTACGAGCTGCTCGAGTTGCTCGGGCGTCGGCGTCGAGGAGGCGCTGGGCTGTGCGGCGTACCCGATGTCGACCGCCTCCGGCTGGCCTGGCGCGAGCTGCCAGACGACTCCGGCGACCACAGCCACCCCCGCCGCGGCGGCCAGCGAGACGCCGAACGTACGACGGCGCCGCAGCCGGGTGCCGGCCCGCAGCGAGACGGCGGCGAGCCGGTCGAGATCGGGATGGACCTCGCCCACGCGGTCGCGCAGGGCTGGCCCCAGGTCGAGGTCGTTCATGAGGTTGTCCTCTCGGTGAGCAGCGGGCGGAGCCGCTCGAGCGCGCGCTTCGCCCTGGTGCGGACGGCCGTCTCGGTGAGTCCGAGGTCGACCGCGGTGTCGGCCACGCTGCGGTCCTCCCAGTAGCGCAGCACCACGACCGCCCGATCCAGCGGGGCGAGCGTGCGCAGTGCGTCGAGGAGGTCGAGCGCGGTGGTCGGATCGTGGCGAGGGCCGGCTTCCTCGAGCACGATCACCTGGTCCGACGGCTGCTCGGTGTTGCGTCGCAGCCGCCGGTGGGAGAGGAACGTGTTGAGCAGCGTCGTGCGCGCATAGGCGAGCGGGCTGTCCGTGGCCGAGACCCGGCGCCAGGCGGCGAACACCTTCGCGTACGTCGCCTGGGTCAGGTCCTCGGCCAGATGGTGGTCGCCGGTGAGCAGCAGCGCCGCACGGTGGAGCTGGGTGCCCGTGTCCCGTACGAACGCCGTGAACTCGGCGGCGTCGTTCCTCTTCACACTCCTCTGACTCCTCGACGCCTCGGCCGCGTGACAGCGTGTTTCTCAGTCGATGACGTGGCGCAGGTAGCGGTCGGGATCGGCCAGGTAGGCGCGCCAGTGGTAGACGAGCTCCAGGTCCTCCCACGTCGTACGACGCAGGCCCCAGTCGCCGACCTCCAGGATGGTGGCGCCGGGCATCGCCGCGAGGACGGGTGAGTGGGTCGCGCAGAGCACCTGGCCCTTCTCCTCGACGACCTCGTGGAGGGTCGAGACCAGCCCGAGCGTGGACGAGAACGACAGCGCCGCCTCCGGCTCGTCGAGGCAGTAGAAGCCGGGGGAGTCGAAGCGGCGGCGCAGCACGGCCAGGAACGACTCGCCGTGGCTCATCTCGTGGAAGCGGGGATCGCTGGAGGCGCCGGTGGACTCGAGGTAGGTGTACCAGCCGTGCATGGTCTCGGCACGCAGGAAGAATCCCCACCGTGCGGCTCCGACGCCGCGTTGCAGGGTGATCGCCTCGCTCAGCGGGGACTCGGTGGCTCGGGTGGAGTGCAGCGAGTTGCGCGAGCCACCCTCCGGGTTGAGTCCGTACGCCGCCGCGACCGCCTCGACGATGGTCGACTTGCCGGAGCCGTTCTCTCCGACGAGGAAGGTGACGCCCTTGTCCAGCGTCAGCCCCTCGTCCAGCAGCTGCTCGACCGCCGGCACCGTCCGGGGCCAGGTGTCGGGACGCAGATCGTGACCGGGCCTCGCCGCGACCCGCACCACGGGCGGTTGGTCGAAGTCCATGCCGGACACGCTACGGCGCGCCGCCGACAGCCGAAGGTCAGCCCTCGCGAGATCGGAGTCGCCATGACTCAGAAGGCAGCGGAAGTCGTCCGGCACGCCGTAGGGTCGCAGCGTGGCCACCACCGCGCCGTCCGTCGAGATCGAGGTCGACAACCGGGTCGTCAAGGTGACGAACCCGGACCGGGTCTACTTCCCGGGCCTCGGCGCGACCAAGCTCGACCTGGTGCACTACTACCTCGCCGTCGGGCCCGGGATCGTCAACGCGCTCTGGGAGCGCCCGTGCATGTTGCACCGGTTCCCGAAGGGGCTGGCCGGGGAGAAGGTGCACCAGAAGCGGCTCCCGGCGGGCGCACCCGACTGGGTCGAGACGGTGCGACTGTGGTTTCCGCGCTGGGGCCGCACCGCCGACGAGCTGTGCGTCACCGAGCTCGGCGCGGTGATCTGGGCGGTGCAGATGTCGACGGTGGAGTTCCATCCCTGGAACAGTCGTCGTGAGGACACCGAGAGGCCCGACGAGTGGCGCATCGACCTCGACCCCGGTCCGGACTGCCCCTGGCAGACCGTGCAGCGGGTCGCCGGCGTCGTCCACGAGGTGCTCGACGAGCTGGGCGCGGTCGGCTACCCCAAGACCAGCGGCGGGAAGGGCCTCCACGTCTACGTCCGGATCCCGCCGACTCACGGCTTCCAGGACGTACGCCGGGCCGCGCTCGCCTTCGCCCGCGAGGTCGAGAGACGCGACCCGTACGACGTGACGACCGCCTGGTGGCGCAAGGACCGTGATCCCGCGCGGCTCTTCGTGGACTACAACCAGAACACCCGCGACCACACCATCGCCGCCGCCTACTCCGTGCGCGGCGTCCCCGAGGCGCGGGTCTCCACGCCGGTCACCTGGGCCGAGGTGCCCGACGTACACCCCGACGACTTCACCATCGAGACGGTGCCCGCCAGGTTCGCGGAGATCGGCGACCTCCACGCCGACATCGACGACCACGTCTTCGCCATCGACGAGCTGCTGGCGTGGGCCGATCGCGACGAGCGCGAGGGCCACCAGACCCCACCGGAGGACGAATGAGGACCATCAGATCGGCCTACAGCGGCAGGTCCGGCACCGCCGAGCTGCCGCTCGGGGCCACGCCCGAGTCGCTACGACGGGGCAGGATGGGGCCATGAGCGCGTTCCTCGACCTGCACGTCCCCGGCCGGCCGCTGCTGATGCCCAACCCCTGGGACATCGGCTCCGCGCGACTGCTGGAGGCGGCCGGCTTCCGGGCGCTGGCGACCACCAGCAGCGGCTTCGCGGCCTCGCTCGGCCGGCTCGACGGTCAGGTGAGCCGTAAGGAGGCGATCGCCCACGCCGCGGCCATCGCGGCCGCGGTGGACGTGCCGGTCTCGGCCGACCTGGAGCACTGCTTCGCCGACGACCCCGAGGGCGTCGCCGCGACGGTGCGGCTGGCGGTGGCGGCCGGTCTGGCCGGCTGCTCGGTCGAGGACGCGACCGGCCGTGACGGCGATCCGCTCTACGACATCGGGCTGGCCACCGAGCGGGTCTTCGCGGCGGTCGAGGCGGCCGGCGGCAGCCTCGTGATCACCGCCCGCGCCGAGGGACTCTTCCACGGCGCCAGCCTCGACGCCGTCATCGGCCGGCTGCAGCGCTTCCAGGACGCCGGCGCGCAGGTGCTCTTCGCGCCCGGACTCGCGACCGAGCGCGACGTGGAGACGGTCCTCGGCGCGGTGGACCGGCCCATCAACGTGCTGGCGTGGCCGGGCCTCCCACCGGTGCCGCGGCTCGCCGAGCTGGGCGTGGCGCGGATCTCCGTCGGGGGAGCGCTGGCCAATGCGGCGTACGGCGCCCTGGTGACTGCGGCGGAGGAGCTCCTCGACACCGGCACCGACGGCTACCGCGCCCTCGCCGAGGTCGGTGGCCGTGCAGCGGCGGCGGCGTTCAGAGCAGCCCCCGACGCCTGAGCAGCGGCTCGACACGCGGCTCCCGCCCCAGGAGCTCGGCCGTCGCCGCGAGCACGTCGACCGTCCCGCCGCGGGAGAGCAGGATGGCGCGGAACCGCTCGCCGTTGCCGCGCAGCAGACCGCCGTTCTCCTCGAACCACGACACCGTGTCGGCGTCGAGCACCTCGGCCCACAGGTAGGAGTAGTAGCCGGCGGCATAGCCCTCGGCGTCGGCGAAGACGTGCTTGAAGTAGGTGCTGCCGTAGCGCGGCGGCACGATCGGGTGGCGCAGCCCGTAGCGCTCCAGCGCGGCCGCCTCGAAGGCGTCGACCTCCTCGGCCGCCACCGGATCGGTGTGGAGGTGCCAGGCCCAGTCCACCAGCGTCGCGGCCAGGATCTCGACGGTGTCGTAGGGGTCCTGCTCGTGCCGGGAGGCCAACAGCCGCTCGACGACCTCGGCGGCCAGCGGCTCACCGGTCTCGTGGTGGCGGGCGTAGACGTCGATCACCCCCGGCCAGAACGCCCACATTTCGTTGACCTGCGAGGGGAACTCCACGAAGTCGCGCGGCACATTGGTCATCGAGGTGCGGGGGTAGCCGCAGTCCGAGAGCAGTCCGTGCAGCACGTGGCCGAACTCGTGGAACGCCGTCTCGACCTCGTCGATCGTCATCAGCGCCGGCTGGCCGGGCGGCGGCTTGGGGACGTTCATCGTCAGCGTCACCACCGGCCGGGTGCCGAGCAGCCTCGACTGCGGGACGTGATGCCACATCCAGGCGCCGCCCTGCTTGGTGTCGCGGGCGAACCAGTCACAGGCGACCAGGCCGAGGTGCCGGCCGGTGTCGTCGGCGACGTCGTAGACCTCGATGTCGGGATGGGCCGGCGGCAGATCCTCGCGCCGGGTGAAGGACAGCCCGTAGAGCGCGCTCGCCGCGGCGAAGACGCCGTCGTCGCGGACCTGGGGGAGCGGCAGGAACGCCCGCAGCTCGGCCAGGTCGAGCGAGTGCCGCTCGGCGGTCCGCCTCGCGTAGTAGTAGGACCAGTCCCACGGCTGCAGCGGCCCCTCGTGACCGTCCGCGTGCAGGGCCTCGGTCAGCTCGGCGGCGACGGCGTCGAGGTTGCGGACCGCCGGTCCGACCATCGGCAGCAGCCGGTCGGTCACCGCCTCGGTGGTGCCCGCGGTCTCGTCGGCGACGACGTACGCCGCATGGCTGGGGTAGCCGAGCAGCGCGGCCCGGCGAGCCCGCACCGCGGCGATCTCCACCAGCGTCGCCCGGGTGTCCCACTGGTTGCCGCGCCGGCCGCGAGCCACCGAGGCCTCGTGGATGCGCCGGCGTAGGCCACGGTCGGCGAGCACCTCCTGCCACGGCTGGTTGGTGAACAGCGACAGCGTGAGCAGGTAGCCGTCGAGGCCACGGTCGGCCGCCGCCTGCCGGGCGGACTCGACCGAGTCCGGTGCCAAGCCGTCGAGCTGAGCGAGGTCGTCGACCAGCACCGCCAGGTCGTTGTTGTCCTTGAGCAGGTGCGAGGAGTACGTCGAGGCGAGCTCGGCCAGCCGGGCGTTGAGCTCGGCGAGCTCCGCCTTGGCGGCCGGCGACAGCGCCGCGCCGGCGCGGACGAAGTCGGTATGGATCCGCTCGACCAGGTTGACCTGCTCCGGCGTCAGGCCGGCGGTGTGCCGGGCCTCGTGGACCTCCCGCACCCGCGCGAACAGTCCCGCGTGCTGGCTGATCGCGTCGGCGTGGGCGGCACGCAACGGCGCCAGCTCGGCGTCGAGGTCGTGGAACCGCTCGTCGCCGTCGGCCGCGCAGAGGTTGTCGAAGACCTGCGAGACCCGGCGCAGGATCGCGCCGCTGCGCTCCAGTCCTTCGACGGTGGTCGCGAACGACGCCGGTGTCGCGGCGATCTCCTCGATCTCGCGCAGCTGCTCGGCCATGCCCGCCTCGAAGGCGGGCCGGAAGTGCTCGAAGCGGATCAGGTCGAAGGGCGGGTACTCGTCGGACAGGGTGCTGGCCCGGAGGAAGGGGTTGGTCACCGGCCCATCCTGTCACCGGCGGAGTCACTAGGATCGCGGCCGTGGGAGACATCCAGATCACGCCGAGCATCCTCAACGCCGACTTCGCCCAGCTGGGCGCGGAGGTGGCGCGGATCGGCAGCGCCGACTGGGTCCACGTCGACGTCATGGACGGCCACTTCGTGCCCAACCTGACCTTCGGGCCGGCCATGGTCGAGGCGCTGAGCAGGGCCACCAGCATCCCGCTCGACGCCCACCTGATGATCGAGGACCCCGACCGGTGGGCTCCGGCGTACGCCGAGGCGGGTGCCGGCAGCGTCACCTTCCACGTCGAGGCGGCCAAGGCGCCGGTGCGGCTCGCCCGCGAGCTGCGCAGCCAGGGCGCCCGGGCGAGCATGGCGCTCAAGCCGGCCACCCCGATCGAGCCCTACGAGGAGCTGCTGCCCGAGCTCGACATGGTGCTGATCATGACCGTCGAGCCCGGCTTCGGCGGTCAGCGGTTCCTCGATCTCTGCCTGCCGAAGATCCGCCGCGCCCGCGCCATGATGGACCGGCACGGCGTCGAGACCTGGCTGCAGGTCGACGGCGGCGTCAGCCTGGAGACCATCGAGCGGTGCGCCGAGGCCGGCGCGGACGTCTTCGTGGCCGGCTCCGCGGTCTACTCCGCCGCCGACCCCGACGCCATGGTCACCGCGCTGCGCCGCCGCGCCGAGTCGGCAGAAGTGCTGGCCTGAAAGGGCGCGAGTCGGCAGAAGTGCTGGCCTGAAAGGGCCCGAGTCGGCAGAAGTGCTGGTGCACCACCTGCGCTTCTGCCGACTCGGCGGTTCTGGGACCTGCACTTCTGCCGACTCGGCGGTTCTGGGACCTGCACTTCTGCCGACTCGGCGTGGGGTAGGATCGCATGGACGAGCCAACAGCTCGCGTGCTCTGGGGTCGGTGTAATTCCGAACCGGCGGTGACTGGCCGAAGCTCCTATCGCTTCGCTCAGGAGTCCGCGACCCGATGGCAGCCAGTCATCGGTTGACCAGGTGAGATTCCTGGACCGACGGTGAAAGTCCGGATGGGAAGCGCACGCACCTGCTCCTCGTCCGGCCCCGACAGGAGCCGGACTCGAGCACTTGTTCACAGGCCCCAGGGTCCGCGAGGCGGACGAAGGGGCCTGATCTATGTTCAGCGACGCCGAGACTGCCGCAATGCGGCGCGCCCTCGCGCTCGCCGCCAGCGCCGGGGTGCCGAGGTGGCCCAACCCCCGGGTCGGCTGCGTGCTGCTCACCCCCGGCGGCGTCACTCTGGCCGAGGGCTTCCACCGCGGTGCCGGCACGCCGCACGCCGAGGCCGACGCGCTCGCCCGCGCGGGGGACCGGGCCGGCGGCGCCACCGCCGTGGTCACCCTCGAGCCGTGCGCCCACACCGGCCGGACCGGGCCCTGCGCGGAGGCGCTGATCGACGCTGGGGTACGCCGGGTGGTCTACGCCCAGACCGACCCCAACCCGGTCGCCGCAGGCGGCGCGGACCTCCTCCGGGCGGCCGGCATCGAGGTGGAGGCCGGCCTGCTGGCCGAGGAGGCCGGCGACCTCAACCGGGTCTGGACCATCGCGACCGGTCGGCAGCGGCCCTTCGTGACCTGGAAGCTGGCCACCACGCTCGACGGCCGCAGCGCCGCCGCCGACGGCACCAGCCGCTGGATCTCCTCCCGAGCAGCCCGGCTGGACACCCACCGGCTCCGGGCGCTGGCTGACGTGATGCTGGTCGGCACCAACAACGTCGTCGTTGACGACCCCGAGCTCACGGTGCGCGACGAGCACGACCGGCCCGTCGCCGTACAGCCGCTGCGCGCGGTGATGGGACTGCGCGACCTGGCGCCGACCCACCGGGTCTTCAACGCTCCGCCAGATTCTGGGTGGCCGGAGACCGTCCGGCTGCGGACCCGCGACCCGCACCAGGCGCTGAAGGAGCTCTGGTCCCGCGAGCGGCACCACGTCTTCCTGGAGGGCGGCCCGACGCTGGCGGCCGCCTTCGTCACCGCCGGCCTGGTCGACGAGATCGTCTGCTACGTCGCCCCCATACTCCTCGGCGCCGGCCTCTGCGCGGTCGCCGATCTCGGGATCACCACCATCGCCGACGCGCTCCGGCCCACCGTCACCGACGTGACGGTGCTGCCCGGGATCGACGGCGAGCAGCCCAATGTCCGCATCACCCTGTCAACAGAGAAGCCATCGGAGGCCCACTGATGTTCACCGGAATCGTCGAGGAGCTCGGCACCGTCGCCGCCGTGCTGGACCAGGGCGACAGCCTGCGTCTCTCGATCACCGCGACCACCGTGCTGGAGGACGTCAAGCACGGCGACTCGATCGCCGTCAACGGCTGCTGCCTGACCGTGGCCGACACCGACGCCGGCACCTGGACCGCCGACGTCATGCAGGAGACCCTCGACAAGACCTCGCTCGCCGGCGTCGGCCCGGGCGACCGGGTCAACCTGGAGCGCGCGGTGACCCCACAGACCAGGCTCGGCGGCCACATCGTGCAAGGCCACGTCGACGGCGTCGGCACGATCCTGCGGCGCGAGCCGAGCGAGCACTGGGAGGTCGTCGAGATCAGCGTCCCACCCGAGCTGGCCCGCTATCTGGTGGACAAGGGCTCCGTCGCCGTCGACGGCGTCAGCCTGACCGTGGTCACCGCGGGAGAGCAGAGCTTCACGATCAGCCTCATCCCCGAGACGCTGGCCCGCACCACGCTCGGGCTGCGGCAGCCCGGCGAGCGGGTCAACCTGGAGGTCGACATCATCGCCAAGCACGTCGAGCGGCTGGTGACCCGGTGAGCGAGCAGTACGGCGGGGTTCGGCTCGACCCGGTCGAGCTGGCCATCGCCGAGATCGCGGCAGGACGGCCGGTCGTGGTCGTCGACGACGAGGGCCGCGAGAACGAGGGTGACCTGATCTTCGCGGCGGCGGCCGCGACTGCGGAGCTGATGGGCTTCGCGGTCCGGCACTCCAGCGGCGTCATCTGCGTCGCGGTGCCCGGGGATCGGCTCGACGCCCTCGACCTGCCGCTGATGGTGCCCCGCAACCAGGACCGGATGCGGACTGCGTACACGATCTCGGTGGACGCCCGGGACGGCGTCTCCACCGGCATCTCTGCCCACGACCGCGCGGTGACCGCCCGCCTGCTGGCCGACCCGGCGACGGTGGCCGGCGACCTGACCCGGCCCGGCCACGTGTTCCCGCTGCGCTACCACGAGGGCGGCGTGCTGGCCCGCCGCGGTCACACCGAGGCGGCCGTCGACCTGGCCCGACTCGCCGGCCTTCCCGAGGCGGGGGCGCTGGTCGAGATCGTCAACGACGACGGCACTATGACGCGGGCGCCGCAGCTGCGCGAGTTCGCCGACGAGCACGGCCTGGCGATGATCTCGATCGAGGACCTGGTCGGCTACCGCCGCCGCCACGACGTGCTCGTCGAGCGGGTGGCGCAGACCCTGCTCCCCACCAGGTACGGCGACTTCACGGCGTACGGCTTCCGCGTCGCGGTGGACGACTCCGCCGGATCCGGGAGCGAGCACCTTGCGCTGGTGCACGGTGACATCTCCGGTGACATCTCCGGCGGGACGCCGGTGCTGACTCGGGTCCACTCCGAGTGTCTGACCGGCGACGTCTTCGCCAGCCAGCGCTGCGATTGCGGTCCCCAGCTCGAGGAGTCGCTGCGGCGCGTGGTCGAGGCGGGCCGTGGCGTGGTCGTCTACCTGCGTGGCCACGAGGGCCGCGGCATCGGCCTGGTGGCCAAGCTGCGGGCCTACGCGCTGCAGGACGCCGGCCGCGACACGGTCGACGCCAACCTCGACCTCGGCCTGCCCGCCGACGCCCGCCACTATGCGGCCGCCAGCCAGATTCTGCGCGACCTCGGAGTGAGCAGCGTGCGGCTGCTCACCAACAACCCCCAGAAGGTCGCCGACCTGGAGGACTACGGTGTCGCGGTGGTCGAGCGAGTGCCGCTCACGTCACACCCCAACGACCACAACATCGCGTATCTGCGCACCAAGCGCGACAGGATGGGACACGTCCTGCCGGATCTCGACAGCCGAGGAGCCTGACCATGAGCGGACAGGGCGCACCCACCCCACAGCCGATCGACTGCCACGACCTGCGCGTCGGCGTCGTGGCCGCCAGCTGGCACGAGGAGGTGATGGCCGGGCTGCTGGCCGGCGCCAAGCGCGCCTGCAGCGAGCACCAGGTCGAGGACCCGGTGCTCGCCCGGGTGCCCGGCACCTTCGAGCTGCCGGTGGTGGCCAGCGCGATGGCCCAGCGTGGCTTCGACGCGATCATCGCGCTCGGCGTGGTCATCAGGGGTGGCACGCCGCACTTCGACTACGTCTGCGGCTCGGCCACCGAGGGGCTAACCCGGGTCGCGCTCGACCACACCGTCGCGGTGGGCTTCGGCGTGCTCACCTGCGACGACGAGCAGCAGGCGCTGGACCGGGCCGGCCTGGAGGGCTCCCGCGAGGACAAGGGCTACGAGGCCGCGGCGGCGGCGCTGTCGACCGCGATGACGCTGCGCCGGGTGCGGGCGCGGTTCAAGACCGGCCTCTTCACCTGATGGCCCGGATCGAGGCGCCGGCCCGGCAAGCCCTAGGCTTGTGCCCTGTGAAGACGTTCGACGAGCTCTGGGCCGAGCTGTCCGAGAAGGCTCGCACCCGGCCGGCCGGATCCGGCACCGTCGCCGAGCTCGACGCCGGTGTCCATGCCATCGGCAAGAAGCTGGTCGAGGAGGCCGCCGAGTCCTGGATGGCCGCCGAGCACGAGGGCAGGGACGCGGCCGCGCTGGAGATCAGCCAGCTGCTCTACCACGCCCAGGTGCTCATGCTCGCCACCGGCCTGACCCTCGACGACGTCTACTCCCACCTCTGAAGGTCCCACCCATGACTCCCACGCAGTCCCTGCTCCGGGTCGCGGTCCCCAACAAGGGCTCGCTCTCCCAGTCCGCCTCCGACATGCTGCGCGAGGCGGGCTACCGGCAGCGCGACGACGCCAAGCGACTCACGCTCATCGACGAGGAGAACGGCGTCGAGTTCTTCTACCTGCGCCCGCGCGACATCGCGCTCTACGTCGGCGAGGGCACCCTCGACATCGGCATCACCGGCCGCGACCTGCTCGCCGACTCCGGCGCCAAGGCCGAGGAGATCCTGCGGCTGGGCTTCGGCCGGTCGCGGTTCCGGTTCGCCGGACCGGTCGGCGCCTTCACCGAGACCGCCGACCTGGCCGGCAAGCGGATCGCGACGTCGTACGCCGGAGTGGTCGACGACTTCCTGCGCCGCAGCGGCATCGAGGCCGAGGTGGTGCGTCTCGACGGCGCGGTCGAGTCGAGCATCCAACTCGGCGTCGCCGATGCCATCGCCGATGTCGTCGAGACCGGCTCCACGCTCCGGCAGGCGGGCCTGGAGGTGTTCGGCGACGTCATCCTCGCCTCCGAGGCGGTGCTGATCGGCCGCTCCGGCAACGCCCCCGACGGCTTCGACATCTTCCAGCGCCGCATCGAGGGCGTGCTGGTGGCGCGCAGCTACCTGATGATGGACTACGACATCCCCGAGGCCGCGGTGCCGGCGGCGGTGGCGCTCACCCCCGGCATCGAGAGCCCGACGGTCTCGCCGCTGCGCCGCGAGGGCTGGGTCGCCGTACGGGTGATGGTGCCGCGCGACGGCTCCCAGCGGCTGATGGACGACCTTTACGCCGTCGGGGCCCGAGGCATCCTGCTCACCGAGATCCATGCCTGCCGGCTCTGAGCCGTCACCGGAGGAGCCGGAGCCACCGCCGCTGCCGTTGCCGCGGACGTGGCGGCCGCTCGGACCACGCATCGTCGCCGCCGTGCTGGTGGTCGGACTCGTGGTCGTCTGCACCATGTCCTGGCTGAGCTTCGACGCGGAGACGCAGGCGAAGTTCACCCTCTTCGAGAAGCTCACGCTGGCCTTCATCGCGCTGCTGATCCTGGTCTGCGTGCACGCCATCACCCGGTCCCGGGTGACCGCGACACGGGACCGGCTGACGGTCGTCAACGGCTACCGGCGCCGCGACCTGGCGTGGGCGCAGATCGTCGCGGTGCGGCTGCCGCGGGGCGCTCCGTGGGTGCGCCTCGACCTCTCGGACGGCTCGGAGATCTCCGCCATGGGGATCCAGGCCTCCGACGGCGCCTCGGCCAGGACCGCCGTCCGGACGCTGCGGCAGCTGGCCACCGAGCTGACCCGCTGACGGCACTCGCCGACTTGACCTGACGGCATCCGGTGTCGGATGGTCGGAGGAGACCGCCAGACCTGCCCCGGGATGTGATCGACCTGCCCGCGCACCGCGCCGCCGCCCTCCGGCCCCGCCGTGGCGTCGCGGCGCTCGCGGCCGGGTCACTGGTGGTGTTGGTGGCGCTGCTGGTGACGGGCGCCTGGGCACTTGGCTGGCTCGGCGAGTCGAAGGCCGACTCCGCGACCGAGCCGTCGAGCGCGCCGACGGCATCGACCGTGGCCCCGGTGACCGGCCGCTACGGCCCCAAGGTGGTGACACCCGGCGGGGCGCCCAAGATCGGCGCCGCCGTCGCGGGACAGACGGTCACGGTCAAGATCCCGAAGAACTGGGACCCCGACACCCGATTCAGCTACCAGTGGCTGGTCGACGGCAAGCCGGTCGCCGGCGCCACCAAGCGCCGGTTCACCCCCACGGTGAGGCACATCGGCAAGAAGATCTCCGTGCAGGTGACCGGACGCGAGGCCGGCTACGCCCCGGCCTCGCGAGTCTCCCGGGCCCGGGTGGTGAAGTCGGACAACCCCCTCGACGGCGGCCCGTGGGCGGTCTATCGCGGCGAGTGGAACGGCATCTACCCGGCGTACCAGGCCGCGAGCGGCGACAACAAGGCCCAGCTCGCGAAGATCGCCTTGCAGCCCCGGGTGATCTGGTTCGCCGCGAACTGGCCGACCTCCCGGATCCGCGAGGCGATCAGCGGCTTCATCGCCGAGCAGCAGGCGGAGTTCGGCGACGACGCGCTGATCCAGCTGGCGATCTTCCGGGAGTGGCCGCGGGAGGAGTCCGGCCGCGGCAAGCCGCTCTCCGGGGCCGAGCAGGCCGACTACCGCGCCTGGATCGACCAGGCCGCCGCCGCGATCGGCGACGCCCGGGTCGCGCTGATCCTGGAGCCGGACCTCGGCCTCAACGCGATCCCCAACAACTCCTGGGAGCTGCGCACCGCCGACCCGGCCGTCCGGCTCTCGCTGGTCCGCTACGCCGCCCAGAAACTGTCCGCGCTGCCCCGCACCAGCGTCTACCTCGACGCCTCCGACGCAGACTGGCTCTCCCTGGCCAAGATCGTGCCGGTGCTGGAGGCCGCCGGCGTGGAGTACGTCCGGGGCATCGCCCTCGGGGCGACCCACTACTCCTCGGTGCCCGACAACATCGACTACGGCAAGCAGATCATCGACGCGCTCGAGGCCGACGGCATCACCGGCAAGCACATGGTGATCGACACCGCCGACAACGGCCGGCCGTTCACCTGGCTGCAGCACCGCGCCGAGCATCCCGGCGCCGACTTCGACAACGCGGCCACCTGCCGCAGCGTCTCCGACACCACCTGCGACACCCTCGGGGTGCCCCCCACCACCGACGTCACCGGCGAGCCCGGTCTCGGACTCAGCGAGCAGCAGCAGCGCCTCGCGCTGCGCTATGTCGACGCCTACCTCTGGTTCGGCCGTCCCTGGCTGATCCGTCAGGCGTCGCCGTTCAGCCTCGCCCGCTCGCTCGAGGTGGCCCGCTCTACGCCGTACCAGTAGCGCGCGGGCTCAGTGCTGCGCCACGAAGTCGCGCTGCCGGATGAGCAGCACCGCCAGCACCCCGCCCACGAGCGCGACCCCGCCGGAGGTCAGCAGCAGCCGGTTGAGGCCGTCCACGAACGCCGCCGGGCCGGCGCCGAGGGCACCGTGTCCGGTGGTCGAGATGGAGCCGTACGCCGCCACGCCGACCGCGATGCCGATCTGCCGGAACGTGGTGTTGGCGCCCGAGGCCATCCCGGCCTGGTGGTGATGGACGACGCCGACCGCGGTCGAGGCCAGCGGCGGGTTTGCCAGCCCGCTGCCGATGCCGCCCAGCACCAGCCCCAGCGCGAGGTGGGTCCAGCCGGTGTCGGCGTGCAGCCCGGACATGGCCAGCAGTCCGGCGCCGACGATCAGCAGGCCGGGGCCGATCAGTAGCCGGACCGGCAGTCGGGCGGAGAGCCGGCCGCCGCGAGATTGGCGAGGCGGTGCCGGAGCTGCCGGAGGTCGGCTTCGTTGCGGCGATGTCGGGCCGGGACAACCTGGTGGCCTCGCTCAGCTGCCGCGACCTGGCCCACCTCTACGAGTTCGTCTCGGGCCGGATCGGCGGCCTGGCCGGCATCGAGTCGATGGAGACCCTCATCTTCCAGCGCCTCGTCAAGCAATCCGGCGGCCTGGTCGCCGACGGCCGGCTGGTCCGGCCGGCGCTCACGTCACGACGATGAGGTCGGCTCGCTCCCGGGTGCGCTCCCGGGCGAAGAGCGCCCGCTCGCTGCGCGCCCAGGCGTCCCAGTAGGGCGCGAACGCGTCGTCGTCGCGCTCGATGCCGCGACGCATCCGCACCTCGTCGGGTGCCTCGACCCACACCAGCACCGTGCCCAGTGCGGAGTAGGCATCGGCCCCGCTGCCGACGCCCTCCAGCACCAGCAGGCCGGCCGGCTCGACGACCACGG
Source organism: Nocardioides sp. (assembly GCF_047607185.1). Classification (GTDB taxonomy): domain Bacteria; phylum Actinomycetota; class Actinomycetes; order Propionibacteriales; family Nocardioidaceae; genus Nocardioides. The sequence continues at coordinate 3,822 of NZ_JASGDQ010000140.1, read as the reverse complement.
TCTCGGCGAAGTGGCCGGTATGCCAGTCGTAGCGGCGGTAGCTGCCCGGACGGCCCTCGGCCAGCGGCCGCAGCAGCGAGCCCAGCTGCGCGTCGATCCGCGGCAGCCCGTCCCAGCCCTCGTAGAGGTCGTCCAGGTGCACCACCCGCGCCCCCGCCAGGTCGGCCACGGCGGCGGCCAAGGTGGTCTTGCCCGACCCCGCCGGGCCGTCGATGCGGACCAGCCGGCCGGCGCCGAGCGTCGGTGGCCGGCCCAGGGCGAGAGCGAGGACCTGCTCGGCGTCGCCTCGGACCGGTGGCTCGCTCACCCGAAGAGCGCGTCGAGGTCGACGGGCACCTCGACGGCGCCGTACCTCAGGGTGACGTCGCCGTCGGTGAACCGACCGGTCTCGGTGAACGTGCCGCTGTCGTTGCGGAGCGTGATCACCACCCGGTCGCGCGGGTCGACGATCCAGTAGTCGGGTGCGCCCCAGGCGGCATAGCGATTGAGCTTGGCCACCAGGTCGTCACGCCGGTTGCCGGAGAGCACCTCCACGACCAGGAACGGCACGCCGGAGAAGCGTAGGTCCTCGTCGGTCTGCGGGAAGGCCATGAGGTCAGGACCGAGCTCCTCTTTCACTCCGGCGGGTGACCAGCCCCACTCGCGGATGACCTCGACGCCCTCGGGCGCTGTCGCGCGAAGGGCGTCTTCCAACCGTCTCGCGATTTCTTGATGTGTGCGCCTCGGTCGGTTCATGACCACCATCGCCCCGTCGTAGTAATCGCTCGGGACGACATCGGCGGCGAGGTACTCCTCCCAGGTCATGGGGATCCGCACCAGCCCGTCCTCCGACGGACGCTCGACGCTGATCGCGCTCATCTTCCTCACCTCCGCCATGGTCGGCTCCTCCCGAGATCGTCGCCGACGCGCCCAGCATCCGCAACCGACGGAGCAGCGGCAACCGGAGCGGCCGAAGCTTGTGGAAAACCTGCGTCAGAACGCCAGGCCATGGCCGCGGTAGGTGGGGACGGACTCGACGATCCGGTCGCCGAAGACCAGGTGCGCGGTGTTGGCGTGCTCGAACAGCTCGCCCGACTTGGCGTGCCGGAACCACACCAGGTCGCCGACACGGAGCCGATCGGCGGCCTCGCCGGTGAGCGGGGTCTGCACCTCGCCGGCCCCTTCCAGTGCGGTCAGCGACAGCCCGGCGGGAGCCCAGGGGAGCGGCAGCCGATCGGAACCGGGGGCGCCCGAGGCGACCAGCCCGCCGCCATGGACGGTCACCGTCCCGGGTCCGGGGATCCGGGTGACCGGCAGCCCGAAGTACGCCGCCGGGCGCGGCGCGAAGGCGCGGTAGTGGTCGAACAGCGCCGGCACCAGCAGTCCCGAGCCGGCGGTCAGCTCGGTGACGATCGGATCGGCGGCGGAGGTTTCCAGTGAGCCCGACCCGCCGGCGTTCCAGAACTCCAGCTTGGTCACCCGGGCGATCGCGGCGGCGACCTCACGACGCCGGTCGGCCAGCTGGCCCACCGAGAGGCTCTTGAGGCGTCGTACCACCGCCGAGCGCATCCGCTGGCCCGGGACCATGTCGGGCACGCCGGCGACCTGACCCTCGTAGGTCATCACGCCGACCAGCCGGAACCCCGGCCGCTGACTGGCCCGGGCCAGCGCCTCGGCCGCGGCCGCGTCGGTGACGGGGGACCGGCGCGGCCCGACCCGGGTGACCCGCAGGTCGAGGCCGGCGTCGACGTCGATGGCGACCTTGACCTCGGCTGAGTCGGCACCGCGCAGCGAGGCGATCAGGTCGAGATGGTCGACCGAGTCGATCATCAGCGTGATGTGAGTGGCCGCCGCCGGCGAGGCGAGCAGCCGGGCCAGGGCGCCCCGGTCAACGCTCGGATAGGCGACCACGATGTCGTCGCTGATGCCCTGCTCCTCCAGCCACAGCGCCTCGGCGAGCGTGAACGCCAGTACGCCGGCGAAGCCGGGCAGCGACAGCGCGCGGCCGATCAGCGCCGGCACCCGCAGCGACTTCGAGGCGACCCGGATCGGCAGGCCGGCGGCGCGGCGGGCCAGATCCGCGGCGTTGGCGTCGAAGGCGTCCAGGTCGACGACCATCGTCGGCGTGGCCAGCGGCTCGGGGTGAGCGGCGACGGCTGCCGAGAGCCGCGACCACAGCCGGTTGCGCTGGGTCGCCGCTGCGGCGGCAGCGGTCATGAGATGCCGTGCTTCCGTAGCAGCGCCTCGATCTCGTCGAGCTCGGGATCGCCCTGCGAGGCGACCGGCGCGCGGCCGGCCGGCAGCGGCTTGGCGGCCTGCTGGGGAGCCACCTTCGACGGCAGCCGCCCGGAGACCAGGAACAGCGCCACCGCGACGACCCCGAGGGCGATGCCGACCCAGACCATCGGGTTCCACACGAAGGAGAGCGCCCAGTCGGAGATGGCGTCGGCGATCCGACCGAACATCTTCAGCGTCCGGGTGAGATAGGCGGCCGGGAAGAGCAGCGTGACCGCCAGCCAGCGGGCGGCCGAGCGCGCCCCGCGGCGCTGGTAGGCGAACCAGGTCCCGACCCCGCCGAGGACGGTGCCCATCGCCGCGAAGACGCCCCAGGTGATCGAGTCCAACATGCTCTCAGTCTTCCACGCGGTCCCAGTGGCAGAATCGAGCCTCGTGACCGAGCCGCGCGAGATCCTGGCCCCGGCGTTCCCCGCCGACGACGGCGCGGCCGACCCCCGACTGGCCACCGCGCTCGCCCGACTGGCCGACGGCACCGGCTCCTACCCCGACGCGGTGGCCGCGCTGGTCCAGGCCCGGCTGCTGGTCCCGGTGGTCGCGGTTCTCGGCGAGGTGGACGAGCACGGCGCGGACAAGACCTCCGACATGGCGACCGTGCTGATCCGCGGCGCCGACGGCCGGCACGCGCTACTCGCCTTCAGCAGCATGGCCACCCTGCGTGCCTGGCGGGAGGACGCCCGGCCGGTGCCGGTCGCCGCCGCCGACGCGGCCAAGGCCGCCGTCCAGGAGCAGGCCGAGGCGCTGCTGGTCGACATCGCGGGCCCGGCCAAGCTGGTCGTGGAGGGCGACAACCTCAAGGCGCTGGCCGCCGGGTGGCAGCTCGCCGCCATCGCCGGCTCGGACGGGACCACCCGAGCCGCCTGGCTCCGGCCTGCCGCCGGGCCGCCGGCCGTGCCCGACCTCGGCGGCGATTCGTCCGAGACGGAATGATCCGGTAGCCTCTGCTGTTGACCGATGCGACTCCCAGCAATGGGAGGACCATCCACAAGCGGAAGGCAGCCACTGTCGTCCCACCCGCATCGACCAAGGCTGCACAGGTCGTCGGGTCCGGTCCCGGAGCAGTCCGGAGGACGTCGTACGGCGTTCGCGGACAGCGGTTCTCCGGAAGCGTGCCCAGTGCGGGCGACGCGGCGACTGGCTTCCGCTTGATCAGCGGAGGCCCTTTTTCGATTTGTCGGGGCAGGACCTCCGGTCAACCACACCACTGGAGGACATATCAGCACCGAGCTTCGCATCAACGACCGGATCCGGGTCCCCTCGGTCCGCCTCGTTGGTCCCAACGGCGAGACCGTCGGCATCGTGCCGACGGCCGATGCGCTGCGCCTTGCCCAGGAGGCCGACCTCGACCTCGTCGAGATCGCCCCGCAGGGCAACCCGCCGGTCGCCAAGATCATGGACTACGGCAAGTTCAAGTACGAGAACGCCCAGAAGGCCCGTGACGCGCGCCGCAACCAGACGAACGTGATCATCAAGGAGATGAAGCTTCGTCCCAAGATCGACCAGCACGACTACGACACCAAGAAGGGTCACGTCGAGCGGTTCCTCAAG